>NZ_JBVJVY010000023.1:0-143926 GCF_055603265.1 Streptomyces sp. NPDC037288
ATCCGCAAGCAGAATCCCGCCTTCGGACTGGGGTCCTACAACGAGCTGCAGTCCTCCAACCCGGCCGTCCTCGCCTTCCTCCGCGAAGCCCCCCTCTCACAGGACGGAGGGGACGACCTGGTCCTGTGCGTCCACAACTTCTCCCGCTTCGCGCAGCCCACGGAGCTGGATCTGAGCCGGTTCGGCGGGCGGCACCCCGTCGAGCTGTTCGGCGGGGTCCGCTTCCCGGCGATCGGCGAGCTGCCGTACCTGCTCACCCTCGCGGGGCACGGCTTCTACTGGTTCCGGTTGCGCCGGAACGCGGCGTAGAACCCTGGTGGTGGGGCGGTTTCTCCCGCCCCACCCGGGGCACGCACAAGTGATACCCCCCTCGCGCTCCGGGGAAAGGACGTGACGCCCATGGCGGAAACGGTCACCTCATCCGGCACCACCACCTCGCTCCTGGCTTCCCTGGACCCCTTGTTGCGCGAGTGGCTGCCGAGGCAGCGCTGGTTCGCCGGCAAGGGCCGCCCGGTCACCGGGTTCACCCCCGTGGCCGCCACCGAACTGCTGCCGCCCGACGGCCGGCTGGGCCTCTACCACCTGCTCCTGCGCGTCCACCAGCCGTCCGCCCTGGGCGCCGAGCCCCATCCGGGCGACTGCTACCAGCTCCTCATAGGCGTGCGCGAGGCGCTGCCGCCCCGGCTCGCGCCCGCGCTGATCGGACATCTGGAAAAGGGCCCGCTCGCCGGACGCACGGTGTACGACGCCCTGTACGACCCCCGGCCCGCCGAAGTGCTGCTGGAGGCCCTGCGCACCCGGGCCCGCATCGGCGGGCTGCGATTCGATCGGGACCCGCGTCAGGAGATCCGCGCCGGGCTGGTGGCCCGGCTGATGACCGCCGAGCAGTCCAACTCGTCGGTGGTCTACGGCGATACGTTCATCCTGAAGCTGCTGCGCCGTGTGGTGCCCGGCGTCAACCCCGACCTGGAGATACCCCTGGCACTGGCCCGCGAGGGCTGCCCCCGGGTGCCCGCGCCGACCGCCTGGCTGCATGCGGAGGTGGACGCGCAGTCGTACGTCCTGGCGGTACTCCAGCCCTTCGTCAGCGGGGCGAGTGACGGCTGGGAGCTGGCGCTGCGCGAACTGGCCAAGGGCGAGGACTTCGCCGCCGAGGCGCGGGCGCTGGGCCGCGCCACCGCCGAGGTGCACACCTCGCTCGCCCGCGCCCTGCCGACGGTCACTCTCGGCCACGCCCAGCTGCAGTCGCTGGTCGAGGCAATGACCGAGCGGCTGGAGGCGGCCGTCCAGGCGGTGCCGGCACTGCGGCCGTACGAGAGCGGGCTGCGCTCGGCCTACCGGGCGCTGGCCGGCCTGGCCACCGAGGGCCGCACCTGGACGGCCCAGCGGATCCACGGCGATCTGCACCTCGGCCAGTGTCTGCGCTCGGCCTGCGGAGACTGGTCGCTGATCGACTTCGAGGGAGAGCCGGCCCGGCCGGCGGCCGAACGGCGCATGCCGCAGCCGCCGGTGCGGGACATCGCGGGCATGCTCCGCTCCTTCGACTACGCGGCCCACTCCGTGAGTCCGCCCGCCCCGGACTGGGCGCGCGTCTGCCGGGCCGCCTACTGCTCCGGGTACGCGGAGGTGGCCGGCCGCGACCCGCGCACCGATCCGGTGCTGCTGCGGGCCTTCGAGACCGACAAGGCGGTCTACGAGGTCGTCTACGAGGCCCGGCACCGCCCCGACTGGCTCCCCGTACCGCTCTCGGCGATCCGTCGCCTCGCCGCGTGAAGACCAGGAGGCTCGTCCGTGACGACCAAGAAGCCGGCCCCCTCGAAGCACACCCCGGACACCGCCGTCCCTCCCGCCGACCGCGAGCGGCTGCTGCACGGCACCCATCACGACCCGCACTCCGTGCTGGGCGCCCACCCGGTGAAGGGAGGCGTCGCCTTCCGGGTCTTCCGGCCGTACGCGCTGTCCGTCACGGTCGTCACCGATGACCTGCGCGCCGAGCTGCACGACGACGGCGAGGGGTTCTTCTCGGGGTCACTGCCGCTCGCGGACGTACCGGACTACCGGCTGCTGGTGGCGTACGAGGGGAACGTCCTGGACACCGAGGACCCCTACCGCTTCCTGCCCACGCTGGGCGAGCTGGATCTGCACCTGATCGGTGAGGGCCGGCACGAGCAGCTGTGGCAGGCGCTCGGCGCCCATGTCACCGCCCAGCAGGGTGTCACCGGCACCCGGTTCGCGGTGTGGGCGCCAAACGCGCGGGGCGTACGGGTCGCGGGTGGCTTCAACTTCTGGGACGCGACGGGCTTTCCGATGCGCTCGCTGGGCTCCTCCGGGGTGTGGGAGCTGTTCGTGCCGGGGGTCGGCGAGGGCGAGGCGTACAAGTTCGAGATCACCCGCCCGGACGGCTCGCACACCCTGCGCGCCGATCCACTGGCCCGCCGTACGGAGGCTCCGCCCGCCACCGCGTCGATCGTGCACGCCTCGCACCACGAGTGGGACGACGCGGAGTGGATGGCGCACCGGGCCGACACCCCCGTGCACGAGGCCCCGTTCTCCGTCTACGAGGTCCACCTGCCCTCCTGGCGCCCCGGCCTGGACTATCGCCAGCTCGCGGACCAACTCCCTTCGTATGTACGAGAGATGGGCTTCACCCACGTGGAGCTGATGCCGGTCGCCGAGCACCCCTTCGGCGGCTCCTGGGGTTACCAGGTCACCGGCTGCTACGCCCCGACAGCCCGGCTCGGCACCCCGGACGACTTCAAGTACCTGGTGGACCGGCTGCACCAGGCCGGCATCGGCGTGCTGATGGACTGGGTGCCGGCGCACTTCCCGCGCGACGACTGGGCGCTGGCCGAGTTCGACGGGCGCCCGTTGTACGAGCACCACGACCCGCTGCGGGCCGCGCATCCCGACTGGGGCACCCTGGAGTTCGACTTCGGCCGCCGTGAGGTGCGCAACTTCCTCGTCGCCAACGCGGTGTACTGGTGCGAGGAGTTCCACATCGACGGCCTGCGCGTGGACGCGGTCGCCTCCATGCTCTACCTGGACTACTCGCGCCAGCCGGGCCAGTGGACCCCGAACGAGCACGGCGGCCGGGAGAACCTGGACGCGGTGGCCTTCCTGCAGGAGATGAACGCCACGGTGTACCGGCGCTGCCCGGGCGTGGTGACCATCGCCGAGGAGTCGACGGCCTGGGACGGCGTCACCCGCCCCACCCACCACAAGGGCCCGAGCGGCTTCGGCGGGCTCGGTTTCGGCCTGAAGTGGAACATGGGCTGGATGCACGACTCGCTGCAGTACATGAGCCATGAACCGGTACACCGCAAGTACCACCACCACGAGATGACCTTCTCGATGGTGTACGCGTACAGCGAGAACTACGTCCTGCCCATCTCCCACGACGAGGTCGTGCACGGCAAGCGGTCCCTGGTCTCGAAGATGCCCGGCGACTGGTGGCAGCAGCGCGCGGGCCACCGCGCCTACCTGGGCTTCATGTGGGCCCACCCCGGCAAGAAACTGCTGTTCATGGGGCAGGAGTTCGCCCAGGGCGCCGAGTGGTCCGAGGTGCACGGCCCCGACTGGTGGCTGCTCGACCCGTCCTACGGCGCCGAGGCCGACCACCGGGGCGTACGGGATCTCGTACGGGATCTGAACGCCTTGTACCGGGCCGCCCCCGCCCTGTGGCAGCGGGACACCGACCCGGCGGGCTTCCAGTGGGTCACCGGGGACGCGGCGGACGACAACGTCTTCGCGTTCCTGCGCCTCGACGCCGACGGCAATCCGCTGCTGGCCGTCTCCCATATGGCCCCGGTGGTCCGCACGGACTACCGGCTCGGGGTGCCGGAGGACGTACCGGCGTGGGTGGAGGTGCTCAACACCGATGCCGCGCGCTACGGCGGCAGCGGGGTCACCCATCCGGACGTGCTCAAGCCCGAGCCCCATGCCTGGCACGGACACCCGGCAAGTCTCCGGCTGACCCTGCCGCCCCTGGCGACGGTGTGGCTGCGGCCGGCCTGAGTACTGGATCGCGTCCTTGCTCCACGGGGTGGCGCATCACTCGCCGGGCTCTGTCAGTGCTTCAACGAGTTCCGGGAGTTCGCGGAGCGCTCGGAGGGCCCGCGGCACCTCTCGGGCGATGCCGTCGGCCTGCTCCCGGCTGAACACGAAGGACACCCCTTCCTGGCCCGCCCTTTCGGCCATCCGGTCCAGGAGTTCTCTGGCCTGGCGCGCCTCGTCGAGCAGTCCGCTGACCTTTGACTGCACGTCCTCGGCCCATTGCGCAAGGCTCGGAACGCCTTGTACGGAGAGAGCGGCAGGCCCGGTCGCCGTGGGCTCCGGATCGCTCTCGGCAGCGGGCTCCGTGCCGTGGGTTCCGGACGTGAACGGCGCTCCGCTCGTCGGGGAGGGGTCCGGTCCCCCTCCTTCCGCGGCGGGCGCAGGGGGGGTGGAGACGGCCGAGCCCGGGGGTACCGGCACCGGGGAGACCACGGGCAGAGCGGCCGGGGCGGGTGAGGCGACCGTACGCGGCCTGCCGGTCGCCGCCGCCCCGTTCCCCGCTGGGGCGGAGCGCGCGGAAGGGACCCTCGCCTTGCTGGGTCGTTTGCCGGTTTCCTTGGGGAACTCGCGGTTGAACCACGCGCTCTTCATCGGCTCCACCAGTTGCTCCCCGGTGGGGCTCACCTTCCTCGGTGGCCGGTCGTCCTCGTCCATCGCCAGGGCGAGTTCTCTCAGCAGGGCGACTGCTTGGATCCTGTTGTTGTTTCGTAGGGCGTTGAGGGAGTTGCGCACGGTGCGCCGTACCCTGGTCGCCTCCGTGCCGTCGTCGTCGTCCGTCTTCTGGCCGGCAAGCGAGCCTCGGTCGGCGTCGATGATGCCGAACGCCGCCAGCCAATGCGCGGCACGGTAACTCACCAGCTCTTCGAACGCCTCGTCGCTCGTCTCAGCCAGCTGAAGCAGATCGGGCAACCGGCGGGACGAGACGTCGATGCCCTCGCGCACGTCCGATGCCTGGAACATTTCTCCGATGCGCGGATTCCACGCCTTGGGATAACTCTCCGAAGTCAGAGCCGACCACGCTCGGGCGCGTCGGTTGACTTCCACAGCGGTGAGCTGCGAGGGCGGCGATTCGCTCAGTACCCGCCGGATCAGAAACCGCTTTTCGCGGTCCCTCGGGAAGAGCTCCCGCAGCAGCATCATGGAACGCACGTCCCGGAGTTCACTCACCGTGGCATCGCTCGGCACACCTGGCAGCTCGGTGACCGGGGCGGCGCCGGACAGGACCTCGGCAGTTTTCTCGTCCAAGCAGCCTTCTGCCACATAAGCACCTAGAACGCTGCGCGCGAGCGCCCGGCTGCGGTCGTTCTGGGTGAACTCCAGGGGTGGGTGGACATGGTCCCGCCGGTTGCTCATTTGCACGATGCGATACAGACGGTGTGGCGTTGTACTGCCAATCACCAGGTGCGCCTCGACGACGGCCACCTTCTTCGCCCGAACCGCTCGCAAAGGGCTTTCGGGATCCCACCTCTGCACAGTGCTGTACTCGTCGTTGAGGGCTGTGGAGAGCCGCGTCAGCCAGTCATCGGGATCGAAGACGAGCTTCTCGCCCTCGCCGCCGAGTTTCTTCAAAGGCACCCCCGTGAGTACCTCCGCAGAGGTCACATCGAAGATCTCCTGGCGTTCCTTCGTGCGGTTGTTCCCCCTGACGGCCATCCATCCCCAGTGCTCAGCCGGGTGCAGTGGTTGTCCCTCACGGTCCGTTAGCGGCTGCTCCTCCAGTTCGAAGTGCTGGGCCACGAACAGGCCCGGCTCCAGCTGGCCGTTGAGGACGAGGTCCTGTTTGAGGTCGTACGGGCGGTGCCCAACGCGGTTACTGAGGGCATCAACGGCCAGTTCCACATTGCCGATCAGCTCCTCCCTGCTCGCCACGGAACTGCGGAGTGCCGCAAAGGCCTCCTCCCTGCCGTCAGGGGTCACCTGCGTCCAGGGACGGACCCTGGCCAGAGCGCGCCGCTTCTCCGTGATCTCGGATGGATCGGCCAGGGAGTGCCAGGCGGAGCTGATCCGCTCGTTGTTCTCCCAGACGACTCCCCCGACGCCGTGCATCCGAACTGCCACCACCGTCATGACCCCGGCATCCGTGACAGTCCGGCGCAGGGCGCTCTCCACAAGCCTGCGACGTCCCGCGCCGTCGGCCGTACCCAGCGAACGGCGAGGATCGACAAGGAAGGGGGCGATGTTGCGGAGTGCCGCGCGGGGGACGTTGACCCCGGTGGTGGCAAGCACCGCCTCGATCCACTCCTCCTGTTCCTCCTTGTTTGCAGGCAAAGGGAAGGGACGCTCGTCGTCAACCATCAGATCCCCCAATTCTCCATAATGACTACAGCATGAGAGAATGATGGACTGACATCCACCTGACTGCTGCAGCATCACCGATACGGGGGATGGGATGACTTCTTTCGATCGGGGACGATCGAAAGAGAACGGATTTACCTAACCCTTGATAGCGGAATTGATCAGTTGCCCGACAGTGGAACTGAGGACAGAGAGCCCCACCGCCATCGCTCCACTCTTCTTCTGCTGCCGCTCCACCAGGTCAATCCGGTTCCTCACATCCTCCAGCAGGTTCATCAGTCCCTCCAGCTGCCTGCTCAGCGCATCAAGCTGTTCCCTCAGGCCGTCGTCGCCAAGTGCGGACATGTAAATCCCTACCAGGTGCGCGTGGTTGCCGGACCATCGTCCGGCCGCAGCAGAGTGACATCAGAGCCAGGCGCTGTCGAGTGCGGTCCGGAGGGCCGCATCCCCGTCCAGAAGGCCCGACCGTGCGCCCCGCAGACGGCTTGGCGCAGCCCCAGGACCGGATCGACATACATTCGGATCACTAACGGCAGGATTGCGCTCAACTGGCCGCCATCTCGCCATCCGTGCATCACGGAAAGGAAACCTGAGGCCACAGTTTAGAAAAGCTAATCCACCCCCGAATCCACCCGCTCGCGTGAATCATCGAACACAAAGATGACTTCACGACAAGCGGATGGACCAGGCTCTGTCTATTGACCAATGGACTGAACCCTGCTACTCGCCTTCGAACTGAAAGGCGTCGGCCAGCTCCTTCGGCAGCCGTCCGGTGAACAGCACCCCGAGCCGCTGGGTGGCCCGGGTCAGGGCGACGTACAGGTCGCTCGTGCCGTAGGTCGCCGGTTCCACCACCAGGACCGAGTCGAACTCCAGGCCCTTGGCCTGGCGCGGGTCGAGGAGGACGACCGTCCGTGTCAGGTCGGGCTCGGCGCCCGCCGTGACGCCGTCCAGCCGGGCGGCCAGCGAGCGGTGCAGCTCGCGCGGGGCGATGACCGCGAGGCGGCCCTCGGTGGGGACGAGTTCGGCGACGGCCTCGGCGACCGCACCGGGCAGTCCGTCGTGGGCCCGCCGCACCCAGGGCCGTACCCCTGTGGAACGGACCGAACTCGGGGGCTCGAAGTCCGGGTTCCCGGCGCGGACCACGGCCGCGGCCAGCTCCATGATCTCGGCCGGTGTGCGGTAGTTGACGCCGAGGCGGGTGTGCTCCCAGCGGTCCTCGACATACGGCGCGAGGATGTCCGCCCAGGAGCCGACGCCGGCCGCCTCCGCGGTCTGCGCGGGGTCGCCCACCAGGGTCATCGAGCGGGTCGGGCTGCGCCGCATCAGCAGCCGCCAGGCCATCGGGGACAGCTCCTGCGCCTCGTCCACGATGATGTGCCCGAACGCCCAGGTCCGGTCGGCCGCGGCCCGCTCGGCGGCGCTGCGGTGGTCGGCCTCCTCCTGCCGCTCGGCGAAGCGTTCGGCGTCGATGATGTCGTGGGCCGACAGGACTTCGGAGTCCTCGTCGTGCCTGTCCTCGAACTCGTAGGTCCGGGAGGCGTAGGAGACGTCCAGGACGCCCTGCGCGTAGGCCACCTGCGTCTCGCGCTCGCGCTCGGCGCGGGCCCTCGCCCACCGGTCGTCCTCGCCGAGGAGTTCGGCCGCCTCGTCGAGGAGGGGGACGTCGGCGACGGTCCACGCGCGGGTCACCGGGCGGCGGATGGCGTCGGCGTCCTCCTCGCTCACGTACCCTTCCGGCTCCGCGAGGAAGTCGGCGACCAGCCGCTGCGGGGTGATCCTCGGCCACAACCGGTCGACGGCGGACCAGACTTCGGGGTTCTCGGCGAGTTCGTCGCGGATCTGGGTGACGTCGGCGGCGTCGAGCAGGCTGCTGCCGTCGTACGGGTCGGTGCCGACGCGTTCGGCGTACAGCTCGGTGAGGGTGTTGAGGATGTGCCCCTCGAAGTGCTCGCGGGCCGCGTTGTGCGGCAGCCTGGCGGCGCGGGTGCGCTCGCGGGCGACGCGCACCAGGCCGTCGTCCAGCATGAGCACCTCGCGGTCGTGCTCGATCGCGATGACCGGGTCCGGCAGGGCCTGCCGGTCGCGGACGACGGCGGCGAGCACGTCCGCCATGTCGGCGCGGCCCTTCACGGCCGCCGCCTCGGGGGTGTCGCCGGCGGTCGCCCGCACTCCGGGAAACAGCTCGCCGACCGTGGCGAGCAGCACCCCGGTCTCACCGAGGGAGGGCAGCACCTCGCCGATGTAGCCGAGGAAGGCCGGGTTGGGGCCGACGATCAGCACGGCGCGGCGGGCCAGCAGTTCCCGGTGTTCGTACAGCAGGTACGCGGCCCGGTGCAGGGCCACGGCCGTCTTGCCGGTGCCGGGGCCGCCCTCGACCACCAGCACCCCGCGGTGGGGCGCCCGGATGATCTCGTCCTGCTCGGCCTGGATGGTCTGCACGATGTCGCTCATGCGGCCGGTGCGTGCGCCGTTGAGCGCGGCCAGCAGCACGGCGTCACCGTTGTGGTCCTCGTAGCCGGTGCGGGTGGTGTCGCCGAGGTCGAGGATCTCGTCGTGCAGGGAGGTCACGGTCCGGCCCTGGGTGGCGATGTGCCGGCGGCGGCGCAGACCCATCGGGGTGTGACCGGTGGCCAGGTAGAAGGGCCGGGCGACGTCGGCCCGCCAGTCGATGAGGACCGGGGTGCGCTCGGTGTCGTCCTCGCGCAGCCCGATCCGGCCGATGTGGTGGGCGGCGCCGTCGGCCAGGTCGATCCGGCCGAAGCAGAGCGAGCCGTCGACGGCGTTCAGCGCGGCGAGCAGTCCCGAGCGCTCGGCGACCAGGATGTCCCGCTCCAGCCGGGCCTGCATGGGCTTGTCGCCCTGGGCGAGCGCGTCCGTGACCGACGTCTCGGCCTCACCGCGCAGCACGTCCACGCGCGCGTACAGTCCGTCGATGAATTCCTGCTCGTGCCGCAATTCATCGCGTGGAAATTCGGTGTTTGACAATTCCGCTCCCGCCCGGATATACTGTGCCCAGTGAACTTCTCCGCGCCTTCCTTGAATGGAAGTCGCGAACCACCGAATATACGCAGAGAAATCCCCCGAGCGCAATTGCTCGGGGGATTTTTCATTGGGCGCACGGGTTTTACAGCACGTCGGCCAGCTCCTCCAGCAGCCGCCGCTTGGGCCGCGCCCCCACCATCGACCGCACCGGCTCACCGTCCCGGAAGACCATCAGGGTCGGGGTGGACAGCACGCCGTAGGCGATCGTCGTCTGCGGATTGCGGTCCACGTCGAGCTGTACGATCCTCAGCCGGTCGCCCTCCTCGAAGGCGATGTCCTTCAGCACCGGCGCGAGCTGCCGGCACGGCCCGCACCA
Organism: Streptomyces sp. NPDC037288; assembly: GCF_055603265.1. Taxonomy (NCBI): domain Bacteria; kingdom Bacillati; phylum Actinomycetota; class Actinomycetes; order Kitasatosporales; family Streptomycetaceae; genus Streptomyces; species Streptomyces sp. NPDC037288. The sequence goes on from NZ_JBVJVY010000023.1 coordinate 9,710, forward strand.
GTCGGCCGTGAACTGCACCAGGACCGGCAGGTCCGAGCCCCTCACCTCCGCCTCGAAATCCGCGTCCGTCACCTCGGCCAGTCCGCTCACCAGACTCATCGCAAAAGCCCTCCCAGCTCGCACACGGGTTCCGGGCCACCCGGAACCAGCGCCTCGGCGGCCAGCGCGTCCCGGGCCAGCTCGGCCCGCCGCAGCTGCCCGGCGACCGTCTCCCGCACCGCCGACAGCTGCCCGATCAGCGCGTCCAGCTCGTCCAGCTTGCGCCGGTAGACCGCGAGCGAGGCCGGGCAGGAGTCGCCCTCCGGATGCCCGGAGCGCAGGCACTCCACGAAGGGCCGCGTCTCCTCCAGCTCGAACCCGAAGTCCCGCAGGGTCCGGATCTGCTCCAGCAGCCTCAGGTCGCCCTCGTCGTACGTGCGGTGTCCGTTGCCGTCGCGCCGGGCCGGCAGCAGCCCGCGTGCCTCGTAGTAGCGCAGGGTGCGGGTGGTGGTCCCGGCCCGTGCGGCCAGCTCGCCGATTCGCATGCCTACGACCGTAGGTGTTGACGTCGGCGTCAGGGCAAGCGGTGCTCCTCTGTCACTTCGGGGGCAGCAGCGGCTTCCGGCGCACCGGTGAGGACAGCACGATCGACGTCGTCGTCCGGCCCAGCGCCGAGGTCTGCTCCAGGATCTCCTCCAGGTGGGCGGTGTCGGTGACGGCGACCTTGAGGATCCAGCAGTCCTGGCCGACCACGTGGTGCACCTCGGTGATCTCCGGGCGGTCGACCAGCTCGAGGGTCCTCGGGTGCTTGAGGTTGTAGCCGCCGTGCGGGTTCACCCGGATGAAGGCCTGGATGCCGTAGCCGAGGCGGGCGGGCGCGACCTGGGCGCCGTACCCCTCGACCACGCCGGCCGCCTCCAGCCGGCGTACCCGCTCGGCCACGGCCGCCGGGCTCAGAGTGACCCTCCGGCCCAGCTCGCTCAGCCTGATCCGTCCGTCGGTCTGCAGCAGCTGGAGGATCTGCCGGTCCACCGCGTCGAAGGCCACCTGTGTTTCGTCGGCGACGGCCCGCAGATGCCGTGGTTCTTTCGGCGTGGTGACCCGATCTCCCATGTCTGCCCCTTCAGAGCTCCCTGCCCGGTCCGGAGAATTATGGTCATGACAAAGGCACGAGAGGTACTGGTCATCGGCGGCAGCCGCTATTTCGGCAAGCGGCTGATCGCCCGGCTGCTGGCGGCGGGTGACCGGGTCACGGTGCTGAACCGGGGATCGTCGGCCCCGCCGCCGGAAGCGGTCCACCTGGTGGCCGACCGCGACGACGGGAAGGCGCTGACCGAGGCGATCGGCGGCCGTACCTTCGACGTCGTCATCGACCAGGTCTGTTACACCCCGCGCCAGGCGGAGATCGCCCGCCGGGTCTTCACGGGCCGCACCGGACGCTACGTCATGACGTCGACGGTGGAGGTGTACGAGCGCGAGGACTCGGCGGTACCGGTGCCGGAGAGTGCGGTCGATCCGCGCACGATAGCCGTGGACCTGGAACTCGCCTGGGACGAGGTGGAGTTCGTCGAGGCGCACTACGGTGAGGGCAAGCGGCAGGCCGAGGCGGTGTTCACGGGCTCCGGCCTCCCGTTCGTGTCCGTTCGGGTGGCCCATGTGCTGGGCGGCGACGACGACTTCACCGGTCGGCTGGAGCACTACGCCCACCGCATCCGCACCGGCGCGCCCATCGCCGTGCCGCCTCTCTCGCACCCGGCAACGTACATTTACGTCGAGGAGATCGCCGACTTCCTGTTCTGGGCGGCGGGGGCGGACTTCACGGGCCCGGTGAACGCCGCCTCGCACGGCCTGCTGGCCCTGGACGAGCTGTGCACCGCGGTGGCGGCCCACCTCACCGAGAAGGACGTTCGGTTCGAGGTGACCGGATCCGCCGAGCTCTCCCCCTTCGCCTTCCGCCGCGGCTACGCCATGGACAACTCCCGGGCCGCCGGGCTCGGTTTCACCTTCGGTGACGTACGGCAGTGGCTGCCGAAGGCCGTCGCCGAGACCCTGGGAAAGGACGACTGACATGCGGTACCGCACGGTTGGCGGCCTGACGGTGAGCGCGGTGGGACTCGGTGCCATGCCGCTGTCGATCGAGGGCCGGCCGGACGAGACCCGCGCCCTCGCCACCGTCCACGCGGCACTGGACGCGGGCGTGACACTGCTGGACACGGCCGACTCCTACCACCTGCCGGGCCAGGAGCCCGGCCACAACGAACTCCTCCTCGCCCGCGCCCTCGCGACCTACGGCGGCGACACCGACGGCGTGCTGCTGGCCACGAAGGGCGGCCGGGGCCGCCCGGCCGACGGCAACTGGACGACGACGGGCACGCGCGGGCACCTCAGGACGGCCGCGGAGGCATCACTGAAGCGGCTGGGCGTCGAGGCGATCGGCCTCTACCAGCTCCACAGGCCCGACCCCGCCGTCCCGTTCGAGGAGTCGGTCGGGGCCCTGCGCGACCTGCTCGACGCGGGCAAGATCCGCCTGGCGGGCCTGTCGAACGTGACCGCGGACCAGATACTGCGGGCCCGCGCGATCCTCGGTGACCGCCTGGTGTCCGTACAGAACCGCTTCTCCCCCGAGGCCCGTGACAGCGATCCGGAACTGCGGCTCTGCGCGGAGCTGGGCCTGGCATTCCTGCCGTGGAGTCCGCTCGGCGGGATCTCGCGCAGCTCGCTGGACGGGTCGTCGGGCCTGGCGGCGGCCCCGCGGTTCGCCGCGTTCCACGAGGTGGCCCGGGAGCGGGGGGCCAGCCCCCAGCGGGTGTGCCTGGCCTGGCTGCTGTCCCTCTCCCCCGCCGTCATCCCGATCCCGGGCGCGAGCCGTCCGGAGACGATCCGGGACTCGGCGGCGGCTTCGGAGCTCACGCTGACGGAGGCGGAGCTGACGCGGCTCGTGCGGGCCGCGCGGGCTTCGTAGCTCGAACGCCGCTCAGCGGCAGAGTGCGTCGACGTCGACGGCGAAGGAGGGGAACCGCGCCCCGGCCAACGCCACGATCTGCGGGACCGGGCGGCGCGGGGTGGTGGCGTGCCGGGCGGCGATGTCCGCGAGGGCGGCATTAGGACGGGCGGTCCAGTCCCGCTCGGGCCAGAGGGCCTCCCTGGGGCCGTAGCCGTCGGCCAGCACCCACAGAAAGTCGGAGAGGTTGCCGGCGACCACGCCGGTCTCCCCCTCCGATCCCAGGAACACCACCGGCTGCTCCGCCAGGGGCTGCCCCGGCCGCGCGCACCACACGGCGGCGCGGCCACCGGTGCCGTGCTTGCCGAACACGCGGTAGGCGCTGCCGTCGGCATCCGGGTTGCCGGTCCACAGCCGCAGCCAGTCGGTGGTGTCCTCGGCCGGGTCGAAGACGTCGTACGCCTCGAAGTCGGCACCGCCGCCATGGTCGTGGTCGAACCCCACGGCGGCCACCTCGGCCAGGGCGGGCGGCAGACGGTGGCCGTCCTCGTCCCCGGCGGACATCAGACCGTCACCCCGGCCGACTCCTCCACCTCCATCAGGGAGGCGCTGTGCCGCTCCTCCTCGAACTTGCGGCGACCGCCGCGCAGGCCGAACAGGCGCTTGGCGAGGGCGATGTAGAGGACCGCGAGGATGTTGAGGACCAGGGTGGCGATCTTCAGGTAGCTGACCTTCTCGGTGAGCTCGTAGATCTCCAGCGGCAGGAAGGCGGCGGTGGCGACGACCGTCAGGTACTCGGCCCAGCGCTTGGCGTACCAGAGGCCGACGGCCTCGATCAGCTCGATCAGCGCGTAGGCGAGCAGCAGGGCGGCCACCAGCAGCAGCGTGGAGTGCTTGTAGCCGAACACCTTCTGGATGGAGCCGACGACCGGTGAGTGGTCGAGGTCGTAGTGGAAGTGCCGGAAGACCGGACGGAAGACGTCCAGGTACTCGTTGAAGAGGCTGCGGACCGCGTCCCGGCTGTTGCTGAACTTCCAGACGGCGACCGCCACCAGCACGATGAACACACCGCGCACGGCCCGCTCGATCGCCAGGAAGCGGAGGATGAACAGGTCACGCAGGACCTTGCCGCGCGGCACCAGCGGCGCTTCGTCGGCCCGGCCCGAGCCGTGCGGCTCCCCCAGCACGAAGTCACCGCAGCGCAGACAGCGCCACACCTCGCCGAGCGCGGTCTCGGCGTGCAGCCGCAGGCGCAGGCGGGGGTCGTCGGGCGCGTAGGTGACATGCCCCTTGCGCGCGCAGGTCCGCCGGTCCCAGTCGATCTTCATCCCCCGTGCCTCCATCTACGTACTGACATACAGGTACTGACGCCACGCACGAACGTGCCGTTCCGATTGATCCGCAGCGGCACGTTAGTGGATGGGAGCGGGAAGCGGTCAGCCGGCCGTGCTGTTCGCCAGTTCCTTCTCCTCGGTCTTCACGTCCGGCGCGGGGGCTTCACGGCGTGGGAGCAGGAAGCCCACGAGGAGGGTGCCGAGGCCGAGGACCACCGCGCCGACGAGGCTGGTGTGGGCGACCGCGGAGGAGAAGGAGGAGCCGACCGCGTCGGCCATCTGGCGGGCGCCGGAGGCGAGTTCGGCGGCCTGCTGCTTGAGCTGTGCGGCCTGCCGCGGGTCCGGGGTCCTCGCCGCCTGCGCGGCCAGCGCGTGCGCCTTGTCGCCGATGCCCTGGGCGACGGCGTATCCGGCGCCGACCGAGTCCTGCGCGGTGTCCAGGGCGTTCGCCGGGAGCTTGCTGCCGGCGGTGGCGTCGGAGAGGTGGTTGCCGTACGACGTGGCGAGCAGCGAGCCGAGGATGGCGATGCCGAGCGAGCCGCCCAGTTCCAGCGAGGTGTCGTTGACCGCGCCGCCGACTCCGAGCTCGGACTCGGGGAAGGCGCCCATGATCGCGTCGGTGCAGGGCGAGAGGGCGAGGCCGATGGCCAGGCCGAGGATGATCAGGGGGGCCAGGAAGTCGGTGTACGTCGAACCCGCGTCCACCCGGGTCAGCAGGGCGAGGGCGCCGGTGCCACCGACCATGCCCGCCGTGACGGTCCACTTCATCCCCACGCGCGGGGTCAGGAAGCCGGTCAGGGCCGAGCCGACGAAGACCGCGCCGGCCAGCGGGAGCATCCGTACGCCGGTCTGCAGGGCGTCGTAGCCGAGGACGAACTGCAGGTGCTGGGTGAGGTAGTAGAAGGCACCGAAGACGGCGAGGAAGAACAGGGCGACGGCGAGGTTGGAGCCGGCGAAACGGCGGTGCGCGAAGCGGCGGACGTCCAGGATCGGGCGGGGGTGGCGCAGCTCCCAGACGACGAAGGCGACCAGACCGGCGCCCGCGACCACGGCCGCCGTGACCGCCTTGGCACCCCAGCCGAAGTGCGGACCCTCGATGATCATGTAGACGAGGGAGCCGGTCCAGACGACCGACAGCAGGCCGCCGATGTAGTCGATGCGGTCGTGGTGGCCCGCTTTGGACGGCGGGATGAGCACGAGGGCGGCGACGATCGCGACGGCCGCGACGGGTACGTTGATCAGGAAGGTCGAGGACCAGCCGTGGTCGCGCAGGAGGGCGCCGGCGACGACCGGTCCGGCGGCGATGGCGAGCCCGGCGGTGGCGGTCCACAGGACGATCGCCTTGGCGCGTTCGGCGCGCGGGAAGGTCGCGGCCAGCAGGGAGAGCGTGGCCGGCATGATCAGTGCGGCGCCGACGCCCATCACGGCGCGGGCCGCGATGACGGACGTGGAGCTGTCGGCGAGGTAACCGGCGACCGCGCCGCCGCCGAAGACGACCAGCCCGAGGACGAGCGCCCCGCGCCGGCTGTACTTGTCGCCGATCGCGCCGAGCAGCAGCATCAGCGCGGCGTAGGGGACGGTGTAGCCGTCGATCACCCACTGCAGGTCGGCGCTGGTCAGCCCGAGGTCCTTCGTCATGTCGGGCGCGGCGACCGTGAGGGCGGTGTTCGCCATCACGATGATCAGCAGGCTCAGGCAGAGCACGAGCAGTGCCCACCAGCGCCGGGCGTACGGGCGCTCCATCTTCTCGACCGGTTCGGTCATGACGAGTCGCATGGCAGGGGTCGCCTTCCTCGGATACGCGACAGGACGGGAGTCCAGGTTTTGCACAGCGGCGTGCAATTGCACAACCATGTGCAATGTACGTCGTTGCACAGGGCTGTGCAAGTTGCGCGAGTGCGGGCAGAATGACGGCATGACCACGGGTAACCCCAGCCGCGCCGACGCCAACCGGCGCCGCATCCTCGACGTCGCCCTCGGCGAGCTGCTGCGCGATCCGGACGCCTCCATGGACCAGATCGCGCGCGCGGCCGGTGTCGTACGACGGACGGTGTACGGCCACTTCCCCAGCCGTGAGGCACTGATCAGCACCCTCGTCGACGAGGCGGTGCAGGCGCTGACGGACGCGGACGCGGCGGTGCGCGAGGGGGTGCAGGACCCGGCGGAGGCCGTGGCCCGGTCGCTCCTCGCGATCTGGGCGACCGCGGACCGCTACCGCCTGCTGATCGCGCTCGCCCAGCGCACGGTCACCGTCCAGGGCATCCGCGAACGCCTCGCCCCGCTGCGCGCGAACAAGGTCCGGCTGCTCCAACAGGGCCTGGACCAGGGCGTGTTCAGCTCCCCACTGCCGGCCCCGGCCCTGGCGTACGTGCAGGAGCAGATGGTGTTCGCGGTGATGGAGGCGGTGAACGACGGCCTGGTGACAGTGGAAGAGGCGGGCCGCTCTGCCACGGTCACGGTCCTGACCGCGGCGGGCGTGCCCGCCTCAGCGGCCACCGCGCTGGTGGCCGAGGTGAGTGCGTAGGGGGAGTACGTAGGCGTGGGTACGTAGGCGTGGGTGTGCAGACGGAAAGGAGCCGGGCGGCCGAGGTACGGGGGAGACTCGGCCGCCCGGCGGTGGATCCCGGACGCCCGGCCCGGGTTCAGGCGGGGCCGGACGTCCGGAGTTCTCCGCGGCGGGTCAGGCCCTGGCCAGCTCCTTCTCCCCGTCCTCCCGGGCCCCGGGAACCCCACTGACCGCCGGCTGGTTCTCGTCCAGCAGCGTGGTCTCGTCGAACGGCAGCTCACCCGCGAGGACCTGCCGCACCCGGGCCTTGTCGATCTCCTTGGTCCAGGTGCCGATCAGTACGGTGGCGACCGCGTTGCCCGCGAAGTTCGTCAGCGCCCGCGCCTCGCTCATGAACCGGTCGATACCGACGATCAGACCCACCCCGTCGACCAGCGCCGGCTTGTGCGACTGCAGACCGCCGGCAAGCGTGGCGAGCCCCGCACCGCTGACGCCCGCCGCGCCCTTGGACGCCAGCAGCAGGAACAGCAGCAGCGGGATCTGCTCGCCCAGCGACATCGGCGTACCCAGCGCGTCCGCGATGTACAGCGACGCCATGGTCATGTAGATCATCGTGCCGTCGAGGTTGAAGGAGTAGCCGGTCGGCACGGTGATGCCGACGACGGGCTTGCTGACGCCCAGGTGCTCCATCTTCGCGATCAGCCGCGGCAGCGCGGACTCGGATGACGAGGTGGAAAGGATCAGCAGGAACTCGCGACCCAGGTACTTGAAGAGGGAGAAGACGTTCAGACCGGCGACGATCCGCAGAATCGCGCCGAGCACCACGAAGACGAACAGCACGCAGGTGACGTAGAAGCCGAGCATCAGCACGGCGAGGCTCTTGAGGGCGTCGAGACCGGCCGAGCCGACCACCGCCGCGATGGCGCCGAAGGCACCGACCGGCGCCGCCCACATGACCATCGACAGGATGCGGAAGACGAGCCGCTGGATGTGCTCGACGCCGCGCAGCACCGGCTGCCCGACCGGCCCCATGGCCTGCAGCGCGAACCCGGCGAGCAGGGCGACCAGCAGGGTCTGCAGGACCTGTTCCTGGGTGAAGGCGGACACGAAGGTCGTCGGAATGATCGACAGGATGAACTGGACCGGCGGCAGCGCCTCCTTGGACACCTGCTCGTGCCCGGACGCCTTGACGGCGTCGGTGAGGTGCAGCCCGTCACCCGGGTGCAGCACGTTGCCGACGACGAGCCCGATGGCGAGCGCGACCAGCGACATCACCAGGAAGTACCCGAGCGCGATACCGCCGACGGTACCGACCTTCGCGGCCTTGCGTACGGACCCGATCCCGAGCACGATCGTGCAGAAGATGATGGGCGAGATCATCATCTTGATCAGGTTCACGAAGCCGGCACCCAGGGGCTTCAGCTCGACCGCCGCATCGGGCCAGACGAGTCCCACGGCGATGCCGAGCGCGACCGCCACGATGACGGCGATGTACAGGTAGTGGGTCCGGTCCCGCTTCACGCGGGGTGCGGCAGGTGCCGTGTCGGGGGTTGTGGCGGCCACGACTGCCCTCCTTGACGTCTTCGTCGGTGAACTACCGGCGTGCGGCTCACGTCCGGGCGTTGTTCGGGGAATGCCGTGACTATCTCCCGCCGTGTGAGGGCGGTCACCCTTCCGTTCATTGAGTTCACGACGGACCGGAGAGACACACCACGGGGACCGGAGAGGCACACTGCTGACATGCGCGTTCCCCGTCTCCCCCGACCCCGCAGCCTGGCGGGCCAGCTGTTCGCGATGCAGGCCGTGCTGATCGCGCTGGTCGTGGCCGGGTACGCGCTGTTCACCTACGTCAGCGACCAGAGCCAGGCCGAGGACGCGGCGGTCCGCCAGGTCACAGCGGTGGCCCGCTCCGTCGCGGACGCCCCCTCGGTCCGCACGGCGATCCGCACCCCCCACCCCACGGCCGCGCTGGAGCCGTACGCGCTGCAGGTCATGCGGGACACGGACGTCGACTTCGTCACGATCATGAACCCGGACGGGATCCGCTGGACCCACCCCGACCGGAACCAGATCGGCAAACGCTTCCTCGGCCGTATCGACCCCGCCCGGCACGGCCACACCTTCACCGAGACCTACACCGGCACCCTGGGCCCCTCCGTCCGCGCGGTGACCCCGGTCGAGGAGAACGGCCACGTCGTCGGCCTGGTCAGCGCCGGCATCAAGGTGGAGCAGATCAGCGCGCGGGTCCAGGACCAGGTCACGGCCCTGCTCGGGGTCGCCGGTGGCACGCTGCTGCTGGGCGCGGTCGGCACGTACGTCGTCAACGCCCGGCTGCGCCGGCACACCCACGGCATGAACGCCACCGAGCTGAGCCGGATGCACGACTACCACCAGGCGGCGCTGCACGCGGTCCGCGAGGGCCTGCTGATGCTGGACGGGCAGTACAGGGTGGCGCTGATCAACGACGGCGGCCGGGAGCTGCTGGGCCTGGGCGCACCGGACACGGAGCTGATCGGCCGCTCGGTGGCCGACCTGGGTCTGCCGGCCCCGCTGACCGGCGCGCTGCTGTCCTCGGAGCCCCGGGTGGACGAGGTGCACCTGACGGCGGCCGGCATCCTGGTGGTGAACACGTCCCCGGTGTCGGGCGGAGAGCGCCGCGGCACGGTGGTCACCCTGCGGGACGTCACCGAACTGCAGTCCGTGATGGGCGAGTTGGACTCCGAGCGGGGCTTCACCCAGGCCCTGCGCTCGCAGGCGCACGAGGCCGCCAACCGCCTGCACACGGTGGTGTCGCTGATCGAGCTGGGCCGGGCCGAGGAGGCCGTGGAGTTCGCCACGGCGGAACTGGAGCTGGCCCAGGCCCTGACCGACCAGGTGGTCGCGGCGGTACGGGAACCGGTGCTCGCCGCTCTGCTGCTCGGCAAGACGGCCCAGGCCAACGAGCGGGGCGTGGAGCTGGTGGTGTCGCGGGACAGCCGCCTGGACGACGGCCTGCTCCCCGGGAGCCTGCCCGCCCGCGACCTGGTCACCATCCTCGGCAACCTGATCGACAACGCGGTGGACGCGGCGCAGGGCAGCGTCGGGGCACGGGTGACGGTGACGGCGTACGCCTCGGACGCCGAGGTGGTCCTGCGGGTGTCCGACACGGGCCCCGGTGTCGACCCGGCCCATGCCGACCTGGTATTCCAGCGGGGGTTCTCGACGAAGCCGGCCGGGCCCGGCGGCCGGGGCCTGGGGCTGGCCCTGGTCCGGCAGGCGGTGACCCGCCACCAGGGCACGTTGACGGTGGCGGAGTCCGACGAGGACGGCGAGGGCGGAGCGGTGTTCGAGGTGCGGTTGCCGTTGCGGTCGGCAGTGGGGGGCGGCAGATGACGCAGGAACGGCATCCGATCCGCGTCCTCGTGGTCGAGGACGACCCCGTCGCCGCCGACGCCCATGTGATGTACGTCGGCCGGGTGCCCGGGTTCGTCGCGGTCGGCAAGGCGCACACGGGGGCGGAGGCCCGCCGCATCCTGGACCGCACGCCCGTGGACCTGCTCCTCCTGGACCTGCACCTGCCGGACGTACACGGCCTGCAGTTCGCCCGCTCCCTGCGCGCGGCGGGCCATCACGCGGACGTGATAGCGGTGACGTCGGCCCGGGATCTGGCGGTGGTCCGCGAGGGCGTCTCGCTGGGCGTCGTCCAGTACGTCCTGAAGCCGTTCACCTTCGCCACACTGCGGGACCGGCTGGTCCGCTACGCCGAGTTCCACGCGGCGGTCGGCGAGGCGAGCGGCCAGGACGAGGTGGACCGGGCGCTGGCGGTCCTGCGGGCGCCGTCGCCCGCGGCGCTGCCGAAGGGGTTGAGCGGGCCGACGCTGGAGCGGGTGACGGGCACGCTGCGGGAGACGGAGGAAGGGCTGACGGCGGCGGGGGTGGCCGAGGCGGTGGGCATCTCACGGATCACTGCCCGGCGCTATCTGGAGCACCTGGTGGAGGCGGGGCGGGCCGCGCGGCAGCCGGTGTACGGGCAGGTGGGAAGGCCCGAGCTGGTGTACCGGTGGGTGCGGGGCCGTTAGCCGGCCTCGTCATCGGGCCCGTCGGCCGGCGCGAGGACCCCCTACGCCTCGATCCCTCACCGCGGCGATCCCCGGCAGGCCCGCGCCGGCTGCCTGGCGGCGGTCGAGGCGTTCACCGGGCCAAGCCCACCGAAGACGCCACCGACTGCCAATCCGGTGCAGACTCATTGACCTGACTAGACCACTCCTCTTACGTTCACGGCAGCCGTCTCCGCGTAACGCCACAGTGAAGTGAGCCCGTAGGAGGTAGTGCCCGTGCGCCCCACCGCCGCCCTCTCCGCCCTCCTCACCGCCGCCCTCGCCGCCACCGCCCTCACCGCGTGCGGCCCGGGATCCGGCAGCAGCGCCGACACGGTCAGGGTGTCGTACAAGCAGTCCACCGACAACTCCATCAAGGTGATGGACACCTACCTCGCCGGGGTCAGGAAGGAGTTCGAGAGGAAGTACCCGGGCAAGAAGGTCGAGTTCGTGCCGATCAAGGCCCCGGACTCGGAGTACTACACCAAGCTGCAGCAGATGCTGCGCTCGCCGAGGACCGCGCCCGACCTGGTCTACGAGGACACCTTCCTCATCAACTCCGACATCACGAGCGGCTATCTCAAGCCCCTCGACCCGTACCTCGCCAAGTGGCCGGACTGGAAGCAGTTCATCGGCACCGCGAAGGCCGCCGCGAAAGGGCAGGACGGGAAGACGTACGGCGTTCCGGACGGGACGGACACCCGCGGGCTGTGGTTCGACAAGCGGGTGTTCCGGAAGGCCGGGCTGCCGCTGGACTGGCAGCCGAGGAACTGGGACGACGTCCTCGCCGCCGCCCGCACCATCAAGCGGAAGGTCCCCGGCGTCACCCCGCTCAACGTCTACACCGGCAAGCCGGCGGGTGAGCGCTCCACCATGCAGGGGTTCGAGATGCTCCTGTACGGCACCGGCGACGGCACCTCCGACCCGCTCTACGACAGCACGAGCAAGAAGTGGGTCACGGGCGGCCGGGGGTTCAGGGACTCGTTGGCATTCGTCGAGACCGTGTACAAGGAGAAGCTCGGGCCCGACGTCTCCGACGCCCTCGACCCCAACTTCGCCACCACCGTCAACGGCGAGCTGCTCCCCCAGGGCAAGCTCGGCATCGACCTCGACGGCTCCTGGCTGCCACAGGCCTGGCTGCCGGGCAGCGGGCACGAGTGGCCCGACTGGTCCCGGCAGTTGGGGCTCGCGTACATGCCCACCCAGCACGGGCAGGCGCCCGGCAGGGTGAGCATGTCGGGTGGGTGGACCTGGGCCGTCCCGGCCAAGGCCGGCAACCCGGACCTCGCCTTCGACTTCATCAGGACGATGCAGACCGAGGCGGGCGCCAAGAAGTGGTACATCGCGAACTCCGGCATCTCCGTGCGCAGCGACGTCGCCAAGGACCCCTCGTACGCCACCGCCCAGCCCGGCATCAGGTTCTTCACCGACCTGGTGTCCAGCACGCACTACCGGCCCGCGTACCCGGCGTACCCCAAGGTGTCGACCGCCGTGCAGGAGGCCATGGAGAGCGTGACGACCGGCGACCAGTCCGCGGAGAAGGCCGCGAGCGGGTACGACGACACGCTCAAGGACGTCACCGGCGGCCAAGTGACCGAGAAGTGAAACCTCCGCGCCGGCTCACCCGGGCCCTTCCCCTCGCGCCCGCCGTCGTCCTCCTCCTGCTCTTCCTCGCCGGGCCGATCGCGTACTGCGTCTACATCGCCTTCACCGACCTGCAGCTGACCGGTCAGGCGCACGCGTCGTTCGTGGGGTTCGCCAACTTCCGCAGGGCCTTTCACGACGACGCGTTCCTGAACGCCGTCTGGCTGACCCTGGTGTTCACCGTGCTGTCCTCGCTCCTCGGGCAGAACACCCTGGGCCTCGCCCTGGCGGCGCTGATGAAGCGGGCCTCGAAGCCGGTGCGCACGCTCACCGGTGCGGTCGTCGTCACGGCGTGGGTGCTGCCGGAGGTCGTCGCCGGGTTTCTGCTGTACGCCTTCTTCCGGCGGGAGGGGACGCTCAACGCCATCCTGGACTGGCTGCATCTGCCGCGCGAGAACTGGCTGTTCACGCTCCCCATCCTGGCCGTGTCCTTCGCCAACGTCTGGCGGGGTACGGCGTTCTCGATGCTGGTCTACTCCGCCGCGCTGGACGAGATACCCGCCGAGATCACGGAGGCCGCCGAGGTGGACGGGGCCGGCGGATGGCGGCGGATGTGGCACATCACCCTGCCGATGATCCGCCGGTCCATCGGCACCAACCTCATGCTCAACACCCTGCAGACGCTCTCCGTCTTCGGGCTGATCTGGGTAATAACCCGGGGCGGGCCCGGGAACAGGAGCCAGACCCTGCCGCTGTTCATGTACGAGCAGGCCTTCCAGAACAGCATGATCGGGTACGGTACCGCGGTCGCCCTGCTTCTGCTGCTCGTCGGCTCGCTGTTCTCGGTCGTCTATCTGCGGCTGTTGCGGACGGAGGTGTGATGCCCCGCAAGCGTGCCTCCCGGCGGCTCGCCGCCGACGTCTGTCTCGTGGTCGTGGCCGTCGCCTTCGCGCTGCCCCTCGCCTGGGTGGTGCTGTCCTCGGTGGATCCGCACGCCGACCTCAGGGTGAAAGCCCCGGACGGGTTCACGCTCGGCAACTTCGACGCGATCCTCACGCCGGACATCACCTACACCCCGCTGCTCAACAGCCTGGTCCTGTGCGGAGGCGCCACCGCGCTGACGGTGGTCTGCGCCGCCCTCGCCGCCTATCCGCTCTCCCGGTTCCGCTCCCGTCTCAACCGGCCGTTCCTGCTGACGATCCTGTTCGCGACGAGCCTGCCGATCACCGCGATCATGGTGCCGGTGTACGCGCTGTTCGTGCGGGTGAACCTGATCGACACCGTGCAGGGCACGATCCTCTTCTTCGCCGCCTCCCAACTCCCGTTCGCCATCTGGCTGATGAAGAACTTCATGGACGGGGTGCCGAGGGAGCTGGAGGAGGCGGCCTGGACGGACGGGGCGAACTCGCTGCAGTCCCTGGTCCGGATCGTGCTGCCGCTGACGGGGCCGGGGCTCGCCGTCGTCACGGTGTTCTCGTTCGTGATGATGTGGGGGAACTTCTTCGTCCCGTTCATGCTGCTGCTCACCCCGGACCAGATGCCGGCCTCGGTCAGCATCAACGACTTCTTCGGCAACCGGGGCATGGTGGCGTACGGGCAGCTCGCCGCGTTCTCCGTCATCTATTCCACACCGGTGATCCTGCTGTACGTACTGGTGGCACGGCGGCTGGGGGGCGGTTTCGCACTGGGCGGGGCGGTCAAGGGGTGAACCGGAAGGGTGTCCTGTCCGTTACATCCGTCCGGTTACATACCGAACGGACGGAACTGTACGTTCCCACAACCGGTGATCCTGTCGGAACGGACCGTAGCCATGGTGACAGCGGCCCCCTAGCTTGTGCGGGGTGCGCCAACCCTCAGCTCCCCCCTTCAACGCCCCGGCGGCCCGCCGGCTGCGCTCCGCGCTCGGCATGGGCCCCGAGCACGTCGCGTACGGCATGCGGGCCTCGTACGGGCTGCCGTACGTCACACCCGACCTCGTGATCGCCTGGGAACGCGGCATCGCCTCCCCCGGCAATGCCGAACTCACCGCCCTCGCGGGCGTGCTGTGGTGCTCCCCGGGCGAACTGCTCGGCCGGCCGCAGAGCCTGCGCGAGCACCGCATCGCCCGCGCCGTCGCGCCCGAGGACGTCGCCCGCGCCGTCGGTATGGACCTGCGCGGCTATCTGCGCATGGAGGACAGCGGGCAGTGGCGGGGCAACGAGCGGCAGTCGGCCGCGCTCGCCGAGGTCCTGGGGCTGGCCCTGCCCGACTTCGTCGCCGTCACCGGCCGCGAGACCAAGCTCGCCGACCTGCTGCACAGCGCGGTCACCACCCGCTGGCAGGCCTATGTGCGGCCGGTGATGAAACTGGCGCCCCTGGACAAGGGGGTCGTGGAGGACGCGCTGCAGGAGCTGTACGAGGACTATCAGGGGCACATGGCCGCCACCCTCAGCTGGGGTGGCGGCAGCAGGGGCGCCAGCGAGACCGGAAAGGAGTTCCTCGAGCAGATCGTCATGAACTTCTGGACGGCCGTCGAGGACAGGACCGCCTAGAAGACCGACTCCGCCTCGTCCATCCGGTCCGTCGGTACCGTCTTCAGCTCGGTGACCGCCTCCGCGAGCGGCACCATCACGATGTCGGTGCCGCGCAGCGCGGTCATCCGGCCGAACTGGCCGCGGTGCGCGGCCTCCACGGCGTGCCAGCCGAAGCGGGTGGCGAGGACACGGTCGTAGGCGGTGGGGACGCCGCCGCGCTGGACGTGGCCGAGGATGACCGGCTTGGCCTCCTTGCCGAGGCGCCGCTCCAGCTCGTACGCCAGCGCGGTGCCGATGCCCTGGAAGCGCTCGTGGCCGTACTGGTCGATCTCGCCCTTGACGTAGTCCATGGTGCCGTCGATGGGGTGGGCGCCCTCGGCGACGCAGACGACGGCGAACTTCTTGCCGCGGGAGAAGCGCTCCTCGACCATCTTGACCAGGTCGGCCGGGTCGAAGGGGCGCTCGGGCAGGCAGATGCCGTGGGCGCCGGCGGCCATGCCGGACTCCAGAGCGATCCAGCCGGCGTGCCGGCCCATGACCTCGACGACCATCACACGCTGGTGGGACTCGGCCGTGGTCTTCAGGCGGTCCATGGCCTCCGTGGCCACGCCGACGGCGGTGTCGAAGCCGAAGGTGCGGTCGGTGGAGGAGATGTCGTTGTCGATCGTCTTGGGGACGCCGACGACCGGCAGGCCCGCGTCGGAGAGCATGCGGGCCGCGGTCAGCGTCCCCTCGCCGCCGATCGGGATCAGCGCGTCGATGCCGAACTCCTCGACCATGTCGGCGGCGCCGTCGCAGGCCTCGAGCAGCCGGTCGCGCTGCAGCCGGGAGGAGCCCAGGATGGTGCCGCCGCGGGCCAGGATGCCGCTGACCGCGTCCAGGTCGAGGGTGCGGTAGTGCCGGTCGAGCAGACCCCGGTAGCCGTCCTCGAAGCCGATGACCTCGTCGCCGTACTGCGCCACCGCCCGGTGCACGACCGACCGGATCACGGCGTTCAGGCCGGGGCAGTCGCCGCCTGCGGTGAGAACTCCGATGCGCATCGTGCTGTGTCTCCTGCTCGCTGTCGGTGCCGGTGAGCCACTGTCGATTGTTCCACGTCCACCGGGGCGGTGAGCCACTTGACGGGCGCCTTATCCGGGACCAGGGGTATTGTCAAGAGGGTTCTGCTCACCTTGGTGGGCGATTTTTATGCCGACGATGATTTTTGTGCCGACGATGATGAGGAACGGAGTGGACACGTGACGCGCAGCGTGTACGTGACCGGGATCGACCGCGGTGACGGCCGCCAGGTCGTGGAGCTGGGAGTCATGGAGCTCCTGACCCGGCAGGTCGACCGGGTGGGCGTCTTCCGTCCGCTCGTGCACGACGGCCCGGACCGGCTGTTCGAGCTGCTGCGGTCGCGGTACCGCCTCTCGCAGGACCCGGCGACCGTCTACGGCATGGACTACCACGAGGCCTCCGCGCTCCAGGCCGAGCAGGGCACCGACGAACTGGTCTCGGCGCTGGTCGACCGCTTCCACCTGGTGGCCCGCGACTACGACGTCGTCCTCGTCCTCGGCACCGACTTCGCCGACACCCAGCTCCCGGACGAGCTGTCCCTGAACGCCCGCCTGGCCAACGAGTTCGGCGCCTCCGTGATCCCGGTCGTCGGCGGCCGCAAGCAGCCGGCCGAGTCGGTGCTGGCCGAGACCCGCAACGCCTACCGCGCCTACGACGGCCTCGGCTGCGACGTACTGGCGATGGTCACCAACCGGGTGGCCCGCGAGGACCGCGACGAGATCGCCGAGCGGCTCGCCACCCGGCTCCCGGTCCCCTGCTACGTCGTCCCCGACGAGCCCGCGCTGTCCGCGCCGACCGTCTCCCAGATCGCCCACGCCCTCGACGCGAAGGTGCTGCTCGGCGACGACTCCGGGCTCGCCCGCGACGCGCTGGACTTCGTCTTCGGCGGCGCCATGCTGCCCAACCTCCTCGGTGCCCTGACGCCGGGCTGTCTGGTGGTGACCCCGGGCGACCGCGCCGACCTGGTCGTCGGCTCGCTGGCCGCGCACAGCGCCGGCACCCCGCCGATAGCCGGCGTACTGCTCACCCTGAACGAGGTACCGCGCGACGAGATCCTCACCCTCGCCGCCCGCCTCGCCCCCGGCACCCCCGTGCTGTCCGTGAGCGGCAACAGCTTCCCCACCGCCGAGCAGCTGTTCTCGCTGGAGGGCAAGCTGGGCGCGGCCACCCCGCGCAAGGCGGAGACCGCGCTCGGCCTGTTCGAGCGGTACGCCGACACCGCCGACCTGGCTCGCCGGGTCTCGGCGCCGAGCAGCGACCGGGTCACCCCGATGATGTTCGAGCACAAGCTGCTGGAGCAGGCCCGCTCCGACAAGCGGCGGGTCGTGCTGCCGGAGGGCACCGAGGAGCGGGTGCTGCAGGCGGCCGAGGTGCTGCTGCGCCGGGGCGTGTGCGACCTGACCCTGCTCGGCCCGGTCGACCAGATCCGCAAGAAGGCCGCCGACCTCGGCATCGACCTCGGCGACACCCAGCTGATCGACCCGGCCACCAGCGAACTGCGCGACGCCTTCGCCGAGCAGTACGCGGCGCTGCGCGCCCACAAGGGCGTCACGGTCGAGCTGGCCTACGACGTCGTCTCCGACGTGAACTACTTCGGCACGCTGATGGTCCAGGAGGGCCTGGCCGACGGCATGGTGTCCGGCTCGGTGCACTCCACGGCGGCCACCATCCGGCCCGCCTTCGAGATCATCAAGACCAGGCCGGACTCCTCGATCGTCTCGTCCGTGTTCTTCATGTGCCTGGCCGACAAGGTGCTGGTCTACGGCGACTGCGCGGTCAACCCGGACCCGAACGCGCAGGCGCTCGCGGACATCGCCGTCCAGTCGGCCGGCACGGCCGCGCGGTTCGGCGTGGAGCCCAGGATCGCGATGCTGTCGTACTCCACCGGTACGTCCGGCTCGGGCGCCGACGTCGACAAGGTGCGCGAGGCGACCGAGCTGGCCCGCTCGCGCCGGCCGGACCTGAAGATCGAGGGGCCGATTCAGTACGACGCGGCCGTGGAGCCGTCCGTCGCCGCGACCAAGCTGCCCGACTCCGATGTCGCCGGGCAGGCGACGGTCCTGATCTTCCCGGACCTCAACACCGGTAACAACACCTACAAGGCCGTGCAGCGTTCGGCCGGCGCGATCGCCGTCGGACCGGTCCTGCAGGGTCTGCGCAAGCCGGTCAACGACCTGTCCCGGGGCGCCCTCGTCCAGGACATCGTCAACACCGTCGCCATCACGGCGATCCAGGCCCAGACGCCCGCCAACCGAGCAGAGAGCATTCCAGCACCGTGACCGCGACCCGTGTCCTCGTCCTCAACTCCGGCTCCTCGTCCGTGAAGTACCAGTTGCTCGACATGAGCGACCGGAGCCGGCTCGCCGTCGGACTGGTGGAGCGCATCGGCGAGCAGACCTCCCGGCTCAAGCACACCTGCCTCACCTCCGGCGACACCCGTGAGCACAGCGGGCCGATAGCCGACCACGACGCCGCCCTCAAGGCGGTCGCCGAGGAGCTGAACCGGGACGGCCTGGGCCTGGACTCGCCGGAACTGGCCGCGATCGGGCACCGGGTGGTGCACGGCGGGATGTTCTTCACCGAGCCGACCGTCATCGACGACGAGGTGCTCGCCGAGATCGAGCGGCTGATCCCGGTCGCCCCGCTGCACAACCCGGCCAACCTCACCGGCATCCGCACCGCCCGGGCGCTGCGCCCCGACCTGCCCCAGGTCGCCGTCTTCGACACCGCGTTCCACACGACGATGCCGGAGTCGGCGGCGCGCTACGCGATCGACCCGAAGATCGCCGACCGGTACCGCATCCGCCGCTACGGCTTCCACGGCACCTCGCACGCGTACGTCGCGCGGGAGACGGCGCGGCTGCTGGGCAAGGACCCGTCCGAGGTCAACGTCATCGTGCTGCACCTGGGCAACGGCGCCTCGGCGTCGGCGGTGCGGCGGGGCCGGTGCGTGGACACCTCCATGGGACTCACGCCTTTGGAGGGGCTGGTGATGGGTACGCGATCCGGTGATCTGGATCCGGCCGTCATCTTCCATTTGACCCGGGTTGGCGGAATGTCCATGGACGAGATCGACACTCTTCTCAACAAGAGGAGTGGTCTCTTCGGCCTGTGCGGGGACAACGACATGCGGGAGATCCGCCGCCGTATCGACGAGGGCGACGAAGAGGCCGCTCTCGCGTTCGACATTTACATTCACCGGCTCAAGAAGTACATCGGCGCCTATTACGCCGTACTCGGGACGGTGGACGCGGTCGCGTTCACGGCCGGGGTCGGCGAGAACGCGGCGCCCGTGCGGGAGGCGGCGATCACGGGCCTGGAGGGGCTGGGCCTGGCGGTCGACCGGGAGCTGAACGCCGTGCGAGCGGACCGGGCGAGGCTCGTCTCGCCGAAGGGTGCGCGGGTGGCGGTCGCCGTGGTGCCGACGGATGAAGAACTGGAGATCGCGACGCAGACCTACGCACTGGTCGGAATGAACAACTGAATAGCAGCACCTGAGCGGTGCGGCACTCATTTGTATCTTCCGCCAGACGGAATATTCCGTTGCGAAACAAACCGATAGGATCGCCCCATGCGCCGTTCGAAAATCGTCTGTACTCTCGGCCCCGCGGTCGACTCCCACGAGATGCTCGTCGCCATGATCGAGGCGGGCATGAACGTGGCCCGGTTCAACTTCAGCCACGGCTCCCACGCCGAGCACCAGGCGCGGTACGACCGCGTCCGCGCCGCGTCCAAGGAGACCGGCCGGCCCATCGGCGTCCTCGCCGACCTGCAGGGCCCGAAGATCCGCCTGGAGACCTTCGCCGAGGGTCCGGTCGAACTCGAGCGCGGTGACGAGTTCGTCATCACGACCGAGGACGTGCCGGGCGACAAGCACGTCTGCGGTACGACGTACAAGGGGCTGCCGGGCGACGTCTCGCGCGGCGACCAGGTCCTGATCAACGACGGCAACGTCGAGCTGAAGGTGCTGGACGTCGAGGGCCCCCGGGTCAAGACGATCGTCATCGAGGGCGGTGTCGTCTCCGACCACAAGGGCATCAACCTGCCCGGCGCGGCCGTCAACGTGCCCGCGCTGAGCGAGAAGGACGTCGAGGACCTGCGCTTCGCCCTCCGCATGGGCTGCGACATGGTCGCCCTGTCCTTCGTCCGGGACGCCAAGGACGTCCAGGACGTGCACCGCGTCATGGACGAGGAGGGCCGCCGGGTCCCGGTCATCGCCAAGGTGGAGAAGCCGCAGGCGGTGCAGAACATGGAGGACGTCGTCGCGGCGTTCGACGCCGTGATGGTGGCCCGCGGTGACCTCGCCGTCGAGTACCCGCTCGAGAAGGTCCCCATGGTGCAGAAGCGCCTGATCGAGCTGTGCCGGCGCAACGCCAAGCCGGTGATCGTCGCGACCCAGATGATGGAGTCGATGATCACCAACTCCCGCCCGACCCGCGCCGAGGCCTCCGACGTGGCCAACGCGATCCTGGACGGCGCCGACGCGGTCATGCTGAGCGCCGAGTCGTCGGTGGGCGCCTATCCGGTCGAGACGGTCAAGACCATGTCGAAGATCGTCGCCGCGGCCGAGCAGGAGCTGCTCTCCAAGGGCCTGCAGCCGCTGGTGCCGGGCAAGAAGCCGCGTACCCAGGGCGGCTCGGTGGCCCGCGCGGCCTGCGAGATCGCCGACTTCCTCGGCGGCCGGGGCCTGATCGCCTTCACCCAGTCCGGTGACACCGCGCGCCGTCTGTCCCGCTACCGCGCGACCCAGCCCATCATCGCCTTCACCACGGACGAGGCCACCCGCAACCAGCTCACCCTGAGCTGGGGCGTGGAGTCGCACATCGTGCCGTTCGTGAACACCACCGACGAGATGGTCGACCTGGTGGACCAGGAGATCGCAAGGCTGGGCCGCTTCGACGCGGGTGACACGGTCATCATCACCGCCGGCTCGCCCCCCGGCGTCCCCGGCACCACCAACATGCTCCGCGTCCACCACCTGGGCACGCAGGGCAACTGACGGGCCCGCAAGGGCCTTGTACGGCGCTGAGGGCGCCCCCTGGGAACAGGGGGCGCCCTCAGCTGTGTGCGGCTCCCGAACGGGCTTGAAGGACCGGTCAGTCGGTCGTGTACACATGCATGCCGGGCACGTGCAGGTTGCCGCCGAACTGGGCGGCCTGGACCACCTTCACGTTGGTGAAGTAGATCAGCGGAAGGTTCAGCGGGGGCGGGCTGTCGGGCGTGAACTTCATCGGGATCAGGCCGAAGAGGTTGCCCGAGATGCTCTCGGTGTACATCACGGTGTCGCCGCCGCGGATGGTGGACGTCGAACCCTTGGCCGCCTGCACGTGGTAGGTCTTGCCGGACTCCTTGTCCTTCACCGTCTGGTGCAGGTCGCCGATGTCGGTGCCCCCGGAGATGACGTACTTCAGCACCTTCTTGGTGGTGCCGGACGCCGTCTTCACCTCGACGATGCCCTGGTAGTCGGCACCCTTGAGCAGCAGCGAGCTGGCGTCCAGGTACCAGGGGTCGTCGGCCACCGGCACCTTGTTGTCGACGCCGCTGACGTCGTCCGTGGCCTTCGGGCAGTTCTCCGCCGAGGCGGAGTCGCTCGCCGACGGGCTCGGCGTGGCCGACCCGGCCGCGTCCTTGACCGTCCCGGTGGCGTCCCCGGCCGTCTTGGAGACCGTGTCGGTGGTCTTCTTCACCGTGTCCCCGACCGTCTTGGTGGCCTTGGAGACGGTGTCACCGACGGTGTCGGAGACCTTGGCACCGGACGACGACGAGTCCGGCTTGGCAGCATCCGACGCGGACGGGTCCGCGGACGCGCTCGCCGACGGGGTCGCGGACGGCGTCGGGCTCGCGGACGAGCTGCCGGAGTCCTTGCCTCCGGTGAGGATGCCGCCGAGCGTGTCGCCGATGGTGTCCAGCAGACCGCCGCCGCTCTTGGAGGCCGACGGGGTGGGCGTGGGCGTGTCAGCGCCGGAGGACGACGAGCCGGAGCCCGAGTCCGAGCCGGAGGAGCCGGATGTCGCGGTCGGCTTGGGCGTGGTCTTGTCGCCGGAACCTGAATCCGGCGAAGAGGACGCGCCCGAGTCACCGGACTGCGTGCTCTTCGAGTCCTTGGCGCCGGCGCTCGCCGAGGGCGACGGGGTGGCCTTGTCGCCGGACGTGCTCTCCGAGGCGGAGGGCGAGGGCGACGACGAGGCGTCCTTGGAGTTGCCCAGCGCCTTGACGCAGTCCTTGTACTCGTCGGCCGTCAGGCTCTTGGACGTCGTCGACGGGGACGGGCTGTTGCCGCTGCCGGCGGCAAGGGCGAGCGAGGACGTGAAGCCCATGCCCATCAGCACCGCCGTCGGCATCGCCACGGAGGCGATCGCCTTGCCGGCCGGCATGTGGAACCTGGTGAACAGCGGCTTTCTGGGTGCCGCGTGGCGGGGCCCGGTTCTCGCGCGGGACCCGTCCACATCGGTCCCGCGGGTCACCTCGTCAGCCGGCACTGTGCCTCCCGTTCGCCCCGTTGGCCGGGCTCGTTCCTGACAGGTCGTTCTCCCCAGGCGCGGTGAAGCCCTGGTAGGGGACATCACCCAGCCCGTCCGTGCGCTGCTCGGGCAGCGGCGCGGTCTGCGGGTCCCCGCCCTCGCCCGGCGCCGCCTCGGCCGGCGGCTCCGGCCGCGGAGGCGCGCCCGGGCCCCAGGCCACGGCCATCGCCCCGCCGATCAGCGAGAACAGGAAGCCGACGATGAAGCCGCCGATGTTGGACAGCGGGATGGACACCAGCGCCAGCAGAATCGCCGCGACACCCGCGAAGACCCGGATGTGCCGCTGGAACCAGAGGGTGATGCCGAGGACGATCAGCAGCGCACCGATGATCAGGGAACTGGAGCCGCCGGGCGTCCCCATCGTCATCGTGAGGTGGCCCAGCTGCAGGTGTGCGTACGGAAAGTACAGGATGAGAAAGCCGCCGAGCACGACGAACAGTCCGGCCCAGAACGGACGGTTGCCCCGCCAGGCGCGGAACTGCAGCCTCCGGCGGGTGAACTGGCCGGGTACGGCGGCAGGGGTCTCGGCGCTCATGGAAACAGCTCCCTGGTGCGGCGTTGCTGTGGTGGTGATGTGTGACGCGTGTGGATACGCGGCCGTTGGCGGAACGGGCGGGGGTGCCGTTGGCTCCCCCGCCCGTCACCGAGCGCCTAGTAGCACTCGATTCCCTTGCCGTCGCCCTTGTGCAGCGACATGTGGAGACCGCTGAGCTTGAACGTGCCGGCGGTGGTCGCCCACGCCGTCTGGCGCACGTTGGTCAGGTCGGCCGATTCGGCCTGCTGGGCGAAGCCGAACGGGTTGGCGGCCTCGCCGCCGCCCTTCATGCCCGGGCCCTTGCCACCCTTGGCCTTGGCCGTGTCACCGGCGGCCACACCGATGTCGATGTTGTTGAACGTCGCGTCGGCGCTCAGGTCATCGACGTCGATGTAGAGGTTGTGGGCCTGAACCGCGTCGTGGCCCTTGCCGCCGGCCTCCAGACGGAGGGTGACCGAACCGAAGAACGGCACATCCGGGGTGACCACGGACTGGCACATGTTCGTGATCGAGGCGTCTTGGAACGACGAGACGGCGACGGGGTGGGCCGTCTTCTTCCCGTCGAGCGTGTAGCCGCTGTCGATCGCGCCGTACTGGGCGAAACCCTCACCGTGCAGGCTGTCGGCCGTCACCTTGAACTGCTGGCCCGACACGCTGAACGAGGCGGCCAGAGCACCCTGCGCGAGGGCGACACCTATGCACGCCGTGGCGGCAACGCTGGGCACCATGACCACAGCGAACCGCTTCCATCTGGTCCCGCCACGCACCTGGGACTCCATATTTCCTCCTTCTCGGACGTACATCTCCTGGCCCGGACTCGCCGCGAGTCGGCGGCTCAGCCGGGCAGGGATGGGAGAAGTGCTACGTCCTCGGGAAGGAGAGCGCCCGTACTCGGAGGCGCGAACCGCGCACCGATCACCGGCGATCACCCCCGAGCGACAACCACTGGTCGCGCCTGACACGCATCACGCACAACCCTGCTGGACAGGCTTCGCCGGACGGCGAAGACCCCCCTGCCCTAGACCCGGCGCCACTGCCGCCGGCTCTGCTCGGTGGGGACCCAGATTCTCCCGTGACCCGACCGGATGCCGGGGTGCGGAAATGGACCGAGCGTCGCCGATCGTGGTGCATTCTCGCGCCGGGCACAAGGGGGTTCGTTACTGGCTAGTAACGGCCGGATAACCGGAGGACGACCGACCGATCTCGGAATGCCACGCTCGGTGGTATCCAGGGGCAGAGCAAAGCCGTTGATCCCTGGACGAAACCAGACAGACCAACGGCCTCGACTTACTCCGAGTAACAGTTTGCGCAATTACCAAGATTTGGTAAAGCGCACGCTCCCTGACGCCTCGTCGGCAAATCTTTCACCCCGGCACCACAAGCCGTGGCGTTTAGCGACTGGTCAGAACAGGGCGCGCGCGAGCGCTCTGCGCGCGCCGACCACACGCGGGTCCTCGGGTCCCACGACCTCGAACAGCTCCAGCAGCCGGCGTCGTACCGCGTCCCGGTCGTCACCGGCGGTGCGCTGCACGGTCTCGATCAGCCGGCCGAAGGCGTCCTCGACATGCCCGCCCACCAGGTCCAGGTCGGCGGCGGCGATCTGCGCGTCGACGTCCTTCGGCTTCTCGGCGGCCTCCCGGCGGACCTTCTGCGGGTCGAAGCCCTGCACCCGCTGCAGCAACTCGGCCTGCGCGAGGCCCAGTTTGGCCTCGGGGTGGGCCGGGTCGTCGGCCAGCACGTTCTTGTAGGCCTGGACGGCACCGGCCAGGTCACCGGCGTCCAGGGCGTCGGCGGCGGCGTTCAGCGCGGCGTCGTACGGACCCGTCCGCTCGACGGGCGCGCCGCCGCCCGGCTGCGCGTCCGGGTCCACGCTCAGACCGGTGATACCGAACCGCTGCTCGGCGACCTGCACCAGCTGGTCCAGGGTCTGCCGGATCTGCTGCTCGTCGGCCGCCCCCTGGAACAGCGGCAGCGCCTGTCCGGCCACGACGGCGAACACGGCCGGGATGCCCTGCACCCCGAACTGCTGCATCAGCATCTGGTTGGCGTCGACGTCGATCTTGGCGAGGAGGAAGCGCCCGTCGTACTCGACGGCCAGCCGCTCCAGGACCGGGCTCAGCTGCTTGCAGGGCTGGCACCACTCGGCCCAGAAGTCGATGACGACGGGCACCTCGGCGGAGCGCTGGAGGACCTCCCTCTCGAAGCCCGCCTCATCGACGTCGATGACGAGATCGGCCGGGGAGACGGCCCCCGTGCCGCCCTGCCGGGCGGCCTCGGCGCGCGTCTGCTCGGCCTTGGCCTTGGCCTCCTGGGC
This sequence comes from Streptomyces sp. NPDC037288, assembly GCF_055603265.1. Classification (NCBI taxonomy): domain Bacteria; kingdom Bacillati; phylum Actinomycetota; class Actinomycetes; order Kitasatosporales; family Streptomycetaceae; genus Streptomyces; species Streptomyces sp. NPDC037288. The sequence goes on from NZ_JBVJVY010000023.1 coordinate 35,072, forward strand.
CGCCTTCACAGCGGCGAGGTCGACGACGCCGCTCATGGACATGTTCCGTGGCTGCATGCGTCTATCCTCCCCCGTTACCGCGTCGGAACGAAAAAAGCGGTGTGCGACGGGCGCCGGGTCCCCACCCGCGCCCCGTGGTCGTCGCTCGTGTACGTCCCTCACGAGCTTTCGCTACGAGTCGTAGCGTAATGCCATGCGACCCCCGCGCGACACCACCCCCCGGTGATCTCCCTCACGACCGCACAGTTCCCGCCGGTTATGGTCGAGGGATGCAGAGCCGCACTCCCGCCAGCCGCACCGGCCGTCCGCGCAGCGCCGCCGCGGACACCGCGATCCTGGCCGCGACCAGGCAGGCTCTCGTGGAACTGGGCTGGTCCAAGCTCACCCTGGGAGACGTGGCGACGCGCGCCGGCGTGGCGAAGACGACGCTGTACCGCCGCTGGGCCGGCAAGCCGGAGCTGGTGTGCGACGCCGTGGCGGAGCTGTTCGACGAACTGGAACTTCCCGACCGCGGCAGCCTCACAGCCGACATCGAGGGCGTGGTCCTGCAGTTCGCGGCGATCCTGGCCCGCCCGGAGGCGAAGAGCGGCCTGATGGCGGTGGTCGCCGAGTCGACCCGCGACGACGCCCTGCGCGAGCGCATCCGCGCCTCCATCGTGGAGCGCCAGATGCGGCTGGTTCTGGAGGGCCGCGCGCGGGCCCAGCAGCGGGGCGAACTCCCCCCGGAACCCGATCCGGAGGAGTCCGCCCGCACGGTCGACCTGATCTTCGACATGGTCGCGGGAGCGGTGGTCCACCGCACCCTGGTGAGCGGCAAGCCGGCGGACGAGGAGTGGGTGCGCAGCTTCACCCGGGTACTGCTGCTGGGCCTGGCTTCTCAGCCGGACACGGGCCCGGCGGCCCAGGGGGCAAAGCCCCCCGGTACGCCCACACGAGCGAGCGGCGCCTAGAAACCGGCGGGCTCCGTGTACACCCCCCACTCGTCCCGCAGCACTCCGCAGATCTCGCCCAGCGTCGCCTCGGCCCGTACGGCGTCCAGCATCGGCTCGATCATGTTGGCCCCGGACCGGGCGGCATCCAGCATCCCGCCGAGGGCGCGGCGCACCGCGGACTCGTCCCGCGCCCCCTTCCGCTCCCGCAGCACGCGGACCTGCTCCCGCTCCACCTCATGGCTGACCCGCAGGATCTCCAGGTCCCCGGTGACGGACCCGGTGTGCACGTTGACGCCGACGACCCTCTTGTCCCCCTTCTCCAGCGCCTGCTGGTACCGGAAGGCGGACTCGGCGATCTCGCCGGTGAACCAGCCGTCCTCGATCCCGCGCAGGATCCCGGAGGTGACCGGCCCGATCGGGTGCCGCCCGTCCGGGTGCGCCCGAAGGCCCCGCTCCCTGATCTGCTCGAAGATCTTCTCCGCGTCGGCCTCGATCCGGTCCGTCAGCTGCTCGACGTACCACGCACCGCCCAGCGGGTCGGCCACGTTGGCGACCCCGGTCTCCTCCATCAGCACCTGCTGGGTGCGCAGCGCGATCTCCGCCGCCTGCTCGGAGGGCAGCGCGAGGGTCTCGTCGAGCGCGTTGGTGTGCAGCGAGTTGGTCCCGCCGAGCACGGCGGCCAGCGCCTCCACGGCCGTACGGACCACGTTGTTGTACGGCTGCTGCGCGGTCAGCGAGACCCCGGCGGTCTGCGTGTGGAACCGCAGCCACTGCGCCTTCTCGCTCTTCGCTCCGTACACGTCCCGCATCCAGCGCGCCCAGATGCGGCGCGCCGCCCGGAACTTGGCGATCTCCTCGAAGAAGTCCACGTGCGCGTCGAAGAAGAAGGACAGTCCGGGCGCGAACACATCCACGTCCAGCCCACGGCTGAGCCCCAGCTCCACGTACCCGAAGCCGTCGGCCAGCGTGTACGCCAGCTCCTGTGCGGCCGTCGAGCCCGCCTCGCGGATGTGGTAGCCGGAGACGGACAGCGGCTTGTAGGCGGGGATGCCGGCGGCGCAGTGCTCCATCAGGTCGCCGATGAGGCGCAGATGGGGCTCGGGCTGGAAGAGCCATTCCTTCTGCGCGATGTACTCCTTGAAGATGTCGGTCTGGAGCGTGCCGTTGAGGACCGACGGATCCACGCCCTGCCGCTCGGCGGCGACCACGTACATGCAGAAGACGGGCACGGCCGGACCGCTGATGGTCATGGACGTCGTCACGTCACCGAGCGGGATGTCCTTGAACAGGACCTCCATGTCGGCGGCCGAGTCGATGGCGACACCGCAGTGCCCGACCTCGCCCAGCGAGCGCGGGTCGTCGGAGTCGCGGCCCATCAGCGTGGGCATGTCGAAGGCGACGGACAGACCCCCGCCGCCGGCGGCGAGGATCATCTTGTACCGCTCGTTGGTCTGCTCGGCGTTGCCGAACCCGGCGAACTGCCGGATCGTCCAGGTACGCCCGCGGTAGCCGGTCGGATGGAGGCCGCGTGTGAAGGGGTACTCCCCGGGCCAGCCGATCCGCTCGAATCCCTCGTACGTGTCACCCGGTCGGGGCCCGTACACCGGCTCCACGGGGTCACCGGAGAGTGTGGTGAAGTCAGCGTCGCGCTTGCGCGCGGCGTCATAGCGGGCCTGCCAGCGTCGGCGGCCCTCCTCGATGGCGTCAGCGTCCATGCCTTCGAATTTACTTGGACGTCCTAGTAAATGTCGATGGCTGACCGCCGCACGACGCTCGTACGGCGGTGGAGCCCGGTTCCCGCGGGGGGTCTCAGGCCTTGGCGACGGCCGGGGCCTGGCCGGCGACCCGGGCGTCCAGCTCGCGGCTGACCTTCCGCTCGACGAAGAAGGCGGCGGTGGGGATGGTCCCGGCGAGCAGCACCCACAGCTGCTTGGCGACGGGCCACTTCGCCTTCGACCCCAGGTCGAACGCGAAGATCAGGTAGACGACGTACAGCCAGCCGTGGGCGATGCCGACGAAGGTGGTGAACTTGTCGGCACCGTCGATGTGCAGCCCGTACTTGGCGATCACGCCCAGGGTCAGCAGGACCAGCAGCACACCGGTGACATAGGCCATGACGCGGTAGCGGGTCAGCACGCTCTTCTTCATGGAGTCGAGCGTAACCACCCGTTCCGGGAGATCTTGCCCGGGGTCACTCCTCGTCGAAGTCGTGTGCCGCGATCCGCAGCGGGCGGAGCAGCGCGAAGATCTCCGCGCACTCCTCCGCGTCGTACACCCCGAGGCCGAAGTCCATCGCCATCAGGTCGCGGGTGGCCGCGTCGACCACCTCCCGGCCCTTGTCGGTGATGACGGCGAGGGTGCCGCGCCCGTCGTTGGGATTGGGCCGCTTGGCGACCAGCCCGGACTTCACCAGCCGGTCGACGGTGTTCGTGACCGACGTCGGATGCACCATCAGCCGCTCGCCGATCTTGGACATGGGCAGCTCACCGGCCTTGGAGAAGGTGAGCAGCACCAGCGCCTCGTACCGCGCGAACGTCAGTCCGTACGGCTTGACCACCGCGTCCACCTCGGCGAGCAGGATCTGCTGGGCCCGCATGATCGAGGTGATCGCGGCCATGGACGGCACGTTTCCCCAGCGCTGCTTCCAGAGCTCGTCGGCACGGGCGATGGGGTCGAAGGGGAGGCTGAGAGGCTTCGGCACGTCATCAGACCCTACCGGCCGGTCATATGCCGGGCAGCCCCGTCTCGGCTTTCGGTCGCCCGGGCCGTCACGGCCAGCCCGCAGCAGCACAGGACGCCCGCCGCACCGGCCCCCGCCACCGCCGTCCGCACGCCCGCCACCTGCGCCGCCACCCCGGCCAGCGCCATGCCGACACCCTGGACGGTCATCAGCCCGGCGCTCAGCACGGTCATGGCCCGCCCGCGCAGCTCCTGCGGTACGGCCCGGACGAACCACTGGTCCAGACCCAGCGTGTACGCCGAGCCGGCCCCGGACAGCAGCAGGAGCAGCAGCGAGGCGGCCAGCCCGGGACGCAGGGCGTAGCCGACGTACGGCAACAGGGTCAGACACAGGAGGGGGAGCGCGACGCGTTCGCGGGCCACGGGTCCGAGCCTGGCCCCGGCGAACAGCTCGCCGGCCACCGTGCCGACGGGCAGGGCGCACATCAGCAGCCCGAGGCCCGTGGAGCCGCTGCCCAGCTCGTCCGCGTACGGCGCCGCAAGCGCCTCGGGGACGACCGAGAACGCCGCCGGGATCCAGGACAGGAGCAGCAGGACGCGCACCCGGCGGTCGGCGAACAGCCGGCGCGTCCCCGGCGGCGTGTCCGTGCGCCGGTTCGTGCGGGCGGGGCGGTGCCGGGTGCCGTAGCGCAGCAGCAGGGCGGAGGCGAGGAACGTGCCGACGGTGATCAGCAGGGCACGGCGCGGGCTGACGGCGGTGAGCAGCAGACCGCCGAGGCCGTAGCCGGCGAGCAGGGCGCTCTGGGCGACGATCCGCAGCAGGGAACGGCCGAGCACGAACAGGTCGCCGTCGCCGAGGACGTCGGCGAGCGTGGCCATGCGGGTGCCGGAGAACACCGGCGAGACGACGGCCAGCGCGCAGCGCAGCGCGAGGAGCAGGCCGAGGCCGGTGCCCGGGGCGGTCATCAGGGTCACGCAGCCGGCGCACACCAGGTCGCAGGTGACGAGTACGCGGCGGGCCGGGAAGCGGTCGGCGACGGGTGCGAGCAGGGTGCCGCCGACGGCGTACGGCAGGAAGCCCAGCGCGAAGGTGAGCGCGCTGAGCAGGGGCGAGCGGGTGAGGTCGTAGACGAGGACGGACAGCGCGATCTCGCTGACGATCACGCCGAGCATGGACAGCACATGGGCGGCGAAGACGGCCCGGAACTCGGGCACGGCGAAGACACGGCCGTAGCCGGCGGGCGCCGGGGCGGCCTGCGGTGGTGCGGACATGCCGGGAGCGTGCCTGGAGAGGGGCCGGCAGCCGTAGAGTTTCGGTTCCAGCCGAATCTTCCCTGGAGGTGGCCCGTGCCCTCCCGTCTGCACTTCGGCGACGACGACTTCCTGCGCTGCCGGTTCGCGCTCTCCCCGCTGTGGGAGACCCAGGAGGCGGTGCGCACCCTCAACCGGCCCGACCGGCACGCGTACCAGGCCCCGTGGCTGCGCCGGATCAGGGACGCGGCGGCCGGACTCGACCTGGCCGGGCTGTGGCTGCTGATGCCCCGGCGCGGCCACTCACCGGACTGGCTCGGCGCACCCCCCCTCGGACCGGCCGCCACGTTCGAGGAGGAGATCGCGGCCGTCCGGGCGTCCGACCCGGAAGCGGCCCGCGAGGACACCGCCCACTCGCTGGCCTGCACCCCGGGCGGGCTCCAGTCGCCCCGGGGCCGGGCCTGGCTCGCGGACCCGGCCCGGATGATCCAGGAGCTGGCGGACGCCATGGAGGAGGCCTGGCGGGCCCTGATCGCGCCGGACTGGCCCCGGCTGCGGGCGCTGCTGGAGGCGGACGTGGCCTTCCACTCGCGGCGGCTGGCCGAGGTGGGGCTCGGCACGCTGCTGCCGGAGCTGGACAGCCGGCTGTCCTGGGACGGCCGTACGCTGACCCTCGCGCTGCACACCGAGCACACCCGCGACCTCGACGGCCAGGGCCTGGTCCTGATGCCGAGCGTGTTCTCGTGGCCCGACGTCGTCACCGGTTTCGAAGCACCATGGCAGCCCACCGTGGTCTATCCGGCGCGCGGCATCGCCGGCCTGTGGGCCGAGCCGGGCGCCGGAACGGCGGATGCGCTGGTACGGCTGCTGGGCCGCAACAGGGCCGCGGTCCTGTCCGCGCTGGACGAACCGGCGACCACCTCAGCGCTGGCGCACCGGCTGGGGCTGGCCGCGTCGTCGGTGTCGTCCCACCTGACGGTGCTGCGCGACGCGGGCCTGCTGACGGCACGCCGCTACGGCCACCAGGTGCTGTACGAGCGGACACCCCTCGGGGTGGCGCTGGCCCACACCGGTCGAGGCGGCTAGGGGGTCTCGTTCGGACCTGGCCCGGACCTATGCCAGATGCCGCTCGACCGTCTCCACCTTGGAGGTGAGACCGTCGGTCACCCCGGGACGGACGTCGGCCTTGAGGACCAGCGAGACGCGCGGCGCCCGCTCCTGAACGACAGCGACCGCCCGCTTGACGACGTCCATGACCTCGTCCCACTCACCCTCGACGGAGGTGAACATCGCGTCGGTGCGGTTGGGCAGGCCCGAGTCGCGGACCACGCGGACGGCGTCGGCGACGTACTCCCCCACGTCTTCGCCGACACCGAGCGGCGTCACGGAGAAGGCGACGATCATGCGTTCACGATCCCTTCCTTGCGGGCACGGGCGGCGATGACGGCGTCCTCGGCCTCGCGGCGCAGCGCGCGCTCGATGATGAAGCCGCCGCCGGGGACGACCGAGTACGCGAAGTAGAGGGCCGCCTTGCCCTTGGCCCACCTGGTGCGGTTCCAGGCGTCCGCCCAGAAGATCACGTAGAGCACGAACAGCACGCCGTGGATCGGGCCCAGCACCGGCGCCACGTCGAAGCCGCTGTCGACCGTGTACTTGATGACGGTGCAGGTCGCGAGGATGATCCAGGAAATGCCCTCCGGTACGGAGATCAGTCGGAGGCGGCGGATGGCGGAGGCTGTCTTGAGGTCCACGGGTCACCTTCGGTGGGAGAGTCGCTGACGGCGCGATCGCTTCGTGATCCGCCTTGTGAACGGAAGCACAAACGTCCCGCCATTGTGGCAAACGACGCCCGTAGGGGTGCGCTCAGGGTCGGTATCCACCCACAGGCCCTGTTCCGTCCGCCCGGGCCGCCGCTACTTTCACTGCGTGGCGATGTTCCGACTGCAGAGAAGCAAGGTGCTCGCCGTCGACATGACCGGGGACGCCGTGAAGGCGAAGAACGGCTCGATGGTCGCGTACGACGGGCAGATGAGCTTCAAGAAGCTGAGCGGTGGCGGGGAAGGGCTGCGCGGCATGGTGACGCGGCGGCTCACCGGCGAGCAGATGACGGTGATGGAGGTGAAAGGGCACGGCACGTGCTGGTTCGCGGACCGGGCCTCGGAGATCAACCTGGTCGCCCTCCGGGGGGAGAAGCTCTACGTGGAGTCGAGCAACCTGCTCGCGACCGACGCGGGGCTGCGCACGGGCACGACGTTCACCGGGCTGCGCGGCGCCTCGCAGGGCAACGGGCTGTTCACGACGACCGTCGAGGGGCACGGGCAGGCCGCGATCATGTCCGACGGGCCGGCGGTGGTGCTCCGGGTCGCCCCGCAGTACCCGCTGATCGTCGACCCGGGCGCCTACATAGCCCACCAGGGCAACGTCCGGCAGTCCTTCCAGTCGGGCGTGACGTTCCGCACGTTCCTCGGTGAGGGCGGCGGCGAGGCCTTCCAGATCCGCTTCGAGGGCGACGGGCTGGTGTACGTGCAGCCGAGCGAACGGAACACGATCGCGGGGGATCTGTAGCCATGGCCTTCCGGGAGATCAACTCCAAGATGGTCGAGGCGACGGTGCTGCCCGGGCAGCGGCTGTTCAGCCAGCGCGGCGCGATGCTCGCCTACCGCGGGGACGTGTCCTTCACGCCGAACCTGCAGGGCGGCCAGGGCGGGCTGATGTCGATGATCGGGCGCCGGGTGACGGGCGAGGCGACCCCGCTGATGACCGTCGAGGGCAGCGGCACCGTCTTCTTCGGGCACGGCGGCCACCACGTGCATGTCATCCACCTCACCGGCGACACCCTGCATGTGGAGGCCGACCGCCTGCTCGCCTTCGACGGCACGCTCCGGCAGGGGACGATGTTCATGGGCTCCCAGGGCGGGGTGATGGGCCTGGTCCGGGGGCAGGTCACCGGGCAGGGCCTGTTCACCACGACCCTGCAGGGCCAGGGTTCGGTCGCCGTGATGGCGCACGGCGGCGTCTTCGAGATACCGATTACGCCCCAGCGCCCGGTCCATGTCGACCCGCAGGCCTACGTCGCCCACCACGGCGAGGTCCGCAACAGGCTGTCCACCGCGCTCGGCTGGCGCGAGATGGTGGGCCGCGGCTCCGGCGAGGCCTTCCAGCTGGAGCTGAGCGGCAACGGCACGGTCTACGTCCAGGCCTCGGAGGAAAAGCTGTGAGCGCGCACGGAGGCATGTACGGCACCCCCGGCGGCCCGGTGGTCCACGACCCGATGACGCTGCCCGCCGACGACAACGTGAACACGTACACGTTCTGCGTCGAGCTCAAGAGCGGGGAGTGGTTCCTGCAGAAGGGGAAGATGATCGCCTACTACGGGGCGATCGAGTTCAACGGCATCGGGCACGGGCGACTCGACCGACTTGTCCGTACCTCGTTCCATTCGCCACTGCACGCGAGCGACTGGGTCGTGGCGGCGGGCTCCGGGAAGATGCTGCTGGCCGACCGGGCCTTCGACGTCAACTCCTATGACCTGGACGACGGGAACTTGACCATTCGCGCGGGCAATCTGCTCGCTTTTCAGCCAAGTCTCGCGCTCAAGCAATCGATCGTGCCGGGTTTTCTGACCCTTATCGGAACCGGAAAGTTTGTGGCCGCATCTAACGGTCCGGTGGTGTTCATGGAACCTCCGGTCCGGGTCGACCCGCAGGCGCTCGTCGGGTGGGCCGACTGCCCGTCCCCGTGCCATCACTACGACCACGGGTATCTGGCGGGTGTACTGGGCGGACTACGTGCGATGACCGGTCTCGGCGGGGTGTCCGGGGAGGAGCACCAGTTCGAGTTCGTGGGCGCCGGGACGGTCCTGCTGCAGTCGACGGAGACCCTCATGGGCGAGGCGGCGACAGGGGTTGTTCCGTCCGAACCAGGGGTCCCCGGGGGTGGCGGAGCGGCACCGGACGGACACGGTCCGCAACCCTCGGGCGCACCGCGCCTTCCCGGACAGCTGGGGGACCTCCAGCGTCGCTTCGGGCTGTGAGCGGTAGTCTGCGGAGTGTGACGTCGAACGCGTGCGCACGTCACACCACCCGGAGTAGTTCGTCATTCAACTTCTTAGGTAGACTTCATTCATGGAGACCGAAACGGCCACGCGCTGGCTGACCGATGCGGAGCAGTGCGCCTGGCGCACCCACCTGGAGGTCAACAGGCTGTTGACGTACCAGCTCGAAAAAGATCTGCAGCCGTTCGGCCTGACGATGAACGACTACGAGATCCTGGTCAATCTGTCCGAATCGGACGACGTACGGATGCGGATGAGCGACCTCGCCTCCGCGACCCTCCAGTCCAAAAGCCGACTGTCGCACCAGATCACGCGGATGGAGAACGCGAACCTGGTACGCCGCGAGAACTGCGAGTCCGACCGGCGGGGGCTGTACGCCGTACTGACCGAGCACGGCATGGAGACGATGAAGAAGGTGGCGCCGCACCATGTGGCGTCCGTGCGGCGGCACTTCATCGATCTGCTGTCGCCCGAGGCGCTGATAGAGCTGGACAAGGCGCTCAAACCGATCGCGGAGCATCTGCGCGGCCAGCGCGGACGTCCGTAGCCGCGGAGGGTGCGGGGTGTTCCGTGCCCCTCACGCGAGCCCCGCCCCCAGCGTCTTCCTGTCGCCCGCCCGGGCGGCGCTCGTCGCGTACGACCCGGACACCCGGGTCGCGGCGAGCAACAGGGACAGCGGGACGACGCCGTACGACAGCCTGGCGAGCAGGGCGGCGGCGAAGGTGCGGCGCGCGTGCGCGCCGGGGTTCCTCTGCGGGAGGCGGAAGAGGGGACACCGAAGGACCCGGTGGCCGTGTGTGCGGGCCCGCGGTCCGGTGTGCGCTCTACGCCATGAAGAGGAACATGCCGGTCAGCCTGGCGGCATGATCGGCACAGCGGCACTCCTCAGCTCTGCGTCAGGCCCGCGACCAGCTCGTCCGCCGCCCGGTACGGGTCGAGTTCGCCCGCGACGATGCGCTCCGCGAGCGCGCTGAGGCGGCGGTCGCCGTGCAGGTCGCCGATGCGTTCGCGCAGTGCGGTGACGGCGATGGTCTCCACCTCGCGGCTCGCCCGCGCCCTGCGGCGCTCGGCGAGCACGCCGCGCTCCTCCATCCACGCGCGGTGCTTCTCCAGGGCCTCGACGACCTCGCCGACGCCCTCGGCGCGGGCCGCGACCGTCTTCACGATCGGCGGGCGCCAGTCGCCGGGGCCGCGGGACTCGCCGAGGCCGAGCATGTGGTTCAGCTCGCGGGCGGTGGCGTCGGCGCCGTCCCGGTCCGCCTTGTTGACGACGTACACGTCGCCGATCTCCAGGATGCCCGCCTTCGCCGCCTGGATGCCGTCGCCCATGCCGGGGGCCAGCAGCACCACGCTGGTGTCCGCCTGGGAGGCGATCTCGACCTCCGACTGGCCGACGCCGACCGTCTCGACCAGGATCACGTCGCAGCCGGCCGCGTCCAGGACGCGGATCGCCTGGGGAGCCGCCCAGGCGAGGCCGCCCAGATGGCCCCGGGTGGCCATGGAGCGGATGTAGACGCCGGGGTCGGAGGCGTGGTCCGACATGCGGACCCGGTCGCCGAGCAGGGCGCCGCCGGAGAAGGGGGACGACGGGTCGACAGCCAGGACGCCGACCCGTTTGCCCTGTTTGCGGTACGCCGTGACGAGCGCGGAGGTGGAGGTCGACTTGCCGACACCCGGGGAGCCCGTCAGGCCCACCACATAGGCGTTGCCGGTCAGCGGGGCCAGCGCCGCCATGACCTCCCTGAGCTGCGGGGACGCCCCCTCCACCAAGGAGATCAGCCGGGCCACGGCCCGCGGCCGGCCTTCCCTGGCCTGGGACACCAGAGAGGAGACGTCCTGCATCAAACAGCTCCGTTCACTTCAGCGACGTACCCGTCAGCGACATACAGGGGATTCAGGCCTTCGGTACCCGCACGATGAGCGCGTCACCCTGGCCGCCGCCACCGCACAGCGCCGCCGCGCCGACACCGCCGCCGCGACGCTTGAGCTCGAGCGCCAAGTGGAGCACGAGCCGGGCGCCGGACATGCCGATCGGGTGACCCAGGGCGATCGCACCACCGTTCACGTTCACCTTTTCGGTGGACACGCCGAGGTCCTTCATCGACTGCACGGCGACGGCGGCGAAGGCCTCGTTGATCTCGATGAGGTCGAGGTCGGAGACCTGGAGGCCCTCCTTCTTCAGGGCGTGCTGGATGGCGTTGGACGGCTGGGACTGCAGGGAGTTGTCCGGGCCTGCCACGTTGCCGTGCGCGCCGATCTCGGCGAGCCAGTCGAGGCCCAGCTCCTCGGCCTTGGCCTTGCTCATCACGACCACGGCCGCCGCACCGTCCGAGATCTGCGAGGAGGATCCGGCGGTGATCGTGCCCTCGCGGGAGAAGGCCGGGCGGAGCTTGCCGAGGGACTCCGCCGTGGTGTCGCCGCGGATGCCCTCGTCCTTGCTGAACAGCACCGGGTCGCCCTTGCGCTGCGGGATCTCCACCGGGGTGATCTCGGCCTCGAACAGGCCGTTCTTCTGCGCGGCGGCGGCCCGCTGGTGGGACAGGGCGGCGATCTCGTCCTGCTCGGGACGGGCGATGCCCAGGCGGGTGTTGTGCTTCTCGGTGGACTCGCCCATGGCGATGCCCTCGAAAGAGTCGGTCAGGCCGTCGTAGGCCATCGCGTCGAGCATCTGGACCGCGCCGTACTTGAAGCCCTCGCGGGACTTCGGCAGCAGGTGCGGGGCGTTGGTCATCGACTCCTGGCCGCCGGCCACGACGATGTCGAACTCGCCGGCGCGGATCAGCTGGTCGGCCAGCGCGATGGCGTCCAGGCCGGACAGACACACCTTGTTGATGGTGAGCGCGGGGACGTTCATCGGGATGCCGGCCTTGACGGCCGCCTGGCGGGCCGGGATCTGGCCCGCGCCGGCCTGCAGCACCTGGCCCATGATCACGTACTGCACCTGGTCGCCGCCGATCCCCGCACGGTCGAGGGCGGCCTTGATCGCGAAGCCGCCCAGGTCGGCCCCGGAGAAGGACTTGAGTGAGCCCAGGAGTCGTCCCATGGGCGTGCGCGCGCCGGCGACGATCACCGAGCTGGTCGTTCCAGAAGGCATGAGCTGCGATCCCCTTACCGGCCTGCACAGCCGAGGAGTGAACGAGGGTTTACTTCGAATGTACTGAGTGGCACTCCGTGCCGTCACCGGCCTGTCAGTGTGATCGCTCGCACGTTGCGTAACCACCGCCGTAGCGCTGCACTGAATCCATGCTGACGCGAATCGACCACATCGGGATCGCCTGCCACGACCTCGACGCGACCGTCGAGTTCTACCGGGCCACGTACGGCTTCGAGGTGTTCCACACCGAGGTCAACGAGGAGCAGGGCGTGCGCGAGGCCATGCTCAAGATCAACGAGACCTCCGACGGCGGCGCCTCCTACCTGCAGCTGCTGGAGCCGACCCGCGAGGACTCGGCGGTCGGGAAGTGGCTGGCCAAGAACGGGGAGGGCGTCCACCACATCGCCTTCGGCACGGCGGACGTGGACGCCGACTCCGAAGCGATCCGGGACAAGGGCGTACGCGTGCTCTACGACGAGCCCCGGCGCGGCTCCATGGGGTCGCGGATCACCTTCCTGCACCCCAAGGATTGCCACGGTGTCCTCACGGAACTGGTCACTTCGGCCCCGGTTGAGTCCCCTGAGCACTGACTCCCGTACATAAGGGCCGGTAGGGTTGGGGGCGGTCGTCCCTCGAACCGGGACGATCGCATGCCGGGGTCCGGGTTTCGGGGGACGAGCGTCGGGGCAGCAGCCCGTGCTCCGCCGTTGATCTGACACCATTCCCCGGGGGCCCCGTTCGGCGGAGGACGAGGCTCGTTGGAGAAGCTGACCAGGGGACGGATGGGACCGCGCAGTGCGGGGCTACGAGAGCCAGGAGCGAGAGCCGGCGGCTGACGTCGACCACCTCTCTCGGTTCGAGGCCGAGATGAAGCGGCTGAGGACCGAGCGGGAGAAGGCGATCCAGCACGCCGAGGACCTCGGCTACCAGGTCGAGGTGCTGCGCGCCAAGCTGCACGAGGCGCGCCGCACTCTGATGACCCGGCCCGCCTTCGACGGCGGTGACATCGGCTATCAGGCCGAGCAGTTGCTCCGTAATGCCCAGATGCAGGCCGACCAGCTGCGTCAGGACGCCGAGCGGGAGCTGAGCCAGGCCCGCGCGCAGACCCAGCGCATCCTGCAGGAGCATGCCGAGCAGGCCGCCCGGCTCCAGGCGGAGCTGCACCAGGAGGCGGTGACCCGGCGCCAGCAGCTCGACCAGGAGCTGGCCGAGCGCCGCGCCACCGTCGAGTCGCACGTCAACGAGAACGTGGCCTGGGCGGAGCAGCTGCGCGCCCGCACGGAGCAGCAGGCCCGTCGGCTGCTGGACGAGTCCCGCGCCGAGGCCGAGCAGGCGATGGCCACCGCCCGCGCGGAGGCCGAGCGGCTGACCCGGGAGGCCCGGGAGCGGCTGCAGAGCGACGCCGAGGCGGCCCGCGCGGAGGCCGAGCAGCTCCTGCGCCGCGCCCGCACCGACGCCGAACGCCTGCTGAACGCCGCCTCCACACAGGCGCAGGAGGCCACCGAGCACGCCGAGCAGCTGCGCACCACCACCGCCACCGAGTCGGACGCCGCGCGCCGGCAGGCCGCCGAGCTGAGCCGGGCCGCCGAGGAGCGGATGACGGCGGCCGAGGAGGCGCTGCGCAAGGCGCAGGCCGAGGCCGAGAAGGTGCAGACGGAGGCGAAGGAAGCCGCCGCCAAGGCACTCGCGAGCGCCGAGGCCGCGGGCGAGGCCCGCACCCGCACCGCGAAGGAGCAGGTCGCCCGGCTGGTCGAGGAGGCCACCAAGGAGGCCGAGAACACCCGGTCCGAGGCCGAGCAGCTGGTCGCCGACGCCCGCGCCGAGGCCGAGAAGATCGTCGCCGAGGCCGCCGAGAAGGCCCGGACGGTCACCGCCGAGGAGAGCGCGACCCAGCTGTCCAAGGCCGCCAAGACCGCCGAGGACGTCCTCAACAAGGCGGCGGAGGAGGCCAGGAACACCACCAAGGCCGCCGCCGAGGAGGCCGAGCGGATCCGCACGGAGGCCGAGACCGAGGCGGACCGGCTGCGCGCCGAGGCGCACGACATCGCCGAGCAGCTCAAGGGCGCGGCGAAGGACGACACGAAGGAGTACCGCGCCAAGACGGTCGAGCTGCAGGAGGAGGCCCGCCGGCTGCGCGGCGAGGCCGAGCAGCTGCGCGCCGACGCGGTCGCCGAGGGCGAATCGATCCGCGCGGAGGCCCGCCGGGAGGCGGTCGCGCAGATCGAGGAGGCGGCCCGGTCCGCCGAGGAGCTGCTCGCCAAGGCCAAGGCGGACGCCGACGAGCTGCGGCAGACCGCGACCGGCGACAGCGAGAAGGTCCGCACCGAGGCCATCGAGCGGGCCACCGGCCTGCGCCGGCAGGCCGAGGAGACCCTGGACCGGGCCCGCAAGGAGGCCGACCGGCTGCGCGCCGAGGCCGACGAGCAGGTCGAGACGGTCCGGACGGACGCCGAGACCGCCGCGCGCGAGCTGCGCGAGGAGACCGAGCGGATCATCGAGGCCCGCCGCGCCGAGGCCGCCGAGGAGCTCACCCGCCTTCAGACGGAGGCGCAGGAGCGGCTCGCGTCCGCCGAGCAGGCGCTGACCGACGCCCGCGAGGAAGCCGTCCGGATCCGCCGCGAGGCCGCCGAGGAGGCCGAGCGGCTGCGCACGGAGTCGGCCGAACGGATCCGTACGCTCCAGCAGCAGGCCGAGGCCGAGGCCGAACGGCTGCGCACCGAGGCCGCGTCCGACGCGTCCGCCTCCCGCGCCGAGGGCGAGGCCGTCGCCGTACGGCTGCGTTCCGAGGCCGCCGCCGAGGCCGAGCGGCTCAAGGCGGAGGCCCAGGACACCGCGGACCGGGTGCGCGCGGAGGCACAGGCCGCCGCCGAGCGGCTCGGCACCGAGGCCTCCGAGACACTGGCCGCCGCGCAGGAGGAGGCCGCCCGGCGCCGCCGCGAGGCCGAGGAGACCCTCGGCGCGGCCCGCGAGGAGGCCGACGAGGAGCGCCGGCGCGCCCGTGAGCAGAGCGAGGAACTGCTGGCCTCCGCCCGCAGGCGGGTCGAGGAGGCGCAGACCGAGGCGATCCGGCTGGTGGACGAGGCGGACCGGCGCGCCACCGAGATGGTCTCCGCCGCCGAGCAGCACGCCCAGCAGGTACGGGACTCCGTCGCCGGGCTGCACGAGCAGGCGCAGGAGGAGATCACCGGGCTGCGCTCGGCCGCCGAGCACGCGGCGGACCGTACGAGGCGGGAGGCCGAGGAGGAGGCGGACCGGCTCCGCTCCGACGCCTACGCCGAGCGGGAGCGGGCCGGCGAGGACGCCAGTCGTGTCCGCCGCGAGGCGAACGAGGAGTCGGAGGCCGCTAAGGCGCTGGCCGAGCGTACGGTCGCGGAGGCGATGGCGGAGGCCGAGCGGCTGCGCTCGGACGCGTCCGACTACGCGCAGCGGGTGCGCACCGAGGCCTCGGACACGCTCGCCGAGGCGGACCAGGCGGCGGCGCGCACCCGCGCGGACGCCCGCGAGGACGCCAACCGGATCCGGTCGGACGCGGCGACGCAGGCGGACACCCTCATCACCGAGGCCCGCAACGAGGCCGAGCTGCTCCAGAACGAGACGGTCGCGGAGGCCGACCGGGTGCGCACCGAGGCCCTGGCCGAGGCGGACCGGGTGCGCGCGGAGGCGTTGGCGAAGGCCGAGCAGCTCGTCGGGGAGGCCACCGACGACGCCGAGCGGCTGCGCGCCGAGGCCGCCGAGACCGTCGGCTCCGCGCGGGCGCACGCCGAGCGGGTGCGGGCGGAGGCCGAACAGCTCAGGGCGGACGCGGAGGAGACGGCCGAGCGGCTCGTCAACTCCGCCCGTGAAGAGGCCCAGCGGACCCTGGACGAGGCCCGCAAGGACGCCAACAAGCGGCGCTCGGAGGCGGCCGAACAGGTCGACACGCTGATCACCGAGACCACGGCCGAGGCGGACAAGCTCCTCGCCGAGGCGCAGGCGCAGGCGCTGAAGACCACCGCGGACGCGGAGTCGCAGGCCGACACGATGGTCGGCGCGGCCCGCAGCGAGGCCGAGCGGATCGTCTCCGAGGCCACCGTCGAGGGCAACACCCGGGTGGAGAAGGCCCGCACGGACGCCGACGAGCTGCTGGTCGGTGCCCGCCGGGACGCCACCGCGATCCGGGAGCGCGCGGAGGAGCTGCGCGAGCGGATCACCACCGAGATCGAGGAGCTGCACGAGCGGGCCCGGCGCGAGGCCGCCGAGACGATGAAGTCCACCGGCGACCGCTGCGACGCGCTCATCCGGGCCGCCGAGGAGCAGCTGGCCAAGGCGGAGGCGAAGGCCAAGGAGCTGGTCTCGGACGCCGGCTCCGAGGCGGGCAAGGTGCGTATCGCCGCCGTCAAGAAGGCCGAGGGGCTGCTGAAGGAGGCCGAGCAGAAGAAGGCCAGCCTCATCAAGGAGGCCGAGGAGCTGAAGGCCGAGGCGATCCGCGAGGCGCGGCGCACGGTCGAGGAGGGCAAGCGCGAGCTGGAGATCCTGGTGCGCCGCCGCGAGGACATCAACGCCGAGATCTCCCGGGTGCAGGACGTCCTGGAGGCGCTCGAGTCCTTCGAGGCGCCGTCGCCCGGCAAGGAGGGCGGAGTCAAGGCCGGTGCGACGATCGGCGCCCCCCGATCGGGTGGCAAATCGTCAGACGGCTAGCGCGAGAGGTGGGATCCGGTGTCTTCTGGGGGCTTTGCCCGACTCATTGGCAAGCCCTCTGACAGTCAGCCACCCAAAAGAGGTGTCATTCTCCAGATCAAACACGTATCCGCTCGATGACACACCGCTTCGGCCCCTAGGATTCCCCCTATCACCTCACCGGTCTCATTGGACAGGAACCCCATGAGCGACACTTCCCCCTACGGCTTCGAGCTTGTGCGGCGTGGGTACGACCGCGCTCAGGTGGACGAACGTATCTCCAAGCTCGTCTCCGACCGTGACAGCGCTCTCTCCCGCATCACCGCCCTGGAGAAGCGCATCGAGGAGCTGCACCTCGAAACGCAGAACGCACAGGCACAGGTCACCGACGCCGAGCCGTCGTACGCGGGTCTCGGCGCGCGAGTCGAGAAGATCCTGCGACTGGCCGAGGAAGAGGCCAAGGAGTTGCGTGAGGAGGCCCGGCGGGCGGCCGAACAGCACCGCGACCTCGCCGAGTCGGCGGCCCAGCAGGTCCGCAACGACGCCGAGTCCTACGCCGCGGAGCGCAAGAACAAGGCCGAGGACGAGGGCGTCCGGATCGTCGAGAAGGCCAAGGCCGACGCCTCCCAGCTGCGCGCCGAGGCGCAGAAGGACGCGCAGTCCAAGCGCGAGGAGGCGGACGCCCTCTTCGAGGAGACCCGCGCCAAGGCCGCGCAGGCCGCCGCCGATTTCGAGACGAACCTCGCCAAGCGCCGCGAGCAGTCCGAGCGCGACCTGGCCTCGCGTCAGCAGAAGGCCGAGAAGCGGCTGGCGGAGATCGAGCACCGCGCCGAGCAGCTGCGCCTGGAGGCGGAGAAGCTGCGCACCGACGCCGAGCGCCGCGCCCGCCAGACGGTGGAGACGGCCCAGCGCCAGGCCGAGGACATCGTGGCCGACGCCAACGCCAAGGCGGACCGGATCCGTTCGGAATCCGAGCGGGAGCTCGCTGCGCTGACCAACCGCCGCGACTCGATCAACGCCCAGCTGACGAACGTGCGGGAGATGCTGGCGACGCTGACGGGTGCGGCGGTCGCTGCCGCGGGTACGACGGCCGACGACGAGCCCATCTCTCGCGGCGTGCCGGCGCAGCAGTCCCGGTAGGCGCGGGTCGCGGGGCATCCGCGGGTCCGTTGTGGGTGGTCGCGCCCACGCGGCGGAGCCGCATATCTCATCAGCCCCGCGCCCCTTCAGGGCGTCTTCGAAGCCCCCTGCTTCAAGTGGCAGGGGGCTTTGTCCCGTTTTAGCGTGGCCGCATGATCGAGCTGGCGGGACTGACCAAACGGTACGGCGAGAAGGTGGCGGTCGACGGGCTCACCTTCGCGGTCAGACCCGGCATGGTGACCGGTTTCCTCGGGCCCAACGGGGCCGGGAAGTCCACGACCATGCGGATGATCCTCGGACTCGATCACCCCACCGCCGGGGATGTCCGCATCGACGGCAGGCACTACCAGCAGCTGAAGGACCCGCTGACGTACATCGGCGCGCTGCTGGACGCCAAGGCCGTGCACGGCGGGCGCAGCGCCTACAACCATCTGCTCTGCCTCGCGCAGAGCAACGGGATCCCCGGGCGCCGGGTGGCCCAGGTGCTGGACACCGTGGGGCTCACCGCCGTGGCGCGGAAGAAGGCCAAGGGGTTCTCGCTGGGCATGGGCCAGCGGCTGGGGATCGCCGCGGCGCTGCTCGGGGATCCGCGCATTCTGATGTTCGACGAGCCGGTCAACGGGCTGGACCCGGAGGGCATCCACTGGATCCGGACCCTGATGAGATCGCTGGCCGCACAGGGCCGGACGGTGTTCGTGTCGAGCCATCTGATGAGCGAGATGGCGCTGACCGCCGACCACCTCGTGGTCATCGGGCAGGGACGGCTGCTCGCCGACACCTCCATGGCCGACTTCATCCGGCAGAACTCCAGGTCGTACGTGCGCATCCGCTCGCCGCAGCGCGAGCGGCTGCTCGATGTGCTGCACGGGGACGGGATCACCGTCGTGGAGGCGGGCACGGGCGCGCTCGAAGTGGAGGGCGACAAGGGCGAGCGGATCGGCGAGCTGGCGGCGCGGTACGGGATCGTGCTGCACGAGCTGAGCCCGCAGCAGGCCTCGCTGGAGGAGGCGTTCATGCAGCTGACGGCCGGGGCGGTGGAGTATCACGCGCACGCCGGCCCGGATCCCGCGCCGCGGGGCTGGGGCGCCGGCTGGAAAGGGGCTGAGGGATGACGGCCGTGCAGGTGATCCGCTCCGAGTGGACCAAGATCCGGTCGGTGGCGTCCACTGTGTGGACACTGTCGCTGGCCGTGGTCGTCACGATCGCCCTCGGCATGCTCATCTCCGGACTGACCCGGAGCCAGTTCGACTCGATGCCGGCACGGCAGCGCCTGTCGTTCGATCCGACCTTCGTGTCCTTCGCGGGCATGACCCTCGGCCAGCTCGCCCTGATCGTGTTCGGCGTGCTGGTCGTCTCAAACGAGTACAGCACCGGCATGATCCGGGCCTCACTGGCCGCCGTACCGCGGCGCGCCACCTTCCTGTTCAGCAAGATCGCGGTGGCCACCGCGCTCGCGCTGGCGGTCGGCATGGTCACGACCTTCGCCGCGTTCTTCCTCGGCCAGGCGATGCTCGGCTCCCACCGGGTGCGGCTCGGCGACCCGGGTGTGCTGCGCGCGGTGTTCGGCGGCGGGCTGTACATGGCGCTGATCGCGATGTTCTCCATGGGTGTCGCCGCGATGCTGCGCTCGCCCATGCTGTCGCTGGGGACCCTGATGCCGTTCTTCTTCCTGATCTCCAACATCCTCGGCAACGTGGACGCCACGAAGAAGATCGGCCAGTTCCTGCCCGACCAGGCGGGCAGCCGGATCATGCGGGTGGTGCCGAGGATCGGCGACGAGGCTCCGTACGGGCCCTGGGGCGGCCTCGGGATCATGGCGCTGTGGGTGATCGCCGCACTCGTGGGCGGATACGTCCTCCTCAGGCGCAGAGACGCCCAGTAGCCCGGCGATGTACGCAGCGTAGTGCTCTGGCTTTGCTTTCTTTTGGGCGGAACCGTCAGCCGCTCGATATCCTCCTAACCCTTACGGGGGCGTGTGCCCCGCTGTCCTGAACCTTTCGATGGGTGCGGAGCATGATCGAGGCTGTCGGCCTGACCAAGCGCTACGGCGACAAGACCGCCGTGTACAACCTTTCCTTCCAGGTGCGGCCGGGAGCCGTCACCGGCTTCCTCGGACCGAACGGCTCGGGCAAGTCCACGACGATGCGGATGATCCTCGGGCTGGACAACCCGACGTCCGGATCGGTGACGATCGGCGGCCACCCGTACCGCAAGCTGCCCAACGCCCCCCGCCAGGTCGGCGCGCTGCTCGACGCCAAGGCCGTGCACGGTGGCCGGTCCGCCCGCAACCACCTGCTGAGCCTCGCCCAGCTGTCCGGCATTCCGGCCCGGCGCGTGGACGAGGTGCTCGGCGTGGTCGGCCTGCAGGAGGTGGCGAGAAAGCGCTCCAAGGGCTTCTCGCTCGGCATGGGCCAGCGCCTCGGCATCGCCGCCGCGCTGCTCGGCGACCCGCAGGTGCTGCTGTTCGACGAGCCGGTCAACGGCCTCGACCCCGAGGGCATCCTCTGGGTCCGCAACCTGATGAAGGCCCTCGCCGCCGAGGGTCGTACGGTCTTCGTCTCCTCACACCTGATGAGCGAGATGGCGCTGACCGCCGACCACCTCATCGTCATCGGGCGCGGCCAGCTGCTCGCCGACATGAGCGTGAAGGACTTCATTTCGGCCAACTCCGCCGACTTCGCACGGGTGCGCACCCCCGACACCGAGCCTCAGCTGCGCGAGAAGCTCGGCACCGCGCTCGCCGAGGCCGGCGGCCATGTGCTGCCCGAGCAGGACGGCGCGCTGCGCGTGACCGGGCTGCCGCTGCCCCGGATCAGCGACCTCGCGCACGAGGCGGGCGTACGGCTGTGGGAGCTGTCGCCGCACCAGGCCTCGCTGGAGGAGGCGTACATGCGGATGACGCAGGGCGCCGTGGACTACCGCTCGACCATCGACCAGAAGGCGGGCCTGCAGCAGCAGCTGCCGCCCGGCGCCCAGCCGCCCATGCCGGTGCCCGGCCAGGGCCAGCCCGGCTGGTACGCCCCGCCGCCGCCCCAGCAGGGCGGGCAGCCATTCGCGATGCCGCAGGCCCCCGCGGGGCCGTACGGCGGCCCCCCGGCGGGCGCATACGGCGCCCAGGGTGTGCCCGGCGCCCCCGCGACCCCGGGTGCGCCCGCAGCTCCGGAGGCGGGCGCCCCCAACCCGTACGCCCAGCAGGCCCAGCCGGCCCCCGCTGCCCCGCAGGCGCAGCCGCCGGCCGCGGCGCCGGGTGGCCCGCAGGCCCCGGGCGCGCCGTCGGCCCCCGCCGCGCCGCAGCAGGCGCCCGCCGCCGCTCCCCCGGCCCCGGCTCCGGCCGCCGCCTCCGCCCCCGCCGACCTGACCAAGCCCGAGGACGCCCGATGAGCACCCACCAGCCCCCGATGCCGCAGGCCCCCGCCGCGCCCGACTGGCAGGCGGCGCCCGGCGGTTCGTACCCCGGTTACACCTCGCCGATCCCGGTCGTGCGCACCCACCTCGGGCACGCGCTGGCCTCGGAGTGGACGAAGATCAAGTCGGTGCGCTCGACGATGTGGACGCTCGGCGTGTTCGCGGTCCTGGTCGTCGGCATCGGCCTGCTGACCGGCGCGCTGGTCAAGGCCCACGCCGACACGACGAACATGGAGGGCACGAACCCGCTCTCCCTCGGGTTCTTCGGACTGCTCCTCGGCCTCATGTGCATCATCACGCTCGGCGTGCTGACCACGGCCTCGGAGTACGGCACCGGCATGGTCCGCACGACGATGACCGCATGCCCGAGCCGGGGCCGGGTGCTCGCCGCGAAGTCGATCGTGTTCTTCCTCGTCGCCTTCGTCGTCACGCTGGCCGCGTCCGCCTTCGTGGGCATGGTCCAGGCGTCCATGCTGAGCGGCACCAGCGCCGACACGCCCTCCGGCTCCGACTGGTTCAAGGACACCGTCGGCGTCAGCCTCTACGTCGCGCTGCTCGGGCTGCTCTCGCTGCTCATCGGCTCGATGGTCCGGCACTCCGCGGGCGGCATCACGATCATGATCGGCGCGGTGCTCGCGCCGCTGGTCATCGCGCTGTTCATGGCCACCTCCTCGCTGTCCGACGTACGGGAGTGGCTGTTCAAGTACTCCATCCCGAGCCAGCTGGGCGTCTTCTACGACAACACCCTGAGCGGTTCCGGCCCGACCGGCTGGGACCCGCTGTGGATCATGCTGGGCCTGACGGCCGCCGCGTACGCGGGCGCCTACGCGCTCCTGCAGAGCCGGGACGTGTGAGCCTGTCCGACCGACGAACGACCGACGAACGAGGACCTGCCGGGCGCTGCGGACCGACTGGCCGCCCCGGCTAGAACCTCGGCGCGTTACGGGACCGCTGCACCCGCGTGGTGCGGCGGTCCTTCGCGTTCCAGCAGGACTTGTGCCAGTGGCGGCGGTCGTCGACGCCCGAGTGCTCCGGCCAGGCCACCACGTGCGGGACGCCGGAGGCGATCACCTGGTCGCAGCCCGGGCAGCGGTAGGTCTTGCCCTCGGCGCTCGCCCCGGCGACATGACGCACGCTCCACTCCTCGCCCTGCCAGCTCTCCGTCGACTGCCAGCCGCCGTACCGGCCGGCGCGGTCGTCCTCGGCGCTCCGGTCCGATGATCCGGCTGCCTTCGGTCGGTTGCGACGCGGGGACACGGGACACCTCTCGGGGCTATACAGGAAACAGGGGCTGCTTCCAGCCTACGCGCCGTCACGATGGGTACGCGTACGGAACCAAACCGTACAAGTCCCGCTCCCCGGCGACCCATTCAGCAGACAATCCGCAAATCTCTCCGCCAGGCCGTGTCCTGGGCACGTGTCAGGCGGTTATGCCGGGCGGGGGAGCTCCGAGCCGGAGCCAAGGAAGCAGGAAACGCGATGTACGTAGGAAGTTTTGTACTGGGCGCCCAGTTCCCGGGCCAGGGCCCCGGGGAGGCCCTGCACCGGGCCGTCCGCTCGGCGGAGGTCAGCGAGGAGGCCGGGCTGGACGCCGTGTGGCTGGCCGAGCACCACTTCGTGCCGTACGGCACATGTCCGTCCGCCGTCACCCTGGCCGCCCTGCTGCTCGGCCGCACCCGCCGCATCCGCGTCGGCACGGCGGTCAGTGTGCTGCCCACGGCCCACCCGGTCGCCCTCGGCGAGCAGGCCGCGCTGCTGCACCTGACGAGCGGCGGCCGGTTCAGCCTGGGCGTCGGGCGCGGCGGGCCCTGGGTGGATCTGGAGGTGTTCGGCGCGGGCCTTGAGGCGTACGAACGCGGGTTCCCCGAGTCACTCGATCTGCTGCTGCGCTGGCTGCGCGAGCCGCGCGTGGCGGCCTCCGGCGAGCGGTTCCGCTTCCGCGAGGTGCCCGTGGTACCGCGCCCGTCGGAGGCGCTGACGGAGACCTCGGGACCGGAGGTCGTCGTCGCCTGCACCTCCCCGGCGAGCGTACGGCTGGCCGCCGAGCGCGGGCTGCCGATGCTTCTCGGCATGCACGTCGGGGACGAGGAGAAGGCCGAGATGGTCGCCCAGTGGCGGCGCTGCGCCCGGGCGGCGGGCCGGCCGGAGGAGGAGATCGCGGGCGCCGCGCACGTCTCGGCCGGGGTGTGCCAGCTCGCCGACCGACGCACGGACGCGGCCGAGACCCTGCTGAAGGCGATGCCGGGCTGGCTGAAGCAGGGCCTGGAGGCGCATGTGACGGTCGACGGCCGGGAGCGGGCGATGCGCGACCCGTACGCCTACACCGAGCTGCTCTGCGGCCTGCACCCCGTCGGCACCCCGCGGCTCGCCGCCGACCGGCTCGCGGCCACCTCGGAGCGCACCGGCATCTCCCGTTTCGCCCTCCTCACGGAGGGCTCGGGCGACCTCGCCGCGACCGAGGAGAACCTGCGGCGGCTGGGCGCCGAGGTACTGCCCCAGCTGCGCTGAGCCGCCCCCACCCCACCGGCCGCCCCGGGGGCTTGCCGCCCCAGGACTGAAGGCACGTCCCGCGCATGGAGCGGCAAGCGAGCGGCTGACTGGCTCTGCCGTGGCGGGCCTGCGCGTCAGCAGTCCCGGAGCTCCGGCGACTGGTTCAGCAACTGGTTGCGCACCGAGGTGAAGCGGGCCAGCGTCTCGTCCACCGAGGCGTCCAGCGGGAACACCGCCACCCGGTGGCAGTTCTGGAAGGCCAGCCGCACACCGAAGTGCCGCTGCAGGGCGCCGCGTATGGCGTCACTCGCGAGCGCGCGCAGCAGCTGACCGCGTGCCTGCTCGTCCGGCGGGGGCGTCTGGTTGTCGGCGAACGGGCCGCCGTCGACCTTCAGCTGGGCCACCAGGGAGCTGATCATCTCCCATGCGTAGGGCAGGGAGGTCCGGACGCAGTCGACGAATGCTGCTTCGTCGACCTCGCCTCGCTCGGCCTGTTCGAGTAGGGCCGGTGAGACGTCGAGCGACATGGGTACTCCTCTCGCACCCCCGCGGAGCAGGGGTTGCCGGACAGGTACGGGAGTTCGCTATTTCGAACACGCTCAGTACACACACCGCGACCTCCCGTTCTCTACGTTAGGCAACGGTCGGTGACCACACCAGCAGATTGGGTATATGGAACGGTCCCGTTACGGGCACAATCGGCCAGGGATGAACAAGAGTTTCCAGGGACAATTGGGGCGATCCACAGGCAGCGTGACGGGCGAATCGCGTGCACCGGCGCGCGTCGAGTAGCGTTGCCGACCATGCGTCTCGTCATTGCCCGGTGCTCGGTCGACTACGCCGGCCGGCTCACCGCCCATCTGCCCTCGGCGCCCCGCCTGATCCTGGTCAAGGCGGATGGCAGCGTCTCCATCCACGCCGACGACCGGGCCTACAAGCCCCTCAACTGGATGTCGCCGCCCTGCACGCTGAAGGAGGGCGCGGGTGAGGACGAGGGCGTGTGGACCGTCGTCAACAAAGCGGGCGAGAAACTGATCATCACGATGGAGGAGATCCTCCACGATTCCTCGCACGAACTCGGTGTGGATCCGGGTCTGATCAAGGACGGCGTGGAAGCGCACCTCCAGGAACTGCTGGCCGACCGCATCGAGACGCTCGGCGAGGGATACACGCTCATCCGCCGCGAGTACATGACGGCCATCGGCCCGGTGGACATCCTGTGCCGGGACGCGGACGGCGGGACGGTCGCGGTGGAGATCAAGCGGCGGGGCGAGATCGACGGCGTGGAGCAACTCACGCGCTACCTGGAGCTGTTGAACCGCGACCCCCACCTGGCCCCGGTCCGCGGTGTCTTCGCCGCCCAGGAGATCAAACCCCAGGCCCGCGTCCTCGCCACCGACCGCGGCATCAACTGCCAGGTCCTCGACTACGACGCCCTGCGGGGCATCGAGGACGACAAGCTCCGCTTGTTCTGAGCCCGGCCCCCGGGCCGGCGGCCGGCCGGCGGGAGGGCTAGATCACCTCGCCCGGCGACTCCGACGCACTCCCCGGGCTCGAGGCGCTCTGCGAACTCGCCGAACTCCGCGGTGCCGTCGGACCGCTTGCCGTGTCCGTCGTGGACGGGGTCGTACCGCCCGTCTGGGTCGGCGTGGGGGTCGGTGTCGGCGTCGGTGTCGGTGTGCTGGAGGCCGGCGGGGTCGACGGGCTGCCCGAGGGGGTCGACTTCGTCGGTGTAGGAGTAGCCGGCTTGGTCGGCTTCGACTTGGACGGGGTCGGGGACGTGCCGCCGCTGCCGCTGCCGCTGCCGCGAGTGTGGCCCGGGCCGGCCGAGGGGGACGTGGCCGGCCGGGACCCGGTCGGGCCGCCGACCGGGCCGCCGGGGCCCGGGTCCGTCGGGCGGGCGGCGGTCGGACCCGAGCCGGTGCGCGCCGCCGGGTCCTTCTTCGGGTCCGCGCCGAGGCTGCCGTCGTCCAGACCCGGGCTCGCCGACGGGTTGACGTCGACCTTCCCGGCCGGGTTCCTGCCGGCGTTGTCGTCGGAGGTCATGCCGAGCGTGACGACCGTGCCGAGCACGGCGGCGAGCAGCGCCCCCGAGCCGACCGCCACGAGGTTGCGGCGGGCCAGCCGCACGAGGCCCCTGCCCCGCGCGGTGGCGGCTGCCGGGAGCCGGTGGGTGACCAGGGGGTCGCCGAGGGGCACGTACGGTGGCGGCGCCGACTCCTCGTGCCGTACCTCCGGCAGCTCCTCCCCCGCCGCCACGAGCCCCGCCGCCACGAGTCCGGGCACCTCGCCGGAGCGGTCGGCGACCAGCGCGAGGGCCCGGCGGCCGGCGACGGTGCCCCGCTTGTCGGCGAGCGCCCCGCGCAGCCCGATGGACGCCTCCAGCTCGGCGCGGGCCCGGTCGAGCTGTCCGCCGCACAGCGCCAGGACACCCAACTCATGGTGGAAATAGGCCTGTTCACGCACCTCACCGGCCAGCCGGGAGGCCTCCGCGCCGGAGCGCAGGGCCCGTCCCCAGGCGCCCCAGTGCAGCCCGGCGGCGAAGGCGGGCGCGGCCGTGCGGGCGAGCCGTACCGCGCAGCTCTCCTGCCCTTCGGCGGACGGAGCCGTCTGCGGGACGACCGCGGCGAGCGCGGCCAGGACCGCGTCGGCCTCCGCGCACACCCGCTGGGCGGTGACCGACGGATGACCGGCCCACCAGGTGTAGTGCTCGGCGGCGGCCAGGGCCTGGGCGTCGGTGTCGTCGGCGTATCCGGCGGCCTCCAGCTGGGTCTGCACGCCGGCCGCGAGGCGGTAGCGGGCGCCGACCGGGGAGACCAGGCCGCACTCCGCGAGTTCACCGAGGGCGGCGTCGGCGTGGGTGTCGCCGATCAGTGCCGGCAGGTGCGCCTGGTGCGGCACCTCGCCGCCGAGGGCGACGGCGAAGCGCAGGGTGGCGCGGGCGGAGGCGCTGAGCCGGGAGGCGAGCAGCGGGGCGGGCGCGGCGGCCTCACCGAGCGAGGGCAGGGGGACCTCGTCCGCCGGCTCCAGGGGCGGTTCGACCGGCTCGCGCACGTCCTCGAAGACGCCGTACTCGTCCACCGCCTCGGCGCCGGCCCGCAGCTCGTCCCGCTGCCGGAGCAGGGCGCCGGCCTGGACGAACCTCAGCGGCAGCCCCTCGGACTCGAACCACAGGTCGCCCGCCCAGTTGGCCTCCTCCTCGGTGAGGACCCGGCCGACGGTCCGCTCCAGGATCTCCACGCCGCCGGCCCGGTCGAGGCCGCCGAGGAAGACCTCCTCGACCGCGGACCCGTCGGAGGGCGCCGGTACGTCGGGGGTGGCGCCGATCAGGAACGCGCACTCGGGGGTGGCGTCGAGCAGTTCGTCGAGGGCGGTGCCGCCGAACTCGATGTCGTCCAGGACGACGACGGCACCGATCTCGCCGACGAGCGCGCGCAGTTCGTCCGGTTCCGGGCGGTGCCGCGGGGCGTCGTAGACGGCGTGGAAGAGGTCGTGGAGGAGGTCGGTGGTGGTGCGGTGGAAGCCGGTGAGCCGGACCACGCCGTCGGGCGCGAGGTCCAGGCAGTCCTCGGCGACGAGGTCGAGCAGTGCGGTGCGGCCCGAGCCGCCGGGACCGGTGAGCCGGACCGAGCGGCCACGGGCCAGCAGCCGGACCAGGCGCTCGCGTTCGTCCTGCCGTTCCAGCAGGGAGAGCGCCGGCTGGGCGGGACCGGGCGGTACGGGCGGCCGGGCGGCACGCTCGGCCTCGGCGCGCTCGTCGGCGGTGCGCTTGCGGGGCGTGGCCGGCCGCCGGACCGGCGGGCAGGGCTCGATCTCGCTGCCGTCGACGGGGTTGACGGTCAGCAGCAGGTCGCCGGAGTTGAGCTGCGCCGTACGGGCGAGCGCGGGCGTGCTCTGGCCGAAGTCGGAGGTGAGGGATTCCCGGGGCGGGCGGCGGCTCGCCGCCTGACCGTGCTCCTCGGGTCCCCGGTTGATCGGGTCCATGGGTTCCATGCGTTCCATGGGTTCAGCCCCCCAAAAGCGTTGTGTGCCCGTGATTCCGGCCCCTCCCGGCCTTGTCGCACACCGCGCTGTCGCTTCTGGTCCGGGCCCGCTCGGTCGAGGGTTGCGAGGCGGCGGGCGACCGAACCCTAAACCTTCGCTCAGTATCTCCGACAGGGCGGGGTGCCGGGTGGTCCGAGACGTCACAGTCCGGTGAGGATTGCCCCCGACGTGCGCTTCGCTGCCCGGGCCCGGGCCTGCCGGGCTCCCTGGTCGCCCGGTTCACACCCGTACCGGCCTCACACCCGGGGCAGCGACTCGACGCCGATGCCGCCCTCGATGGCGAGGATGCGGTGCAGCCGGGTGGCCACCAGCAGGCGCTGCATCTGCGGCGGGACACCGCGCAGCACCAGACGGCGACCGCAGCGGCCGGCCCGCCGATGGGCACCCATGATCACCCCGAGCCCGGTGGCGTCCCAGGAGTCCAGTTCGGACAGGTCGAGCACCAGGTCGCCGACTCCGTCGTCGACGGCTGAGTGCAGGGCCGTACGGGCGTCCGCCGCGCTGCGGACGTCGAGGCGGCCCCCGACGACCAGCTCGGCATGGTCGCCCCTGATGTGCATAAGCGC
This sequence comes from Streptomyces sp. NPDC037288, assembly GCF_055603265.1. Lineage (NCBI taxonomy): Bacteria > Bacillati > Actinomycetota > Actinomycetes > Kitasatosporales > Streptomycetaceae > Streptomyces > Streptomyces sp. NPDC037288. The sequence continues at coordinate 63,383 of NZ_JBVJVY010000023.1, forward strand.
TCCCCGTTGAGTGCGGTTGGCGTACTCGGTGACGGTGCCTGCACCGTCTGACTGCATGAGTGGTGGTGCGGTTGCTGGTTGTAAGCGAACCGATACCGAATTCACCCCCGGGAGTGATGTTCCCGGGGTGAATGTCCGGCGTTGTATGGGTACGGGCGGGTCTCAGTACGGGTAACGGGCGGATCTCAGTACGTGTAGAAGCCCTGCCCGCTCTTGCGGCCGATGTCACCGGCATCCACCATCCGGCGCATCAGCTCCGGCGGGGCGAACTTCTCGTCCTGGGACTCGGTGTAGATGTTGCTGGTGGCGTGCAGCAGGATGTCCACGCCGGTGAGGTCGGCGGTGGCGAGCGGCCCCATGGCGTGGCCGAAGCCCAGCTTGCAGGCGAGGTCGATGTCCTCGGCGGTGGCGACGCCGGACTCGTAGAGCTTGGTCGCCTCGACGACGAGGGCGGAGATGAGCCGGGTCGTCACGAACCCGGCGACGTCCCGGTTGACGACGATGCAGGTCTTGCCGACGGACTCGGCGAACTCCCGCGCGGCGGCGAGGGCTTCGTCACTGGTCTTGTAGCCCCGGACCAGCTCGACGAGCTGCATCATCGGCACCGGCGAGAAGAAGTGGACGCCGACGACCCGCTCGGGGCGCTCGGTGACCGCCGCGATCTTGGTGATCGGGATCGCGGAGGTGTTGGAGGCGAGCACGGCGTCATCGCGCACGAGCTTGTCGAGCGCGCGGAAGATCTCGTGCTTGACCTCCAGCTTCTCGAAGACGGCCTCGACCACGACGTCCGCGTCGGCGACGGCGTCCAGGTCGGTGGTCGCGGTGATGCGGGCCAGGGAGGCGTCGGCGTCCTGCGCCTGCATCTTCCCCTTGCTCACGAACTTGTCGTACGACGCCTTGATGCCGTCGGTGCCACGCCTGAGCGCCTCGTCGGTGACGTCACGCAGGACGACGTCCCAGCCCGCCTGCGCGGCGACCTGAGCGATACCGGACCCCATCAGCCCGGCCCCGATGACGGCAAGCTTCCGTGCCACTCCGACTCCCCTTTGAACGCACTCCAAGTCTGCTTCTCCGGCGGACCATAGCGCTCCGGAGCGGCTGTGTGAGCGGTAAGTAACGCGCGTCACGTCTCACTTGACGGACATCACACCGGCAGCGGTACGCGCCGCCCGGCCGGACCGCATCCGCGGTACTGCGCACCCGGAAGTGGCTTTTCACCCCAATGGGTTGAATAGTCGTCGTTCGCCCCGCCGCTCCGGGGGCGGCGCCGGGTGGCACGGCCCGGCCCTCGGGTTCATTGTTCCGTAACTCCATGATCACGTGGCGTGGCGGACGGCGGCCGGGTCATGCTGACTCCCCCTCCGGTTCTCCAACACCGTGCCGAGGGGGGGTAGTTGGAGTGAGTCCTGCTCACAGAAACGAAGTGCGTGATGTCGAGTAAGAAGGTGATGACCGTCGCGGTCCTGGTGACGGTCCTCACGTGGAGCACGGTGATGACCGTGCTGGGACAGGTCGCCGCCGTGGCCACCCTGCTCCCGTCCCTGGGCCTGCTGGTGCAGCAGATCGTCCAGGCCCTGACCGGGCCCGAGAGGGAGGAGCCGCCCCGATGACCTCGCCCCACGGCGCCGACCGGCCGGCTCCCGCGGAGGCCGGCGGCAGGCGCGGCCGGAAACCGGCCCCCATCTCCGCGACCGCGGGCCTTTCCCACCGCGCCTGGCTGGAGCCGGTGCGCAACCGCGTCCGCTCCAGCGGCCTGACCCTGGACGACCTCGTCCACCGCTCCGGCTACTCCAAGACCCGTATCAGCGAACTCCTGCGCGGCAACGGCTACTACCCCGCGTGGGAGATCACGTTCAGCGTGATCCGCGCACTCGGTCTGCCCGTCCAGCCGATGCGCCGCCTGTGGACCGCCGCGGCCCGCGAAGCCCACAAGGAACAGGGGTGGATCGACCACTGCATCGAGCAGGTGGCGTGCGCCCCCGAACCCCCGCCCCTGGCCCACCAGGCCTTCACCGAGACGATGCGTGCGCCCTACACCGCCTACGCCCGCGCCTTCCTGCTGGCCGAGGACCGCGTCCGCTGGGCGGTGGGCGAGACCTTCGACCTGCTGTGGCTGTCCTGGAGTACGGCCGCGAGCAGCGAGAACCTCCGGCGCAACGCCTGGCGCCTGCTGCGGTCCCGGGTGCTCGCCCGGGCCGCCCACCGCGACGGCCGCCCCGACCTGCGCGCCGCCGTCTTCTCCACCGAGGAGGTCAGCGAGAGCGTGCCGGGCCGTCTCGTCGTCATGACCGACCTGGTGGACCTCTTCGACGCCATCGCCCGCCTTCCCCAGGACCAGATGGACGTGGTCGTGCTGGGGCACCTGTGCGGCCTGGACCTGGAGGAAACGATCCCCTACGTCACCGGTCTGAGCCCGGCCATCACCCACGCCGTCGACCACCACGCCCGCGCGGCCCTCGAGGACCTGCTGCGCCGCACGGGCTCCCGGGAGTGACCCCCGCCGCCATGCCTGACATAGACGCCCTTCTCGCCCGCGCCCGACTGCACCACCGCCCCGACGTCCCCGCCGACACCGTCCCCTACGAGGACAGCGCGTACCCGGGATACGGGCAGGGCGTCGTCGCCACCGCCGACACCCGCCCCGCCGACCCCGCCGCCATCCGCGACCTGCGCACCCTGTGCGACTCCCTCCTCGGCGCGCTCGCCCCCGGCACACTCCGCTTCCTGACCGACCAACTCCCCGAGCCGGAGGGGGCGTGGCTGCTCGGCTGCGCCCTGAACATCGCCGGGATCGACGAAGGGGCCCGTTTCTGGTGGCAGTACGCGGCCGGTGCCGGACACACGCCGTCCGCCTACTGCCTCTCCCTGCACCACCGCGCGCGCGGCGAGGCCCACGCGGCCGCCTTCTGGTACGGCCAGACCGGCCTGGACGCCACGACCGACCACGACACCATCCCCGTGACCGGCACCTGTCCGCCGGTGAGCTGCACCTTCGACGCGTCCCTCCCCACGGTGCTGCGGGTCCTCAGCGGCCTGACCGACCCGGGCCCGCACCGACGGACCCGTCGCGCCGACGTCGTCACGTCGTACGTCGCCCACGCCGTCCGGCGTGGCTACGCCCGGCACCCCGGCGTCGAGATACCGGTACCGGGCCCGCGCTTCGCGGACAGAGTCAGCTCGCTTCTGACGGAAGCGGCGCGGTGAGCGGTGACCCGTCGATACGCTACGTGGTCGGACGGCTACGGAGTCGGGGAGGGGTGTGCCATGCCGGCGCGGAAGGTGATCACTGGACGCAGTCAGGAACCCCGGAAGCGCTATGCGGAGGAACTCCGGCGCCTGCGCACCGCCCGGGGCTTAAGCCTGCGCGCACTGGCCGACGCGGTCGGCTGGGATCCGTCGCTCTTCATGAAGCTGGAGAGCGGGAAGACGCTGGGCGGTCCGGAGGTCGCCGAGGCGCTGGACGAGTTCTACGGCACGCCTGGGCTGCTGTTGGCGATGTGGGAGATGGCGGTGGGGGACCTGACGCCGTTCAAGGAGCAGTACCGGCGGTACATGATTCTGGAAGGGGAGGCGGTGAGTCTGTGGCACTTCGGGGTGAGCATCCTGCCCGGCCTGCTCCAGACGGACGCCTACGCGCGTGAGGTGCTCGCACTCGGCGGCTACAAGGGCAAGGAACTGGACCAGCAGGTCGCTGCGCGAACCGGGCGGCGGATGCTCCTGAAGGGCCAGGACGCCCCGCCGTTTCGCGCCCTCATCGCCGAGACGGTGCTGCGCACGCCGCTGCGTGACGCGGGGGCGTGGCGGGAACAGTTGGACTACCTGCTAGAGGCATCGGAGCGCCCGGACATCATCCTCCAAGTGCTACCGGACAGTTCCGGTCTGCACGGCTTGGTGGGCACTGCCGTCATGTTCCTGCGGCTGACGGACGGTACTACGGTGGCGTACACGGAGAACGCATACCGTGGCGAACTGATCGAAGAAAACGCTGCAGTTGAGCGACTGCAACGTGCGTACGATGCGATGCGCGACCAGGCGCTGAACCCGGCCGAGTCGCGGAAGTTCATCCTGCGGATGTTGGAGGAAGTACCGTGCGAGCCATCGACCTGAGCGGCGTGACGTGGCGCAAGAGCAGCTACAGCAACCCGGACGGCGGCGAGTGCCTCGAAGTCTCCGACGATCTCCTGCACGCCGCCGTCCCCGTCCGTGACAGCAAGACCCCCGACGGCCCGGTCCTCCTCTTCACCACCGGCTCATGGTCGCCGTTCGTCGGAGCCCTCAAGGGTGGCGTGTTCCAGTAGGCGCCGCTTGTCCGGCTTGCCCGCCGCCGTGAGCGGGATGTCCGGCACCAGGTGCAGGGTGTCGGGGGCGTAGACGCGGCCCTTGCGGGCGGTGACGAAGTCGCGGATCTCCTCCAGTGAGGGCCGCTGTCCGGCAACCGGCACCACGGCGGCGTGGACATGCTCCGCCAAGTCCTCGTCCCGGCTGCCGAAGACCGCGCACCGGGCGACGGCGGGGTGGCTCAGCAGCAGCTCCTCCAGTTCGGCCGGATAGACGTGGCCGCCGACGACCACGATCATCTCCTTGATCCGGTCCACGATGTAGAGACGGCCGTCCTCGTCGAGGTAGCCGACGTCACCGGTGCGCACCCAGCCGTCGCGCAGCACCTCGGCGGTCAGCTCGGGCTGCTTCCAGTAGCCGCGCATCACATAGGGCGAGCGGACCTGCACTTCGCCCGGCTCACCCGGCGGCAGGGTGGTGCCGTCGGCGTCCCGGACGGCGATCTCCACGTCGGGCAGGGCCCGGCCGACCGTCAGTTGCCCGCCGCGGCCGGTCAGCTCCAGCTCCGCAGGGCCCGCTTCGGCGATGAGCTGGGCCTCGGCCTGCCCGTACAGGCCGTAGAGCACGGGGCCCAGCGCCTTGGCCGCCTCCCGCAGCCTGGCCGGTGAGGCGGCGGTGCCGCCATAGCTGATCCGGGAGAGGCTGGACAGATCGGTGCCGGGCAGGTCGGGATGGTCCAGGAGCTGGTAGAGGAGCGGCGGCAGCAGCCAGGTGTGGGTGATGCGCTCGCGCTCGATCGTGGCCAGTACGTCCCCGGGATCGAAACCGTGCCGCAGGACCACCGAGCCGCCCCGGAGCAGTGCCATGTCGGCGAAGATTCCGGCGAGGTGGGCGAGCGAGGTGCAGGCCAGATGGCGGGGCGGATCGCCGGCACCGGTGAGAGGACGGTCCAGGCTGCGCCGGTAGGAGCCATGGGTCATGGTGATGCCCTTGGGGATGCCGGTGGTTCCGCCGGTGTGCCGGATACACCAGTCGTCGTCCGGGCCCACCAGACCGCGCATCGGCTGCGCAGGGCGTCGCGCGGCCGTGGCCGGCACGTCCTCGGCGAAGCCGCTCGGCCCGAGGGAGAGCACCGGGGGTACGCCGGGAAGCGTGGACAACTCCCCTGCGCAGGCGTCCTGTTGCTGGTCCACCAGCAGCAGGGAGCAGTCCACGCTCGCCATCACACGGGCCATGACCGGCGGACTCATGCCCTCGTAGAGAGCGACGACCCGGGCGCCGGCCAGGTTGGCGGCATAGCGGGCGACCAGGGCCTCGGCGGTGTTGCCGGTGAGGAGGGTGACCGTGGTGCCGAGGGCCACCCCGCGCTGGGCCAGCTCACCGGCGAGCCGGTGGACCTGGTCCCGGAACTCGGCCGCGCTGATCACCAGCCCTTCGGCGGTGGTGACGGCCGGCCGGGACGGCTCGGCGGACAGGACGTCGAGTACGGCCTCCACGTAGCAGCTGAAGACAGGTTCCGCGGTGGCTCGTTGCCGGCTCGTCACGGTTCTCCTTCTGTCGGATCCAGTGGACGCCCTCGACGCTAGTGCCCGCCCCTCATGCCTTCCACGACCGCTTTGGCCATGTACTCATGACACGTCGGTCATGAAGGACTCCACGGCCACGCGGCGGAAGTCCAGGGCGGCCGGGGAGAGATGGGCATGGTCACGCCACACCAGCGTCAGGGTCCGGTGGCAGTCCTCGGCGTCCAGCCGCAGCAGGGCCACCCTGCCGTGCTCGCCGAGGGCCCGGCGGGCGATGGCCGGCATCAGACCGACGCCCAGCCCGGCACCGATCAGCTCAGGCGTGGCGGCGGCCTCGTCCCCCTCGCAGACCACCCGGGGCGTCAGTCCCTCACGGGCGAAGAGCCGGTCCAGCAAGGCGCGTTGCCAGTGGCCGGTGCGCGTGGTGACGAAGTCCTCGTCGGCCAGCTCGGCCACCGCGACCCGTTCGCGACCGGAGAGCGCATGCCCCAGCGGCACGGCCAGCAGCACCTCTTCCCGGACCAGCTCGACCGAGCACAGCCCGGGCCCGGTGAGCGGCTGGGAGGCGAGCGCGAAATCCACGTCGCCGGAGCGCAGATGCCGTCGCATCGAGCCCACCGGGGCCTGGAACAGGCGCACGCTCACCCCGGGACGCAGCGCACGGAAGGCGGAGAGCACCCCGGCGAGCTGAAACAGGGTCTCCGCGGCGACGGCGACACGGCCCGGCCCGGCGCAGGAGGCGTCGGTCATCTCCCGCCGGGCGTCGTCGAGCTCGGTCAGAGCCCGCTCGACCCGGTGCAGGAAGGCGGCGCCGTGCTCATTGAGCCGTATCCGGCGCCCCTGGCGGTCGAACAGCTGGAGGCCGAGTTCCGATTCGAGCCGGATGATGGTCCGGCTCACCGACGGCTGGGCCACCCGGAGTTCCTCGGCGGCCCGGCTGATGTGCTGGTGACGGGCCACGGCCTGGAAGTATCGCAGCGACAGCAGGTCCATGACGGTAGTTTCGCCCTCGCCGGGCCGGCCGGCGGTGACGGGGAGTTCAGCCGAGACCTCCCCGTACCGCATAGCCGAGGACCCGCTCGCTCAGCAGGTCCTCGATGTCGTCCAGCAGCACCAACACCTCCCGGGACACCTCGCGCGGGCCGCGCCCCTTGACCATCTCGCGGCCGATGACCGCGACGACCGTGCTGTGGATCCAGCCGATCTGCCCGGCCATCAGATGGGGCAGCTCGTCGTCGGCTGACGCGCCGGTGTCCTCGCGGAGCACCTGTTCCAGGTTGGCCTGGACCTCCTGGGCGAGGGCCCACAGGCGGGAGCGCAGGGCGGGGGCCTCTTCGATGACCTTCATGAAGGCGGCGTAGCCGGGGAGCAGGCCGACCCGGGGGGACACCGCCTCGACCTCCTCGCGCAGTTCGCGGAGGACCGCCGCGGCGGCCGACTCGCCTTCCGGCCTGCCCCGGACCCAGCGGGCGAGGCGGTCGACCATGCCCGCCGAGCGGTCGAAGAAGAGGTCCTCCTTGGCCGGGAAGTAGTTGTAGACGGTGTTGACGGAGACGTTCGCCGCCGCGGCGATCTCCGCGACCGTCACCGCGTCGAAGCCCCGCTCGACGAACAGCCCCGTGGCGACATCCGAGATGTACTGCCGGGTCTGCCGCTTCTTCCGCTCCCTGAGTCCCTCTGCCATCCCCGCATCCTAACTTCGCTGGGGCCGATGAAAACTTGGGGTCATTGCAAATTTTCAGAGACTCTGTTTTTCTGGGGGCATGGCAGCAGTCATCAGTGCGGCGGGTCTCGCCCGCACCTTCCAGACCAAGGCCGGGCCGGTTCAGGCCGTGCGCGGTATCGACCTCGCCGTCCGGGAAGGCGAGATCCTCGGCTTCCTCGGACCCAACGGCGCCGGCAAGACGACCACCCTGCGGATGCTCACGACCCTGCTGAAGCCGACCGGCGGCGCGGCCACCGTCGCCGGGCACGACCTCGCGACGGATCCGGCCGGGGTGCGCGCGGCGAGCGGGTACGTCGCCCAGTCCGGCGGGGTCGATCCGCAGATCACCGTGCGGGAGGAGCTGGTCACCCAGGCGCGGATGTACCGGCTGTCCAGGGCCGGGGCGAGCGCCCGGGCCGAGGAACTCGCCCGCGACCTGGACCTCACCGGGTTCCTGGACCGCAAGGCCGGCGCCCTCTCCGGTGGTCAGCGGCGGCGGCTGGACATCGCGATGGCGCTCACCCACCGGCCCCGGGTGCTGTTCCTGGACGAGCCGACCACCGGCCTGGACCCGGGCAGCCGCGCCGACCTGTGGGACCTGGTCCGGCGGCTGCGCGACGACCACGGCACGACCGTCTTCCTGACCACGCACTACCTGGACGAGGCCGACGCCCTCGCCGACCGTCTGGTGATCGTCGACCAGGGCACGGTCGCCGCCGAGGGCACGCCGAGCGCACTGAAGCTCCGGTACGGCGGCTCGGTCGACGCCTCGCTCCAGGACACCTTCCTCGCCGTCACCGGCCGCGGGCCCGCCCCGGCCGACGCCGCCCCCGTCGCCGTATAAGGATCCGCAAGAAGATGCTCCTTCACGACACGGCCCTCATCTACGGCCGTTACCTCCGCCAGTCCCTGCGCTCCCGCTTCGCCCTGCTCTTCGGGGTGCTCACCCCCCTGCTCTATCTGCTCTTCTTCGGGCCGCTGCTCACCGGTCTGCCGCTGGGTGGCACGGGCAGCTCCTGGCAGGTGCTGGTCCCCGGGCTGCTGCTCCAACTCGGCCTGTTCGGCGCCCTGTTCGCCGGGTTCACGGTCATCGTCGAGAAGGGGCAGGGGGTGGTGGAGCGGATGCGGGTGACCCCGGTCAGCCGGCTCGCCCTGCTGCTCGGCCGGGTGCTGCGCGACGCCACGGTCTTCGTCTTCCAGGCGGTGCTGCTGGTGCTGGCCGCGCTCGTCATGGGCCTGCGCGCGCCGGTCGCGGGCATCCTGATCGGCTTCGGGTTCGTCGCGCTGCTCACGCTGTCGCTGGCCTCGCTGTCGTACGCGCTCGGGATGAAGGCGCGCACCCCGCAGGAGTTCGGTCCGCTGATCAACATGGTGTCGATGCCGTCGATGCTGCTGTCCGGCCTGATGCTCCCGATGACCCTGGCACCGGCCTGGCTGAACGTGCTGTCGCACTTCGTCCCGTTCCGCTATCTGGTGGACGCGGTGCGCGACGCGTACGTCGGCCACTATGCGACCGCGCACATGCTCTACGGCGTCCTCGTCGCCGTCGGCTTCGCGGCGCTGACCGTGACGGTGGGCACACGGGTGTTCCGGACGACGGGGGCGTAACTACGCTGGTCACATGGTCAATCTGACGCGCATCTACACCAGGACCGGCGACAAGGGCACCACCCACCTCGGTGACATGAGCCGGGTACCCAAGACGGACCTCAGGATCTCCGCGTACGCCGACGCCAACGAGGCCAACGCGGTGATCGGCGCCGCGATCGCGCTGGGCGGTCTGGAGGAGGAGGTCGTCGCGGTCCTCACACGCGTCCAGAACGACCTGTTCGACGTGGGTGCGGACCTGTCGACGCCCGTGGTGGAGAACCCGCAGTTCCCGCCGCTGCGGGTCGAGCAGTTCTACATCGACAAGCTGGAGGCGGACTGCGACCGCTTCAACGAGCAGCTGGAGAAGCTCCGCTCCTTCATCCTGCCGGGCGGCACCCCGGGCGCGGCCCTCCTGCACCAGGCCTGCACGGTCGTACGCCGGGCCGAGCGCTCCACCTGGGCGGCCCTGGAGGTCCACGGCGAGACGATGAACCCGCTCACCGCGACCTACCTCAACCGCCTGTCGGACCTGCTGTTCATTCTCGCCCGGGTGGCGAACAAGGCGGAGGGCGATGTGCTGTGGGTGCCGGGCGGGGAGCGTTAGCGCTCACGTTTCGGGAACAGCGTGTAGCTGCCGGCGATGATCACGTTGATGCCGATCAGCCACAGCATCCGCAGCTGCCACTGGCGCAGTGATCCGGTCTCGCCGGCGGAGCCGACGTACCAGATGGCGGCCTGGAGGAGGGCCAGGGCGACCACGGAGGCCAGGATCCAGCGGCCCGCGACCTTCCATTCGTGGACGGCGCGGGCCGTGCCGTAGCGGGGCGGTTTCACCGGGGGCGGGCCGCCGGCGAAACGGTGGGCGACCCGGGCGTCGGCCCACTTGATCGTCGAGTGGCCCAGCCCGGCCGTGAAGCCGATGTAGACGGCGGCCAGGCCGTGCCGCCAGTCCGGCTGCGCGCCGTTCCTCAGGTCGATCGCGGTCACGATGAACAGCACGACCTCAAGCAGCGGTTCGCACAGCAGCAGCACCAGTCCCGTCCGGGGCATCCGCAGGGCGTACCGGAAGGTCAGTCCGGCCGCCAGCAGCACCCAGAACGCCACCTCACAGGCGATGATCAACCATACGACCATGGCTCGCTCCCCTCGTCACCCTCAAGGCTCCCGGCGGCCGGGGCGCGGATCATCGTCGGCGGGGGCGAACCCCGCGTAAGCGAAAGTTGCAGTCCAGGACCCTGCCCGGGGAGCACGCGGGCCGCCCGTGGGGCGTGTTGGATGGGGGCATGCCCCTCGCACTGCCCCGCCCCCACCGCGACGACGTGCGGATCGCCGTGGGCGGGCTGCTCGGCGGCCTGCTGCTGTGGTCGCTCGGCCTCCACTCGCGTGTGCCCACGGACCCGCTCGTGCTGTGGTCGGCCCCCTGGGCCCCGCTGGTGCCGCTGGCGGTGACGGCCGCGTGCGAGCCGCTGCGCCGCACCCGGCCCCGCATCGGCCTGCTGGTCGGCACGCTCGCGCTGAGCCTGGACACGGTGACCCTCGGCAGCCTGGTCACCGTCGTGCTGTACACGGACCTGATGTACGCGGCCGTCCTGTACGGCACCCCGGCCGCCGCCCGCCGCATCCCCTGGATCACCGCGATGCTGACGGTGCTCGGCGGGGTCGTACCGGCCGCCCTGTGGCGCGATCCGCAGGCCCTGCTGATCGGTGTCGGCATCGGCGTGGTGGCGCTCGCGCCCGCCGCGACCGGCTGGGTGGTGCGCGACCACCGGGACGCGGCCGAGGCCGCCCGGCTGCGCGCCGAACAGACCGCGCTGCTCGCCGAGATGGACCGCACCCAGGCGATCACCACCGAACGGGCGCGCATGGCACGGGAGTTGCACGACATGGTGGCCAACCACCTGTCCGCGATCGCCATCCACTCCACGGCCGCGCTGTCCCTCGACGATCCGGCGACCTCGCGGGACGCCCTGGCGGTGATCCGGGAGAACAGTGTGGAGGGACTGGCCGAGATGCGGCGGCTGATCGGCATCCTGCGGGACAGCGGCGGGGACCTGGAACCGGCCGCCACACCGACGCTCGACGGCCTCGCCGCCCTGGTGAAGGCCGCCCGCGCCAACGGTCTCGACGTGCTCCTCGACGCCGGCCACGGCCGGGTGCCGGCGCCGGTGGAGCTGGCCGCCTACCGGATCGTGCAGGAGTCGCTGACCAACGCGCTCAAGCACGCGGCGCACGGGACCGTCCGGGTGGCCGTGCGGCAGGCCGACGACACCCTGACCGTGGAGGTCACGAGCCCCTACCGGTCCGGTGACAGCCCGCGCGCCCCCGGCTCGGGCTCCGGGCTCACCGGGATGCGGGAACGGGCGAACCTGCTCGGCGGCGGCTTCGCGGCCGGAGCGGAGGCCGGCCTGTGGACCGTACGCGCCACACTCCCCGTCACCGGAACCGCGGGCACGGCAACTGCCGAAGCAACCGAAGGAGCCCCCTCGTGATCCGTGTCCTGGTCGCCGAGGACCAGTCCGCCGTCCGCGCCGGGCTGGTCCTGATCCTGCGCAGCGCACCCGACATCGAGGTGGTCGGTGAGGCCGCGGACGGTGAGCGGGCGGTGGAGCTGGCCCGGGAACTGCGGCCGGACCTGGTGCTGATGGATGTGCAGATGCCGCGCCTGGACGGGGTGTCGGCGACTCGGCAGATCGTGGCGGAGGGGGCCGCGGACGTACTCGTGCTGACCACCTTCGACCTGGACGAGTACGTGTTCGGGGCGCTGCGGGCCGGGGCGGCCGGGTTCCTGCTGAAGAACACCGAGGCGCGGGATCTGCTGGAGGCGGTGCGGACGGTGGCGCGCGGGGAGGGCGTCGTCGCGCCGGCGGTGACCCGGCGGCTGATCGCCGAGTTCGCGGCGGGTCCGGTGCGGGGGGCGAAGGCCGATCCGGCCGCACTGGACAGTCTGACCCCGCGCGAGCGGGAGGTGCTGTCCTGCGTCGGCCAGGGACTGTCGAACGCCGAGATCGCCGGGCGGCTGCGGATGGCGGAGGGCACGGTGAAGACCCACGTCAGCCGGCTGCTGGCCAAGCTGGAGCTGCGCAGCCGGGTCCAAGCGGCCGTCCTGGCACAGGAGTTGGGGATCTGACACAGCGAGCCGGAGAAGTGGTCCAGACCTATTGACGGGTGGTCCAGACCTTTCTACTCTCGCAGCACCGTGGGCGTGAAGGCTCAGTCATGCCCCTGACATCCCCACATTCGAGGAGGCGCAGCATGCGCTTCAGACACAGAGCCGCGGCAGGCCTAGTGACCCTGCTGCTCCCCCTGGCCGGCCTCGTCGGTCTCGCGGGCCCCGCCCAGGCCGCGGCCGACGCGACGGCGGGCTTCACCAAGACCAGCGACTGGGGCACCGGCTTCGGCGGCCAGTGGACCATCAAGAACACCGGCACCAGCAGCATCAGCTCCTGGACCGTCGAGTGGGACTTCCCCTCGGGTACGTCCGTCACCTCGGCCTGGGACGCGGACGTCACGAACTCCGGGAACCACTGGACCGCGAAGAACAAGTCCTACAACGGCGGCATCGCCCCCGGCGCCTCCGTCTCCTTCGGCTTCAACGGCTCGGGCCCCGGCTCCCCCGCCAACTGCAAGCTGAACGGCGGCAGTTGCGACGGTACGACGACCCCCGGTGACGCGGCCCCCTCCGCGCCCGGCACCCCGACCGCCTCGAACCTCACCGACACCTCGGTCAAGCTCTCCTGGGGCGCGGCCACCGACGACAAGGGCGTGACGAACTACGACGTCCTGCGCGACGGCAAGGTCGTCGGCACCGTGACGGCCACCTCGTACACCGACAGCGGCCTGACCGCCGGCACCGACTACTCCTACACCGTGCAGGCCCGGGACACCGCCGGCCAGACCGGCCCGGTCAGCGGCGCGGTCAAGGTGCACACCACCGGCGGCACCACCACTCCCCCGACCACCGGCGACAAGGTCAAGCTCGGCTACTTCACCGAGTGGGGGATCTACGGCCGCAACTACAACGTCAAGAACCTGGTGACGTCAGGTTCGGCGGCCAGGATCACGCACATCAACTACGCCTTCGGCAACGTGACGAACGGCCAGTGTGCGATCGGCGACTCCTACGCCGACTACGACAAGGCGTTCACCGCCGACCAGTCGGTCAGCGGCGTCGCCGACACCTGGGACCAGCCGCTGCGCGGCAACTTCAACCAGCTGCGCGAGCTGAAGGCCAAGTACCCGAACCTCAAGGTGCTGTGGTCCTTCGGCGGCTGGACCTGGTCCGGCGGCTTCGCGCAGGCCGCCGCCAACCCGGCCGCGTTCGCCCAGTCCTGCTACAACCTGGTCGAGGACCCGCGCTGGGCCGACGTGTTCGACGGCATCGACATCGACTGGGAGTACCCGAACGCCTGCGGCCTGTCCTGCGACACCAGCGGGGCGGCGGCCTTCAAGAACGTGCTGGCCGCGCTGCGCGCCAAGTTCGGTTCCAAGGCCCTGGTCACCGCCGCGGTCACCGCCGACGGCTCCGCCGGCGGCAAGATCGAGGCCGCGGACTACGCCGGTGCCGCCCAGTACGCCGACTGGTACAACGTGATGTCGTACGACTTCTTCGGCGCCTGGGACGCCAAGGGCCCGACCGCCCCGCACTCCCCGCTCACCTCGTACTCCGGCATCCCGAAGGCCGGCTTCGACACGGCCGACGCGATCGCCAAGTACAAGTCCGCCGGCGTCCCCGCGTCCAAGCTGCTCATCGGCATCGGCCTCTACGGCCGCGGCTGGACCGGCGTCACCCAGGACGCCCCGGGCGGTACGGCCACGGGCCCGGCGGCGGGTACCTACGAGCAGGGCATCGAGGACTACAAGGTGCTCAAGGCCTCCTGCCCGGTCACCGGCACCGTCGCGGGTACGGCGTACGCGCACTGCGGCAGCAACTGGTGGTCGTACGACACCCCGTCGACCATCGCCGGGAAGATGGGCTGGGCCAAGTCCCAGGGACTCGGCGGGGCCTTCTTCTGGGAGTTCAGCGGCGACACCGGCAACGGTGAGCTGGTGAACGCCATCAGCAGCAATCTGTAAAACAGCGCTCAAGCGACGTTGACGCGCTGACCGGGCGGGGCTGCCTCCAGCCACGCGAGGAATCCGGTCAGCGCGTCTTCGCTCATCGCGAGTTCGAGGCGCGTGCCCCGATGGGTACAGGCGAGGACCACCGCGTCGGAGAGCAGCGCCAGCTCCTCCTCACCCTCGGGCAGCCGGCGGCCGGCCACCTCGATCTGAGCGCGCTCCAGGGTGCGGCGCGGGCGGAAGGCGTAGGAGAAGACGCGGTACCACTCGATGCGGTCGCCGTTGTAGCGGGCGACGCCGTAGCTCCAGCCCTTGCCGTTGGCGTCCGGCTTCTCGGCCACGTCCCAGCGCAGGGAACAGTCGAAGGTGCCGCCGGAACGCTGGATGAGCCTGCGGCGCAGCCCGAACAGGAACAGTCCCACCACCACGAGCGCGACCACGATCCCGCACACAGTCAGAGCGAGGACCATCGGCACCGACCTCCTCGTCTCCTAGGAACTGCTTCTGTCATTTCGTAATGAAACGGAAAAAACACCCACATCTACCTCAGCCGCGACCGGCACCGGATTGCTCCGGGCCGGCCGCGGCTGAGTGACGTCAACGTACCGCGCGACTGGTTCAGCGCGCCGTCGCAGCACGCAGGCGGACATCCGCGCGGCGCTCGGCGGCGGCGTCGCCCTCCGCCTTCGCGCGCTCCAGCTCCCGCTCCGTGCGCTGGACATCGATCTCGTCCGACAGCTCGGCGATCTCGGCCAGCAGCGACAGCTTGTTGTCCGCGAACGAGACGAAACCGCCGTGCACAGCGGCGACGACCGTTCCACCATCACTCGTACGGATGGTCACCGGGCCCGACTCCAGCACACCGAGCAGCGGCTGGTGACCGGGCATGACGCCGATGTCGCCGGACGTGGTGCGCGCGACGACCAGGGTGGCCTCGCCGGACCAGACCTGGCGGTCGGCGGCGACCAGCTCGACGTGCAGCTCAGCAGCCAAGGGTGGCTCCTCGGGTCACCACCCGGCGGTTCTGCCGGGTGTTGGGGTCAATTCTAGTGGGCGTGAGTGAGGGGGCGGGACGCACCCCGCCCCCTCACACGAACTCAGCGAGTTCAGGAGACGCCCAGCTCCTTGGCGTTGGCCTTGAGGTCCTCCAGGCCACCGCACATGAAGAACGCCTGCTCCGGGAAGTGGTCGTACTCACCGTCGATGATCGCGTTGAACGCCGCGATCGACTCGTCCAGCGGCACGTCCGACCCGTCGACGCCGGTGAACTGCTTGGCGACGTGGGTGTTCTGGGACAGGAAGCGCTCCACGCGACGGGCACGGTGGACGACGAGCTTGTCCTCCTCGCCGAGCTCGTCGATACCGAGGATCGCGATGATGTCCTGGAGGTCCTTGTACTTCTGCAGGACCGTCTTCACGCGCATGGCGGCGTTGTAGTGGTCCGCGGAGATGTAGCGCGGGTCCAGGATCCGGGACGTGGAGTCCAGCGGGTCCACGGCCGGGTAGATGCCCTTCTCGGAGATCGGACGGGACAGCACCGTCGTCGCGTCGAGGTGGGCGAAGGTGGTGGCCGGGGCCGGGTCGGTCAGGTCGTCCGCGGGGACGTAGATCGCCTGCATCGAGGTGATCGAGTGACCGCGGGTCGAGGTGATGCGCTCCTGGAGGAGGCCCATCTCGTCGGCCAGGTTCGGCTGGTAACCCACCGCGGAGGGCATACGGCCGAGCAGCGTGGAGACCTCGGAACCGGCCTGCGTGAAGCGGAAGATGTTGTCGATGAAGAACAGCACGTCCTGCTTCTGGACGTCACGGAAGTACTCGGCCATGGTCAGGCCGGCCAGCGCGACGCGCAGACGGGTGCCCGGGGGCTCGTCCATCTGACCGAAGACCAGCGCGGTCTTGTCGATGACGCCCGAGTCGGACATCTCCTCGATCAGGTCGTTGCCCTCACGGGTGCGCTCACCGACACCGGCGAACACGGAGACGCCGTCGTGGTTGTTGGCGACACGGTAGATCATCTCCTGGATGAGCACCGTCTTGCCGACGCCGGCGCCGCCGAACAGGCCGATCTTGCCGCCCTTGACGTACGGGGTGAGCAGGTCGATGACCTTGACGCCCGTCTCGAACATCTCGGTCTTGGACTCGAGCTCGTCGAAGTTCGGGGCCTTGCGGTGGATCGGCCAGCGCTCGCCGTCGTAGGTCTCGTCGACGTTCAGCACCTCACCGAGGGTGTTGAACACCTTGCCCTTGGTGAAGTCGCCGACGGGGACCGAGATGGCGGAGCCGGTGTCCGTCACCGCGGCCTGGCGGACCAGACCGTCGGTGGGCTGCATGGAGATGGTGCGGACCAGGCCGTCACCCAGGTGCTGGGCGACCTCCAGGGTCAGGATCTTCTTCTCGCCCGCGTTCGCCGGGTCGGAGACCTCGACGTGAAGGGCGTTGTAGATCTCCGGCATCGCGTCGACGGGGAACTCCACGTCGACGACCGGGCCGATGACCCGGGCGACGCGGCCCGTAGCCGTCGCGGTCTCAACAGTGGTGGTCATTTATCGGTCACTCCCCGCGGTCGCGTCGGCCAGGGCGCTCGCGCCACCGACGATCTCGCTGATTTCCTGGGTGATTTCGGCCTGGCGGGCCGCGTTGGCAAGACGGGAGAGCGTGTTGATCAGCTCGCCCGCGTTGTCGGTGGCCGACTTCATCGCGCGCCGCGTGGCGGCGTGCTTCGAAGCGGCCGACTGGAGCAGCGCGTTGTAGATACGGCTCTCCACATAGCGCGGCAGCAGGGCGTCGAGGACGTCCTCCGCCGAGGGCTCGAAGTCGTACAGCGGGAGGATCTCCCCCTGGGGGTGAGCCTCCTCGGCGACCTCTTCGAGGCGCAGCGGAAGCAGCCGGGCGTCCAGCGCCGTCTGCGTCATCATCGAGACGAACTCGGTGAAGACGATGTGGAGTTCGTCCACACCACCCTCGGCCGTGTCCTTCTCGATCGCCTCGATCAGGGGCGCCGCGACCTTCTTGGCGTCCGCGTACGTCGGCTCGTCCGTGAAGCCCGTCCACGACTCCGTGACCTTGCGCTCACGGAAGTTGTAGTGGGCGACACCGCGCCGGCCGACGATGTACGTGTCGACCTGCTTGCCGTCGCGCTCCAGGCGCTCGGTCAGCTGCTCCGCCGTCTTGATGGCGTTGGAGTTGAAGGCGCCGGCCAGACCGCGGTCGCTCGTGAGGAGCAGGACCGCGGCACGGGTCGGGTTCTCCGCCTCCGTGGTGAGCGGGTGCTTGGTGTTCGAGCCGGTGCCGACCGCCGTGACCGCGCGCGTCAGCTCGGTCGCGTACGGCGTGGAGGCCGCCACCTTGCGCTGCGCCTTGACGACGCGCGAGGCGGCGATCATCTCCATCGCCTTCGTGATCTTCTTGGTCGCGCTGACGGATCGGATGCGACGCTTGTAGACCCGGAGCTGAGCTCCCATGAGTCAGGTCCCTTCCTTACGTCACTTGGCGGCAGCGGCAGGAACGTCCTCGCCGAGCAGCTTGCCGTCCGAGGTCTCGAACTGCTTCTTGAACTCGGCCACTGCGTCGTCGATCGCCTGGATCGTGTCGTCCGACATCTTCGCGCCCTCCTTGATGGAGGTCATCAGGCCCTGGTGCTTCCGGTGCAGGAAGTCGATCAGTTCCTTCTCGAAGCGGCGGATGTCGACGACCGGGACCTCGTCCATACGGCCGTTGGTGCCGGCCCAGACGGAGACGACCTGGTCCTCGGTGGCCATCGGCTGGTACTGGTCCTGCTTCAGCAGCTCGACCATGCGCTGACCGCGCTCCAGCTGAGCCTTGGAGGCCGCGTCCAGGTCGGAACCGAAGGCGGCGAACGCCTCCAGCTCGCGGAACTGGGCGAGGTCTACCCGGAGGCGGCCGGAGACCTGGCGCATCGCCTTGTGCTGCGCGGAACCACCGACTCGGGAGACGGAGATACCGACGTTCAGCGCGGGGCGCTGACCGGCGTTGAACAGGTCCGACTCCAGGAAGCACTGGCCGTCGGTGATGGAGATGACGTTGGTCGGGATGAACGCCGAGACGTCGTTGGCCTTGGTCTCGACGATCGGCAGACCGGTCATCGAACCGGCACCCATCTCGTCGGAGAGCTTGGCGCAGCGCTCCAGCAGCCGGGAGTGCAGGTAGAAGACGTCACCCGGGTAGGCCTCACGGCCCGGCGGGCGGCGCAGCAGCAGCGACACGGCGCGGTAGGCGTCGGCCTGCTTCGACAGGTCGTCGAAGATGATCAGGACGTGCTTGCCCTCGTACATCCACTGCTGGCCGATGGCCGAACCGGTGTACGGCGCCAGGTACTTGAAGCCGGCCGGGTCGGACGCCGGGGCGGCGACGATGGTCGTGTACTCCAGGGCGCCGTTCTCCTCCAGCGCGCGGCGCACGCCGGCGATGGTGGAGCCCTTCTGGCCGATGGCGACGTAGATGCAGCGGACCTGCTTCTTCGGGTCGCCGGTGCGCCAGTTGTCGCGCTGGTTGATGATCGTGTCGACGGCCAGGGCGGTCTTGCCGGTCTGGCGGTCACCGATGATCAGCTGACGCTGACCACGGCCGATCGGGGTCATCGCGTCGACGGCCTTGTAGCCGGTCTCCATCGGTTCGTGCACCGACTTGCGCTGCATGACCGTGGGGGCCTGCAGCTCCAGCGCACGGCGGCCGGACGTCTCGATCTCGCCGAGGCCGTCGATCGGGTTGCCGAGCGGGTCGACGACACGGCCGAGGTAGCCCTCGCCGACCGCGACGGAGAGGACCTCACCGGTGCGGGTGACCGGCTGACCCTCCTCGATGCCACTGAACTCGCCGAGTACGACGGCACCGATCTCGCGCTCTTCCAGGTTCAGCGCGAGACCGAGGGAGCCGTCCTCGAACTTCAGCAGCTCGTTCGCCATGGCCGAGGGCAGACCCTCGATCTTGGCGATACCGTCGCCGGCGACGGTGACCGTACCGACCTCCTCGCGCGAGGCCGCGTCCGGCTTGTACGACTGGACGAAGTTCTCCAGCGCGTCCCGGATCTCCTCCGGCCGGATCGTGAGCTCCGCCATCTGGGTTCCCTGCTCTCCTTGTTGGGCCCGAAGTTTCACTTTGGGGGTCTGGGGGCGACCCCCAGGATTCTTCTGCACGGCCCAACCAGGGCCGTCGTAAGTACTACTGCTGTTCTCGAATACCGAGCGTCGCTCAGCTCGCCATGCGGCGGGTGGCGTCGTCCAGCCGGTCCGCGAGCGAGCCGTTGATGACCTCGTCACCGACCTGCACCCGGATCCCGCCGATCACGTCGGGGTCCACGTCCAGGTTGAGGTGCATCCGGCGGCCGTAGAGCTTCGCGAGGGCGTCGCCCAGGCGCTGCTTCTGCGGGTCGCTCAGCGGCACCGCCGAGGTCACGGTCGCCACCAGACGGTTCCGGCGGTCGGCGGCGAGCTTGGACAGGGACTCCAGTCCCGCTTCCAGGCTACGTCCCCGCGGCGCGGTCACGAGGCGCGCGACCAGACGCTCGGTGGCGGGCTTGGCCCGTCCGCCCAGCAGCCGGTGCAGCAGCTCGGTCTTTACCTGGCCGCCGGCGGCGCGGTCGGTGAGCGCGGCGCGCAGCTCGGTGGTGGAGGAGACGATCCGGCCGAACCGGAACAGCTCGTCCTCGACGTCGTCGAGGGTGCCCGTCTTCTCCGCGGCCGTGAGGTCGGCGGTGCTCGCCAGCTCCTCCAGCGAGTCCACCAGGTCGCGGGGCTGCGACCAGCGGGAGCGTGCCATCCCGGCCACCAGGTCGGCGGTGGAACCGCTCACCTGGCCGCCGATCAGACGCTCCACCAGCTGCGCCTTGGCCTCTGCGGGCTGCGCCGGGTCGGTGAGGACCCGGCGCAGGCCGGCCTCGCGGTCGAGCAGCGCGGTGACGGCCGCCAGCTCGCCGGCGAGCGAAGCGGCATCGGCGGACGTGGAGTCCGTCAGCGCGTCGAGACGCTCACGTGCGGCTGCCAGGGCCTCGCGGCTCGCTCCGTTCATCGCGTGGCCTCGGCCTTCTCCTCGAGCTCGTCGAGGAAGCGGTCGATCACACGGCTCTGGCGGGCGTGGTCCTCGAGGGACTCGCCGACGAGCTTGCCGGCCAGTTCGGTGGCGAGCTTGCCCACGTCCTGACGCAGCGTCTGCGCGGCGGCCTTGCGGTCGGCCTCGATCTGGGCGTGACCCGCGGTGACGATCTCCTCGCGCTGCCGCTGGCCCTCGGCCCGCATCTCGGCGATGAGCGCGGCACCCTGCTCCTGCGCCTCCTGGCGCAGGCGCGCGGCCTCGTGCCGGGCCTCGGCGAGCTGGGCCTTGTACTGCTCAAGGACGCTCTGGGCCTCGACCTTCATGGCGTCGGCCTCTTCGATACCGCCTTCGATCGCCGCGCGGCGCTCCTCCAGAACCTTGTTGATGTTCGGAAGCAGCTTCTTCCAGAAGAAGAAGAACACGATGGCGAAGGCGATGGTGCCGACGAGCAGCTCGGGACCCTCGGGAACCAGCGGGTTTCCGCCGTGCTCCGGAGCCGCCAGCTGTACCAGGTTGGCGATCACATCAGTGCCTTTCGTCGATCCGTGTCGGGTAAGAGGTGATTACTTACCGAACACGAACGGCATAACGATGCCGATGAGGGCGAGCGCCTCACAGAAGGCGAAGCCCAGGATCTGGTTGGCGCGGATCAGACCGGCCGCCTCGGGCTGGCGGGCCAGGGCCTCGGTGCCCTTGCCGAAGATGAAGCCGACGCCGATGCCGGGGCCGATCGCGGCGAGGCCGTAGCCGATCGAGCCGACGGAACCGTGGACACCAGCGGTGGCGGCGAGGGTCTCAAGAGCGGACATGCCGGTTCTTCCTTCTCTTTACTGGACCGGTGGGGGTTGGCCACCGGACGTCTGGGGGTTGGCGGAGGTGGTACGACTCAGTGGTGCTCGGCGAGAGCGCCCTGAATGTAGGAGCAGGCGAGGAGTACGAAGACGTACGCCTGGACGGCCTGCACGAAGAGCTCGAAGCCGATCATGGCCACCGTCATCACGAAGGAGACGCCGGCACCGACGACCAGCCAGCTGTTCAGCAGGTACCAGGAGGCCACGGTGAACATGACCAGCATCAGGTGACCGGCGAACATGTTGGCGAAGAGTCGCACCGCGTGCGTGAACGGGCGGACCAGCAGGTTCGAGAAGAACTCGATGACCATGACGAGCGGAAGCACGCCGCCGAGCGACTTGTCGTAGCCCGTCACGTTCTTGAAGAAGCCGACGAAGCCGTGCTTCTTGAAGGTCAGCGAGACCCAGGTGATGTAGACGATCGCGGCGAGCACCGCCGGGTAGGCGATGATCGACGAGACCGGGAACTGGGCCAGCGGGATCACGGACCAGACGTTCATGATCCAGACGAAGAAGAACAGCGAGACCATGAGCGGCACGTACTTCTCGCCCGCCCGCTTGCCCAGCGTCTCGTACACGATGCCGCGGCGCACGAAGTCGTAGCCGGCCTCGCCGACCATCTGCAGCTTGCCCGGGACGACCTTGGCCCTGCCGAAGGCGGCCCAGAAGAAGCCGACGATGAGCACCGTGGTGATGAGCACGAGCAGCATCACCTTGTTGAACTGGAAGCCCCCGACCGTGGCCATCGGCTTGAAGAGGAAGGACTGCAGGCCCGGGGCCGGGAAGCCGCACCCGTTGTCGGACATGATCCGACAACTCCAGTCAAAGGCGAGCTGGGTCTGGTCAGCACTCACCGCGGGCTCCTTCGGCATGACGCATGGGTACGGCAACCTCGTTGTGTCGGCGCGGCACACGGCCGCGGATCGGCACCGGACTGGTGTTACGGATGTGGGGGCGGCCGGGGGGCATCGAGCCTCGCGATCGAGCAGGCGTCAGCTCGGATGCCCGCGCCCGCGATGCCGCAGTTGGCACCGGACGATAGCAGGAGATCTCACAGCCCTTTATCCCGCCCCTACCTCTCACGACGACGGCCCTGTCTTCTCGGGCTTCTCGCTCTTCACAGAGTCCGGGTCGATGTAGAAGATCTTGGCTTTGATGTGCGCGCGAGCCTGCGCGGCCATCCACACGACGGTCGCGACGACGAGCGACACGGCGAACGTCTTCGCGTTGAAGAGAGAGGTGTCCCTGAAAACAGCGACGAAGATCAGGAGAAGCAACAGCTGGGCGACGTAGAGCATCAGCCCGATCATCTGGAACAGCTGCGGGAGCGTTTTTGCCGTCCACTGCAGCACGTACAGGCCGATACCCATGAACAGGATGGCCAGCACCGTGCCGACGGCCGCACCGAGCGCGCCCTTCCCCCCCGCGACCGCGGCGCTCACGGCGACGGCGATCACACCTGCAGCCGCTGTGGGCACAGCGATCTGCAGAAGGTTCCGGGCGTCTTTGGACGGCATGGCGGCAACTCCGCTTTCACAAGGGGGCAGGGTGTCGTCATGGACGAGCGTAGTCCCGGGCTGAGTGATCGAGACCTCACACCAATGGACCGTCGCACTCAGGTCCTTCGGCTCTATCCGGGGTTCTCGTGAACCGTATCACAAACTATTTGATGAGGTCTTTACCTGCTAGGTGTGCTTGCTGTCACACATGAGAGTGACAGTGCGCGTCTGTGCAGAAACCGCGCCCACTTGTCTGGTATTGGGAGCTTTGCACCCCCACGAATTGGCAATGCTCTAGTCAGATTCTTACCCTGAACGTCTCAGCGGCGATCAAGGAAACGCGAACGGGGGCCGATCGCGGTCGCCCCGTTGACGCCGGAAACCCCGGCGGGCACAGGAGTCCGCTCCGGGGTCTCCTCGACCCCCTCCGGCTCCCCCGCCTCCATGGCCACAGCAGGGCCCTGCACGGCTCCGCCCCGGCGGCGGTAGCGCGGGGGCACGAACCGCTGCGCCCAGACCGGGACGCGCGGTGTGAAGCGCGGGAGCAGCAGCAGGACCAGGCCGACCGCGCTGAGGAAGACGATGCCGAGCACGATCCACATGGACGCCGAGTTCACCGAGTACGCCAGCGCACCGAAGGCGATCAGGGCCGACCAGAAGTACATGATCAGGACCGCCCGGCTGTGCGAGTGCCCGATCTCCAGCAGCCGGTGGTGCAGATGGCCGCGGTCCGCGGCGAACGGCGACTGGCCGCGCCAGGTACGGCGGACGATCGCGAGGACCAGGTCGGCGGTGGGGACCGCGATGATCGTCAGCGGGAGCAGCAGCGGGATGTACACCGGCACGGTCTGGTGCACCGCCGCCTTCTCCGAACCGGCGTACAGGTTCAGCGCGTCCGGGTCGAGCTGGCCGGTGATCGAGATCGCGCCGGCCGCCAGCACCAGGCCGATCAGCATCGAGCCGGAGTCACCCATGAAGATGCGCGCGGGATGCATGTTGTGCGGCAGGAAGCCCAGGCACATGCCCATCAGGATCGCCGCGAACAGCGTCGCCGGGGCGGCGGCCTCGATGCCGTACGACACCCAGACGCGGTAGGCGTACAGGAAGAACGCGGCAGCCGCGATACAGACCATGCCGGCCGCGAGACCGTCCAGGCCGTCCACGAAGTTGACCGCGTTGATCGTGATGACGACGAGCGCGACGGTCAGCAGCGTGCCCTGCCACTGGGTCAGCGCCACGTTCCCGACGCCGGGGATGGGCAGCCACAGGATCGTCAGACCCTGCACGACCATCACGCCCGCGGCGATCATCTGGCCGCCCAGCTTGATCAGCGCGTCGATCTCGAACTTGTCGTCCAGCACGCCGATCAGCCAGATCAGGGCCGCGCCGGAGAGCAGGGCCCGCGGCTCGTTCGACTTCGCGAAGACCTCGTTGAGGTTGGTCAGGTGGTCCGCGACCAGCAGGCCCGCGCACAGCCCGAAGAACATGGCGATACCGCCGAGGCGCGGAGTGGGCTCCCGGTGCACGTCACGTGCCCGGATCTCCGGCATCGCCCCGGCCACGATCGCGAACTTCCGTACCGGCCCTGTCAGCAGATACGTCACCGCGGCCGTGATGCAGAGCGTCAGCAGGTATTCACGCACGGGCTTCCCCACAGGTCTCGCTGGCCATCACAGCCCCACACCCTAGCGACGGACGTATGAAGATGGGGACTTCCGGGTAGCCACGATGGTTGCACGGGTGGCTGTGGACCACGGCACACATCCGGATGTACGGAGTGCGCCTACCCCTGTTCAGCCCGGATACGGCGGAAAACCGGCTGTGACGCTGCGCACCTCGTCCCGGGCCGTGGCCGGACCGGTCTCGTCGCGCAGCACGGCCGCCATGAGCGCCGCGATCCGCACCATCTCCGGCTCCCCCATGCCCTGGGTGGTCACCGCGGCCGTGCCCAGGCGCAGGCCCCGGCCGTCGCCGTGCGGCAGCGCACAGCAGTCCAGGACGATCCCGGCGGCGGCGAGCCGGCCGCGTGCGGTGCGCCCGTCCACGCCGAGCGGTGCCGGATCGGCGGTGATGAGATGGGTGTCCGTGCCTCCGGTGGTGACCGCGAGGCCCTCGGCTGCCAGGTGTCCGGCCAGCACCCGGGCGTTGGCGACCACCTGATGGGCGTACGCGGCGAACGCCGGGGTTGCCGCCTCGCCGAACGCGACGGCCTTCGCGGCGATCGTGTGCATCTGCGCACCGCCCTGGGTGAACGGGAACACCGCCCGGTCGACGCGCTCGGCCAGCTCGCTGCCGCACAGGATCATCCCGCCGCGCGGCCCGCGCAGCACCTTGTGGGTGGTCGCGCACACGATGTCGGCGTACGGCACCGGGTTCGGCGCCGCTCCGCCGGCGACCAGCCCGATCGGATGCGCGGCATCCGCGATCAGGTAGGCCCCGACCTCGTCGGCGACCTCGCGGAAGAAGGCGTAGTCGAAGTGCCGGGGATACGCGATGGACCCGCAGACGATCGCCTTGGGCCGGTGGTTGCGGGCCAGGTGCCGCACCTGGTCGTGGTCGACGAGCCCGGTCTCGGCGTCCACCCCGTACCCCACGAAGTCGAACCAGCGCCCGGAGAAGTTCGCGGGCGAGCCGTGCGTGAGGTGGCCGCCGTACGGCAGGCCGAGGGCAAGGACGGTGTCCCCGGGGCGCAGCAGGGCGGCGTAGGCGGCCAGGACGGCCGAGGAGCCCGAGTGGGGCTGGACGTTGGCGTGGTCGGCGCCGAAGAGGTCCCTGGCCCGGTCGATGGCGGCGCGTTCGGCGAGGTCGACGAGCTCGCAGCCACCGTGGTGCCGGGCGCCGGGGTAGCCCTCGGCGTACTTGTTGGCGAGGGACGAGCCGAGGGCGCCGAGCACGGCCGGCGAACAGAAGTTCTCGGCGGCGATCAGCTGCAGCGTGGTCGACTGCCTCTCCAGCTCGGCCAGGAGGATCTCGGCCATCGCGGGGTCCTGCCTCCGCAGGGCGTCGGTCTCGAGGGTATGGGTGACCGACATGACGGGCTCCCGAGGCGGTCGACGGTGACGTGTTCCCAATGTAGGCCGGAGACGTCCGTTATGCCCGGTTACAGAGCCGCATGAGAACGCGGGGGCGTTGTCACTCGCGCAGTTCCCCGCGCCCCCGGTACGGGCGTCGGCGCTACATACGCGCCGGAACCCCCGTCAGCGCCGTCACCACAGGGTCCAGCGCCTGGTGTATCTCGTCGCCGACGGAGCGGAAGAACGGCAGCGGGGCGCCGTACGGGTCGTACACCTCGTCCGCCTCCGCGTTGGGCGCAAGCAGCCACCCGCGTAGAGCCGCGGCGGCACGCACCAGCGCGCGGGCGCGCACCACCACGCCGTCCGCCAGGGGCGGCAGCGTGGCCGGGTCGATCGCGCGGACCAGGCGGGTGAACTCCTTCAGGGTGAAGGTACGCAGGCCCGCCGAATGGCCCATGGAGATGACCTGGGCGCGGTGGTCGCGGGTGGCCGTCAGGACGAGGTCGGCCATGATGACGTGCTCGTCCAGCAGCTCCCTGCCGACGAACCCGGAGGCGTCCGCGCCGAACTCGCCCAGCACCGCCTCCGCGTTGGCCTCCATCGGCGCGCCCTCGTGGCCCCAGGTGCCCGCGCTCTCCACGATCAGCCCACCGCCGAGCACACCGAGCCGCTCCGCGACGAAATGCCGGGTCAGCCGCTCGGTGATGGGCGAGCGGCACACATTGCCGGTGCTGACGTGGAGGATGCGGAAGGTGTCGCGCGGGAGCCCGACGAACGTCGTCGTGATCTCGGCGGCACGCTCCCCGACGCCTATGCCACGCCCCGCGTCAGGGGCCGTCAATTCGCCACCTCGAGGTCGGGTACGACCTTCCGCAGCTCGTCCGGCGACAGCGCCCCCTCGCGCAGCAGCACCGGCACCCGGCCGGTGACGTCGACGATGGAGGACGGGACGTTGCCCGGGGTCGGACCGCCGTCCAGGTAGACGGAGACGGAGTCGCCGAGCATCTCCTGCGCGGCGTCGCAGTCCTCCGGCGCCGGGTGGCCGGTGAGGTTGGCGGAGGACACGGCCATCGGACCGACCTCGGTCAGCAGCTCGATCGCGACCGGGTGGAGCGGCATACGGACGGCCACCGTGCCGCGGGTGTCGCCGAGGTCCCACTGCAGCGACGGCTGGTGCTTGGCGACCAGCGTCAGGGCACCCGGCCAGAACGCGTCGACCAGTTCCCACGCCAGCTCGGAGAAGTCCGTGACGAGGCCGTGCAGGGTGTTCGGGGAGCCGATGAGGACGGGGGTGGGCATGTTGCGGCCCCGGCCCTTGGCGGCGAGCAGGTCGGCGACCGCCTCCGAGGAGAACGCGTCGGCGCCGATGCCGTACACCGTGTCGGTCGGCAGCACCACCAGCTCGCCCCGGCGGACGGCGGACGCGGCCTCGCGCAGACCCGTCGCGCGGTCGGTCGCGTCGTTGGTGTCGTATCGCCGTGCCATGTCTAGCGGGCCTCCTCGTACACGTGATGCGGGACTTCTGAGAACACTGCCGTCGGGGTGCTCACGGCAGCGCCTTGCGGGCGGTCGCGAACCGGGGTCGGTTGTTGAGGTCGGGGTGGTCGGCCGCGTCGGCCCAGCCCCGCTCCTCGGTGAAGATCCACGGCACCTGGCCGCCCTGGGTGTCGGCGTGCTCGATCACGACGACCCCGCCGGGGCGCAGCAGACGGTGTGCGGTGCGTTCCAGACCCCGGATCAGGTCGAGGCCGTCCTCGCCGGAGAACAGCGCCAGCTCGGGGTCGTAGTCGCGGGCCTCCGGGGCGACGTACTCCCACTCGGTGAGCGGGATGTACGGCGGGTTGGAGATGACCAGGTCGACCTGCCCGTCGAGATCGGGGAAGGCCGACAGGGCGTCGCCCTGGCGCAGGTCGACCCTGGAGCCCGCCACGTTCTTCCGCGTCCACACCAGGGCGTCCTCGGACAGCTCCACGGCGTGCACGCGCGAGCGCGGCACCTCCTGGGCGAGGGCCAGCGCGATGGCGCCGGAGCCGGTGCACAGGTCGACGATGCACGGCTCGACGACGTCCATGGCGCGTACGGCGTCTATGGCCCAGCCGACCACGGACTCGGTCTCCGGCCGGGGCACGAAGACGCCCGGCCCGACCTGCAGCTCCAGGTAGCGGAAGTAGGCCCGGCCGGTGATGTGCTGCAGCGGCTCGCGCTGTTCACGCCGGGCGATGACCTCCCAGTACCGGGCGTCGAAGTCGGCGTCCTTCACGGAGTGCAGTTCGCCCCGCTTCACGCCGTGCACGAACGCGGCGAGCTCCTCCGCGTCGGTGCGCGGCGAGGGCACGCCGGCGTCGGCCAGCCGCTGGGTGGCCTGGGCCACCTCCGCAAGCAGCAGGTTCACGCGAGTCCTCCGTGTCGTACTCGTACTTGCGCTCGTACGTGTGTACGTGTGTTACGCGGCGGCGAGCTTCGCCGCCGAGTCGGCGTCGACGCAGGCCTGGATGACCGGGTCGAGGTCGCCGTCCAGGACCTGGTCCAGGTTGTACGCCTTGAAACCGACACGGTGGTCCGAGATGCGGTTCTCCGGGAAGTTGTAGGTGCGGATCTTCTCGGAGCGGTCGACCGTGCGGACCTGGCTGCGGCGGGCGTCGGCGGCCTCCCGCTCGGCCTCCTCCTGCGCCATGGCGAGCAGCCTGGAGCGCAGGATACGCAGAGCCTGCTCCTTGTTCTGCAGCTGGCTCTTCTCGTTCTGGCAGGAGGCGACGACCCCGGTCGGCAGGTGCGTGATGCGCACCGCGGAGTCGGTGGTGTTGACCGACTGGCCGCCCGGGCCGGAGGACCGGTAGACGTCGATCCGCAGGTCGTTGGGGTTGATCTCCACGTCCACCTCCTCGGCCTCGGGAGTCACGAGGACACCGGCGGCGGAGGTGTGGATACGGCCCTGGGACTCGGTGGCCGGCACGCGCTGCACGCGGTGCACACCGCCCTCGTACTTCAGCCGCGCCCACACGCCCTGGCCGGGCTCCAGCTGGCCGCGGGCCTTCACCGCGACCTGCACGTCCTTGTACCCGCCCAGCTCGGACTCGGTGGCGTCGATGACCTCGGTCTTCCAGCCGACGCGCTCGGCGTAGCGCAGGTACATGCGCAGCAGGTCACCGGCGAACAGCGCCGACTCGTCGCCGCCCGCGCCCGCCTTGATCTCCAGAATGACGTCCTTGTCGTCACTCGGGTCGCGCGGGATCAGCAGGAAGCGCAGCTTCTCGGTCAGTTCCTCGCGCTGCTTCTCCAGGTCCTTGACCTCGGCCGCGAAGTCGGGGTCGTCGGCCGCGAACTCACGCGCGGTCTCGATGTCGTCGCCGGTCTGCTTCCAGGAGCGGTACGTGGCGACGATCGGGGTGAGCTCGGCGTAGCGCTTGTTCAGCTTGCGAGCGTTCGCCTGGTCGGCGTGGACCGACGGGTCGGCGAGCTTCTTCTCCAGATCGGCGTGCTCGGCGACGAGTTCATCGACGGCCTCGAACATCTTGGGCTCCTGTACTGCGGGGGAAGGGCTGGCGGGCGACCAAAAACGCCGGTCCCGGCGCACGCCCCGGTAGGACGTACGGCCGTGGACCGGCGAATGGGGGCTCGCTACTTCTTGGAGCCGGCGGCCTTGCCGAAGCGGGCCTCGAAGCGGGCCACACGGCCACCGGTGTCGAGGATCTTCTGCTTGCCCGTGTAGAACGGGTGGCACTCGGAGCAGACCTCGGCCCGGATGGTGCCGGACCCGATGGTGCTGCGGGTGGTGAACGACGCGCCGCAGGTGCAGCTGACCTGCGTCTCGACGTACTCGGGGTGGATGTCGCGCTTCAAGGTGTCTCCTAGTTTCGGGAGGGCGCCGGGTCGCAGCCGCGGGGTGCGGAAGCGTGAACCGGAGCCGACGTACCAGTCTGCCAGGACTGGGGCCATCCACCCAAACCGGGGGTGCGCTTGTTCTATTCCCGAGGGTGAGCGGGTCGTCGCCTACGCGCCCCTCAACCGCTCACCACGCCCTTGGCTTCTCCCGTGGCCGTGCCCTTCGTGGCCGACTTCGGGACGGGCTGGTCGTTCTTGAGGGCGTCCCAGACCAGCCGGGCCTTCTGCTTCTCCAGGAGCACGCGGTTCGGGTTGGCCGGGTCGTACCGGACCGGCATGGTGATCATGGTCATGTGCTTGGGGCCGATGCCCTTGAGGCCGTCCGCGAAGTCGATCAGGGAGTTGACCGAGCCGAGGTCGGAGTCGGTGGTGACGGTCTTGGTGGCGGTGTCGGCGAGGTCGTACAGCTTCTTGGGGCTGGTGAGGACTCCGACGTGCTCGACCTGGTTGAGCAGCGCCTTGACGAAGGCCTGCTGGAGCTGGATGCGGCCCAGGTCGGAGCCGTCGCCGACGCCGTGCCGGGTACGGACGAGGCCAAGGGCCTGCTGCCCGCTCAGGGTGTGGGTGCCGGACGGCAGGTTCAGGTGGCTCTGCGGGTCGTCGATGCTCTTCGTCGTGGTGACCGGGACGCCGCCGAGATCGTCGATGAGCTTCTGGAAGCCCGCGAAGTCGACCTCGAGGTAGTGGTCCATGCGGATGCCGGTGATCGACTCGACGGTCTTCACCGCACAGGCCGCGCCGCCGGTGCCGTAGGACTCGTTGAACATCACGCCGGACGCGGCCGGGTGCCTGGTGCCCTTGGTGTCGGTGCAGGCGGGGCGGTCGATGAGGGTGTCCCGGGGGACGGAGACCACGGAGGCCTTCCTGTGGCCCTCGTAGACGTGGACGATCATCGCCGTGTCGGAGCGGGCGCTGCCGTCGTCGGTGCCGCCGCCGAGGTCCTTGTTGGCGCCGGAGCGGGTGTCCGAACCGAGGACCAGGATGTTCTCGGAGCCGTTGTCGAGCTTCGAGGGGCGGTCGTTGCCGAGGGCCTGGTCGATGTCGACGCTCTTGAGGTTGCCGTTGAGCTTGAAGTACACGTACCCGGCGCCCACACCGCCCAGCACCACCACACCGGCTGCCGTCCAGGCCGTGGCGAGCAGGGCCTTGCGGCGCGTGCTGCGGGCCTTGCGGCGGCGGCCCCTGCCTCGTGGAGGCGGACCGGTCTCGCCCGGCTCGGGTATGACGGGCTCCGGCGTGCTCTGGGCGGACAACATCGCTCCTAGGTCTCGTCGGTCGGTTACCCCCTGCGGTCAGGGTCAGGCGCGGTCGGTACCGCTCCATCGTCGCTCCGTAAGGTCAGACGGAGAAACTCGGGAAAGAGTTGCACAACGCAAAGTGCCCATCGCGTACGGCGATGGGCACTCTGTGTAGTCGGTCAGTGCGGGCGTACCGCGCTCACCTGCGGCTTCAGCCCCAGATGTCGTACGCCTGGAAACCGGTGCCGACCGAGATCCTTGTGGCAAAGATCTCGCTTGTGGCCTTTCCGGTGCCCTTGTACAGGTACAGGGTGCCGCCCGGGGTGCGGGCCAGGAAGTCGGCCCTGCCGTCTCCGCTCACGTCGCCGACCGCGTCGAAGGCGTTGTAGCCGGTCCAGGCGCTGCGCACCTTGACACGGGCGGAGAAGGCGCCCGAGCCGGACTTGCCGGTGCCCTTGTACAGGTACAGGTCGCCGGTGCTGGACTGGCGGGCGAGCAGGTCGGCCCTGCCGTCGCCGGTGAGGTCGCCGTGGCCGCGCACCGAGTCGTACTGGTTCCAGCCGGTGCCGACCTCGACCCGGGAGCCGAAGGTGCCGTTGCCGTTGCCTGGGTAGAGCCACATCGTGCCGCCGGAGTCGACGGAGAGCACGTCGGGCTTGTAGTCGCCGGTGAGGTCGCCCGGGACGACGATCCGCCGGCGCGTCCCCCAGCCGCTGAAGATCTTCGTCGTGGCCCACGAGCCGTCCGTGCGGGCGCTGTTGAGGACGAAGTGGTCCCAGTACACGTCACCGGTGGAGCTGACCCGGTAGACGAAGTCCTGGTAGCCGTCGCGGTTGAGGTCGGCCTGCAGCACCAGGTTGGCGCCGCTCCAGTCACCCAGGGAGATCCGGGAGCCGAAGGAGCTGCCGGTGGAGTCCTTCTCGTAGCCGGTCTTCGTGGCGGAGCTGCGCACGAAGAGGTCGGCCCTGCCGTCGGTGTAGCTCAGGTTGGTGTCGTCGATCTGCGGGTAGGCCGCGCCGGCGTACGTGGAGACCTTGGTGAAGACGCTGTAGTAGCCCTTCTCCACGCAGTTCTTCACGCCCCAGGAGACGACACCCACGATGCGGCCGCCCACCACGAGCGGGCCCCCGGAGTCGCCGTTGCAGGTCGCCTGGGTACCGGTGTCGCTGCCGGACTGCGTGCCCGCGCAGACCATGTGCCCCGCGACGAACTCACCGCCGTACACGCCGGTGCAGGTGCTGTCGGCGTGCAGGGTCAGCGTGGCGGTCTTCAGCGTCTGGGAGATGTCGCCGCTGGTGGAGCTGGTGCGGCCCCAGCCGTAGACCGTGGCGCTGGTGCCGCCGGCATAGGAGGTGCTGTCGCCGGGGGTGGTCATCCGGATCTGCGGGGCGCCGACCGGGACGTCCAGGGTGAGGACGGCGATGTCGTTGTCGATGGTCGTCGCGCTGTAGGAGGGGTGGTTCCACTGGCGCAGGACGCCGGTGGCCTGGCCGCCGTGCAGGTCCGTGGTGCCGCCGGCGTCGGTGGTGGGCTGCTGGTCGGTGCCGGTGACGACGGCGCCGTACTTGCTCCAGTCGTAGCCCTTGACGCAGTGCGCCGCGGTGAGGATCTTCGTCGGCGCCACGACCGAGCCACCGCAGAAGAAGCCGACGTCGTCGCCGGTGTCGGTGGTGCCCTTGTCGTCGTAGTACCAGAGCTGCGCCATCCAGGGCGCCGAGGAGATGGTGGTCTCGTTGCCACCGATGATCTTCGGCGACACCGCCGACGGACTGCTGCTCTTCGCCGGCGCGCTGGTGCGGTCGGCTCCGGCGATGCGCTGGTGAAGGGTGTCCTGGGAGGGCTGACTGACGGGGGGCGAGACAGGGGGCTTCGGCAGCGCGGTGGCCGCACCGGCGGAGGCCGTCATCAGCGCGGCGACGACGGCCGCGGCGACACCGGCGGCACCGAGGGGCAGGCCGAGGCGTATACGACGTCTGTGGCGGCCGGGCAGTGGTTCGGGCAAGGGTGTTCCCCAGGGAGAGACGAGGCGGAAGGGGGCGCGTGATGCGCTCCACTCCGCTCAGCGCCGAAGCGCCGCCCTCCGTCACTGATGGACGGGGGGCGGCGCTTCGGATTCCCTGGGGAAGTCCCCTTCGGCTAGTCGCCGTTACCGGGCGTCGGCGTCGTCTTCTGAATCTGCATCAGGAACTCGGCGTTCGACTTCGTCTGCTTCATCTTGTCCAGCAGCAGCTCGACCGCCTGCTGCTGGTCGAGGGCGTGCAGCACCCGCCGCAGCTTCCAGACGATGCCCAGCTCCTCGGCACCGAGAAGGATCTCTTCCTTACGGGTGCCGGACGCGTCCACGTCCACCGCCGGGAAGATGCGCTTGTCCGCGAGCTTCCGGTCGAGCTTGAGCTCGGCGTTGCCCGTGCCCTTGAACTCCTCGAAGATCACCTCGTCCATGCGGGACCCGGTGTCCACGAGAGCCGTGGCCAGGATGGTCAGCGAACCGCCGTCCTCGATGTTCCGCGCCGCACCGAAGAACCGCTTCGGCGGGTACAGCGCGGTCGAGTCGACACCACCGGACAGGATGCGGCCGGAGGCCGGCGCGGCCAGGTTGTAGGCACGGCCCAGACGCGTGATGGAGTCCAGCAGGACGACGACGTCGTGGCCCAGCTCGACGAGCCGCTTGGCGCGCTCGATGGCGAGCTCGGCGACCGTCGTGTGGTCCTCGGCCGGGCGGTCGAAGGTCGAGGAGATGACCTCGCCCTTGACCGACCGCTGCATGTCGGTGACCTCTTCCGGACGCTCGTCGACAAGGACGACCATCAGGTGGCACTCGGGGTTGTTGTGCGTGATCGCGTTGGCGATCGCCTGCATGATCATGGTCTTACCGGTCTTCGGCGGGGCCACGATCAGACCGCGCTGGCCCTTACCGATCGGCGAGACCAGGTCGATGATGCGGGTGGTGAGCACGCCGGGGTCCGTCTCCAGGCGGAGGCGGTCCTGCGGGTAGAGCGGGGTCAGCTTGTTGAACTCCGGGCGGCCACGGCCGTGTTCGGGCGCCATGCCGTTGACGGAGTCGAGGCGGACCAGCGCGTTGAACTTCTCGCGCCGCTCGCCGTCCTTGGGCTGGCGGACCGCACCGGTGACGTGGTCGCCCTTGCGCAGGCCGTTCTTGCGGACCTGGGCGAGGGAGACGTACACGTCGTTCGGACCGGGCAGGTACCCCGACGTGCGGATGAAGGCGTAGTTGTCGAGGATGTCCAGAATGCCCGCGACCGGGATCAGGACGTCGTCCTCGGCGACCTGCGGCTCGGCGATGTCGTCGCGGCCACGGCGGCCACGGCGGTCGCGGTATCGGCCGCGACGGCCCCGGCGGCCACCCTCGAAGTCGTCGTCGTCCTGCTGCCGGTCCTGACGGCCGCCGCCCTGCTGGCCCTGCTGCTGACGCTGCTGGCCGCCCTGCTGGTCGTCGCCCTTGCCACGGCGGTCACGGTCGCGGTCGCGGTCACGGTCACGGCCGCGCTCACGGCGGTCGCGGC
Source organism: Streptomyces sp. NPDC037288 (assembly GCF_055603265.1). NCBI lineage: Bacteria > Bacillati > Actinomycetota > Actinomycetes > Kitasatosporales > Streptomycetaceae > Streptomyces > Streptomyces sp. NPDC037288. The sequence goes on from NZ_JBVJVY010000023.1 coordinate 97,593, forward strand.
GGCCACGGCCCTCGCCGTCACCGGCGTCGCCCTTGCCCTCGCCCTGCTGCTGCACGGACGTCTCGGCCTTGGGCTCGGCCTTCGCCTCGGCGGCGACGGTCTCGGCGCTGCTCGCGGCCGGGCTGCCCGCCTCGGCGGTGGCACGGCGGCGACGGCGCTCGGTCGGCGCGTCGTCGGAGGCCGGCTGGCCGGGGATCTCGATCTGCTGCTGGGCCACGGCCTTCTCGGCGGGGGCCTCGGCCTTCTTCTCGCCGTCGGCGGCCTCACCCGTACGGGCCTTGGAGGTGGCACGGCGCTTGGGCTTGGTCTCGGTGGCGGCCTCGGCCTTGGGGGCGGCGCCCCCTGCGGCCTGCGCCTCCTTGATGACCTCGATCAGCTGGCTCTTGCGCATCCGCGCGGTGCCCCTGATGCCGAGGCCCGAGGCGACCTGCTGCAGCTCGGCCAGCACCATGCCCTCGAGGCCGGTACCGCGGCGCCGCCGGGAGCCGGCACCGGTGGCAGGCGCGGAGGCGTCCGTGGCGGGCGCGGCAGCGGTCTCCTCGACACGTGCGCCCATCAGATCGGTGGTGTCGCTCACGAAGGGTCCTTCCCTGGAGCGGACGTCGGCCTGTCTGGCTCGGCGACCGGTTGTGCTGTCCGGCTACGGTCCTGTCTTCCGTGAACCGTGCCGGGGCGGTGGTCCGCCAACGCGGCGGAAGAAAATGTGCGGTGAGTTGGCGCTTCCGCGAGTCGTGGCACCCAGTGTCACGTGGCGTGGTAGCACCGATTCCGGAGCGTGCCCAGTGACCTGCTCAGTGTCCGCATACGACGTACTGCCCAGGTACGGCGTACGGAACACGGAGTGGCGTGGGAGGCTCCCGGAAGAATGTCTGTCCCGGACTGGGACACGAGGCACCTCGCCATGGTGGGGTCGGGTGCAGACTTGAGATTAACACTACCGGATCCAACAAACATTCCCCCTCTCCAAATCCGGCAACCGTGTGTCAGGTCGCAAGCGGCAGCACGCTCGCTCCCTGCAGGTCCAGGCTCAGCCGGTTGGCGGCCCAGTCGGCGCCGGCCAGGGTCTCCACCTTGTCGGCGGTGCCGGCGTCGGCGAGGGCCATGACCGTGGGCCCGGCGCCCGAGATGACGGCCGGGACGCCCTCGGCGCGCAGCCGCTCCACCAGCGCGGCGCTCTCCGGCATGGCCGGGGCGCGGTACTCCTGGTGGAGGCGGTCCTCGGTGGCGGGCAGCAGCAGCTCGGGGCGCCGGGTGAGGGCCTCGACGAGCAGGGCGGCACGACCCGCGTTGACGGCGGCGTCCACGTGCGGCACGGTGCGCGGCAGCAGGCCGCGCGCGGTCTCGGTCAGGACCGGCTTTCCGGGCACGAAAACCACCGGAACGATGGAATCGCCGGGCTCCATCCTGATCGCCCGGGCGGCCCCGGACTCCATCCAGGACAGGGTGAAGCCGCCGAGCAGACACGCGGCCACGTTGTCCGGGTGGCCCTCGATCTCGGTGGCCAGTTCCAGCAGCGCCGCGTCGTCCAGGCGGGCCTCGCCGCCTATGGTCACGGCACGGGCGGCGACGATGCCGGCGCAGATGGCGGCGGAGGAGGAACCGAGGCCCCGGCCGTGCGGAATGCGGTTGGCGCAGACGATTTCCAGGCCTCTGGGCTGTCCGCCCAGCAGATCGAAAGCGGTGCGCAGGGCGCGGACGAGGAGGTGAGACTCGTCACGCGGGAGGGTCTCGCCGCCCTCCCCCGCGATGTCGATGTGCAGCCCGGAGTCGGCCACCCGGACGACCACGTCGTCGTAGAGCCCCAGCGCGAGGCCGAGGGCGTCGAAGCCCGGGCCGAGATTGGCGCTGGTGGCGGGAACGCGCACCCGGACGGCGGCGGCGCGGAACGCTGGACCGGCCATCGCTCGTTGACTCTCCTTGAGCTGCGTGACTGTCGAAGACATTCGATACGTATACGGGGAGACCCGCTGGCCGCGCAGACGGCGCGACATCACCCATGTGCGCAGCCATATGCCAGGCATATGCAACGGGCGGGTTCAGTACAGCCTATCGAAGGAAGGTTCTGTGGCGACATAGGGCGCACAGGAGGCGCACGATGCGTGTCGTAAGCCCCCTGTGCACCCTCCACAGGGATCGCCCCCTGCCGGCGGCTGTCAGGGGCGGTCAGGCGAGGCCGAGGCGCTCGGCCGCGGCGGACGCGTCGACCGGGACGGTGACCGGCTGCGGGGCGCCGGCGACGGCCCAGTCGGGGTCCTTCAGACCGTTGCCGGTGACCGTGCACACGATCCTCTGGCCCGGGTCGACCCTGCCCTGCTCGGCGGCCTTCAGCAGACCGGCCACGGAGGCGGCCGAGGCGGGCTCCACGAAGACGCCCTCCTGCGCGGCCAACAGGCGGTAGGCACGCAGGATTTCACGGTCCGTCACCTCGTCGATGGCCCCACCGGACTCGTCCCGGGCCTGCAGCGCGTACTGCCAGGAGGCCGGGTTGCCGATCCGGATGGCGGTGGCGATGGTCGACGGGTCCTTGACGACCTCCCCGCGCACGATCGGCGCGCTGCCGGAGGCCTGGAAGCCCCACATGCGGGGGGTCTTCGTGGCGATGCCGTCGGCGGCGTACTCCTTGTAGCCCTTCCAGTAGGCGGTGATGTTGCCCGCGTTGCCGACCGGGAGGACGTGGATGTCGGGCGCGTCACCGAGCATGTCCACGATCTCGAAGGCGGCCGTCTTCTGGCCCTCGATACGCACCGGGTTGACCGAATTCACCAGCGCCACCGGGTAGTTCTCGCTCAGCGAGCGGGCGAGGGTGAGGCAGTCGTCGAAGTTGCCGTCGACCTGGAGGATCTTCGCGCCGTGCACGAGGGCCTGGCCCATCTTGCCGAGCGCGATCTTGCCCCGCGGGACGAGAACGGCCGAAACCATACCGGCCCGTACGGCGTACGCGGCGGCGGAGGCCGACGTGTTGCCGGTGGAGGCGCAGATGACGGCCTTGGCCCCCTCCTCCTTGGCCTTGGAGATGGCCATGGTCATACCGCGGTCCTTGAAGGAGCCGGTGGGGTTGGCCCCCTCCACCTTCAGGTGGACCTCGCAGCCCGTGCGCTCGGAGAGCACCTGCGCGGGCACGAGGGGCGTACCGCCCTCGCGGAGCGTCACGACCGGCGTGGTGTCGGATACCGGCAGCCGGTCCCGGTACTCCTCGATGATTCCGCGCCACTGGTGGGTCATTGCTGGTTACTCTCCTTCAACCCGCATGATGCTGGCGACACCCCGCACGGTGTCGAGCTTGCGCAGCGCCTCGACGGTCCCGGTGAGGGAGGCGTCGGACGCGCGGTGGGTGACGACGACGAGGGAGGCCTCGCCGTCCTTGCCCTGCTGGCGCACCGTATCGATCGACACCCCGTGCTCGGCGAACACGGTCGCGACCTGGGCGAGAACACCCGGTTTGTCCGCGACGTCGAGACTGATGTGGTAGCGCGTGACGACCTCGCCCATCGGCGAGACCGTCAGGGCGGCGTACGCCGACTCACCGGGCCCCGTTGCGCCGTTGAGCCGGTTGCGGCAGACGGCGACGAGGTCGCCGAGCACGGCGGAGGCGGTCGGGGAACCGCCGGCGCCGGGGCCGTAGAACATCAGCTGCCCGGCGGCGTCCGACTCCACGAAGACGGCGTTGTACGCGCCGCGCACGGAGGCGAGCGGGTGGGTCAGCGGAATCATGGCGGGGTGCACGCGTGCGGTGACCGACGCACCGTCCTTGGAGCGCTCACAGATCGCGAGCAGCTTGATGGTGCAGCCCATCTCCTTCGCCGAGCGGAAGTCGGCGGCGGTGACCTCGGTCATGCCCTCGCGGTAGACGTCGTCGAGGCGCACGCGCGTGTGGAAGGCGATCCCGGCGAGGATGGCGGCCTTGGCGGCGGCGTCGAATCCCTCGACGTCGGCGGTCGGGTCGGCTTCCGCGTACCCCAGGGCGGTGGCCTCGTCGAGGGCCTCCTGGTAGCCGGCCCCCGTGGAGTCCATCTTGTCGAGGATGAAGTTGGTGGTGCCGTTGACGATCCCCAGCACCCGGTTGACCTTGTCCCCGGCGAGGGACTCGCGCAGCGGGCGGATCAGCGGGATGGCGCCGGCGACGGCGGCCTCGTAGTAGAGGTCCTTGCCGTTCTCCTCCGCCGCGGCGTGCAGGGCGGCGCCGTCCTGGGCGAGCAGGGCCTTGTTGGCGGAGACGACGGAGGCGCCGTGCTCGAAGGCGGTGGTGATGAGGGAACGGGCGGGCTCGATCCCCCCGATCACCTCCACCACGACATCAATGTCCCCGCGTTTGACGAGGGCGGTGGCGTCGGTGGTGACCAGGCTCGGGTCGATGCCCTCACGCACCTTGCTCGGGCGCCGTACGGCGACCCCCGCGAGCTCGACCGGGGCCCCGATCCTGGCGGCGAGGTCGTCGGCGTGCGTCGTCATGATGCGCGCCACCTCTGAGCCGACCACTCCACAGCCCAGCAGCGCCACCTTCAGCGGACGCGTACGCATCATCCGACCTCGTTTCCTCATACCGTCTACGGTTGGACCAGTCTCACTCACCGGACGGGAGTTTCTACCCTTCGTCCGGATCGTGAGACATCTATTTCATTTGTGCAGGGGTGGCAGACCGAAGATCTTCCACCCCGGGGTTCCCGCGGTCACCCGACGTCGAGACGCAGGAGGTCCTCCTCCGTCTCACGCCGGACGATCACCCGGGCCTCGCCGTCCTTCACGGCGACGACGGGGGGCCGGAGCACATGGTTGTAGTTGCTGGCCATGGACCTGCAGTACGCGCCCGTGGCCGGTACGGCGATCAGGTCGCCCGGCGCCAGGTCGGCGGGCAGGAACGCGTCCTTGACCACGATGTCCCCGCTCTCACAGTGCTTGCCGACGACACGCGCGAGCATCGGCTCGGCGTCGCTGGTGCGCGACACGAGGGCGACGCTGTACTCGGCGTCGTAGAGCGCGGTCCGGATGTTGTCGGACATACCTCCGTCGACCGACACATACGTCCGCAGCCCGTCCAGCGGCTTGACGGTGCCGACCTCGTAGAGCGTGAAGGCGGTCGGACCGACGATGGCCCGCCCGGGCTCGACGGAGATCCGGGGCGTCCGCAGCCTGGCGGCGTCGCACTCGCGGCTGACGATCTCGGTGAGCGCCTTGGCGATCTCATGCGGCTCACGCGGATCGTCGGCACTGGTGTAGGCGATCCCGAGCCCACCGCCGAGGTCGATCTCGGGCAGCTCGACCCCGTGCTCGTCCCGGATGTCCTTGAGCAGCCCGACGACACGGTGGGCGGCGACTTCGAAGCCCGACATGTCGAAGATCTGCGACCCGATGTGGCTGTGAATGCCGATCAGCTCGAGCCCGTCGAGTTGCAGCGCCCGCCGCACGGCCTCGGCGGCCTGCCCGCCGGCCAGCGGAATCCCGAACTTCTGGTCTTCATGGGCGGTGGCGATGAACTCATGCGTATGAGCCTCGACGCCAACGGTGATCCGAATCTGGACCTTCTGCCGCTTGTCCAGGGACTGCGCGATGTGGGCGACCCGCACGATCTCCTGGAAGGAGTCGAGCACGATCCGCCCGACACCGGCCTCTATGGCACGGCGGATCTCCTCCGGGGACTTGTTGTTGCCGTGGAAGGCGATGCGCTCGGCGGGCATCCCGGCCGACAGGGCGGTGGCCAGCTCGCCGCCCGAGCACACGTCCAGGTTGAGCCCCTCCTCGTTCAGCCACCGCACGACGGCACGGGACAGGAACGCCTTCCCGGCGTAGAACACGTCGGCGTCGGCCCCGAAGGCGGTACGCCAGGCGCGCGCCCGGGCGCGGAAGTCGGCCTCGTCGAGGATGTAGGCGGGCGTGCCGTACAGCTCGGCGAGCCGGGTGACGTCGACACCGCCGACGGTGACGACCCCGTCGGCGTCGCGCGCGACGGTCTGGGCCCAGACCTTCTGGTCCAGGGCGTTGAGATCGGCGGGCGGCGCGGAGTAGTGCCCCTCGGGCAGGACGTCGGCGTGACGGGGTCCTGCGGGGTGGGCGGAACGGCTCATGACGTGGCTCTCAGACTCTCTGTCTCTCTCCGGGGCGCATCTGCTCTGGGGCCCTCAGAGGTGTTCGGGTGCGTCGATGCCGAGCAGGGACAGGCCACCGGCCAGCACCGTCCCGGCGGCTTCGGCGAGGGCGAGCCGGGCGCGGTGGGCGGCCGAGGGTTTCTCCTCGCCGCGGGGAAGCACGGAGGGCAGGAAGGGCAGCACGGCATCGGCGAGGGTGACGAGATGCCGGGCGAGCCGGTCCGGGGCACGGTGGGTGGCGGCCGCGGTGAGGATACGGGGGTGGTCGGCGAGGGGGACGACGAGACTCCGGGCGGCGGGGGGGACGACGCTCCGGGCGGCGGGGATGTGGACGTCCTGGGCGGCGCGGGTGACGACGCTGCCGGCGGCGGGGATGTCGATGCCCCCGGCGCCGCAGGTGTCGACGTTCCCGGCGTCGGGGATGTGGACGTCTTGGGCGGCGCGGGTGACGACGCTGCCGGCGGCGGGGATGTCGATGCCCTCGGCGGCTGCGGCGGTGACGTGGACGTCCTGGGCGGCGCGGGTGACGACGCTCCCGGCATCGGGCATGTCGACGTTCCGGGCGCCGCAGGTGTCGACGTTCCCGGCGTCGGGCATGTCGATGCCCCCGGCGGTTGCGGCGGTGACGTGGACGTCCTGGGCGGCGCGGGTGACGACGCTCCCGGCATCGGGCATGTCGACGTCCCGGGCGCCGCAGGTGTCGACGTTCCCGGCGTCGGGCATGTCGATGCCCCCGGCGGCTGCGGCGGTGACGTGGACGTCCTGGGCGGCGCGGGTGTCGACGCTCCCGGCGTCGGGCATGTCGTCGACGTCCCGGGCGTCGTCCAGGGGACCGGGTTCGGCGGCGAAGCCCAGGCGGCCGGCGTTGCGGCTGAGGGACCGGATACGGGCGTGGGCGTACCGCACCCGGAACAGCGGATTGCTCTCCCGCTGGACGAGATGGTCGGCGGTGATCCGCGGCCGGTCGTGCGGCGCGGGATGGAGCAGGGCCCACTGGGCGGCGTCGGCCCCGAGCGGAGCGGGGTCCTCCGGGGCCGGCACGGGCCGCAGATTGACGGGCTCCCCATGCTCGACGGTGGCCCGCCCGCCCTGCGTAGCGACGATCCGCACGACGGCGTCGGCGACGACCTCGGCCCGCACCTCGTACGGCACCCGCAGCGCGACGACCTGCCCGGCGAGGGCGTCACCGTGCCCGTAGGCGGCACCACGGGCCCGGATCTCCCGGACGAGCCCGGTGACGGGGTCGGCCTGCGCGTCGAGGCTGATGTTGAGAAAGCCGGGCCCGGTGACGACGACGTCCCGGACGCCGTCGGCGCCGACGAGCCGGGGCCGCAGGATCTCGGCGACCCGCAGCGGCGCCTGCCCGGCCGGCCGGGCGAGCTGGAGGGCGACGTTGGTGGCGAAGTCCCCGCACCCCCCGGGCCCCGGCTCGGTCACCACGACCCGTTCGGGCACCGTCACACTCAGCTCCCCGTCATCGACAGCACGACGCACCGCGCGCAGCACGGTGCGGGACAGCTCGACGGGGGTCACGGGACAAGCGTAGGGGAGGGACGGGGTGGGTAGGCGAGGCGGTTCTCACTGTGGGACGGGCGACGGACCACGGCCGGCCCTTGCTTCACCAAGCGCTGCACTTACGGCAGGCCGCCAACGCTCCCGAGCCGCTCCAGCGAGACAGCAGCTCAAGCCACGTGAACCGCCGTAGTCGCCGCAGCCGCCCTAGCCGCCGTACGAAATCCCACCTGGCACACCATCGGCGACCCCACCGGAAACGCCACCGGGAAGGCCGTCGGCAACGCCGTCGTCTCCGCCCCCTTCGCCGGCCCCATCCCCATCCCCGTCCCCGTCACCGTCGCTGTCGCCGTCACCGCCCCCACCCCGGTGACCTCCGCCTCCTCCACGCCCGTCTCCCCCGCTCCCGCGCTCGATGAGCTGCTTGACGAGCCGTACGAGTTCGGCGGGCTCGAAGGGCTTGGCGAGGAAGGCGTCCACGCCGACGTCGAGACCGGTGTCGACCTCGTACTGCGTGCACGCGCTGACGATGGCGAGGGGCAGATGGTGGGTACGGGGGTCGGCGCGAAGCCGGGCGGCGGTGCGCAGTCCGTCCAGCCGGGGCATGACGACGTCGAGCGTCACGACATCGGGCCGCACCTGATGGACCACGTCCAGGCACTCGGCACCATCGGCCGCGGTCACGACCTCGAGCCCTTCCAGTTCGAGGTTGACCCTGATCAGCTGCCGGATGACCTTGTTGTCGTCCACAACAAGCACCCGACCCGAGGCGCCTGGCACAACTCGAGAGTAGGTCCGAACCGGCCACCGCGTCCGGGTTTTCCCCACTTCCACCCCCTACAGGTGACCCGCCCCGCCCCACCCCGGGAAACGGATTCCTGATCACCCCGCCGGACCTGCTAGTGTTCTATCCGTCGCCGCGAGCGAGCAGCTCCGCAGCCGACACGCCCCCGTAGCTCAGGGGATAGAGCAACGGCCTCCGGAGCCGTGTGCGCAGGTTCGAATCCTGCCGGGGGCACTCGCCGAGGATCAGCAGAAATCAAGCGCTGACCAGGGCGGATGCCGACAGAAGAGGGCGGGAGTCAGTCTCACTGACTCCCGCCCTCTCTCGTTGTCTCTCAGCGTTCGCGACACACCTACGACACACTGTGAGGCGCGGGCACGCCACGCTGGCCATATGAGTTTGGATCGATAGATGATGGATGGCGGCCCTATCGCCGGGGGCTGTGGGCTGATCGACGCGTTGGCCGCGACCGGCGGCGCTATGTAGGGCTCCCGGGAAGGCGTCGCAGCACTCTCGGAACCGCCCGGGCTGGCCGGAAGGCGAAGAGCCAGGCTGCCATGACGCCTGGCAAGCCTGACTCACGACTTGGGAGAACGCGTCTTCTTCTTTCCCTTGGGGGGCTCAATCTCCTGCACTTCGATTTCCCCCTGGCTGAGTTCTTTCAAGCGCTCCCGGTAAGCATGAAGTTCGTGGACATCCATCGTCCGTCGCACCCACCCATGACGGATGGAGGGGATGAATTCTCCGATCTTCTCCGGATTCTTGAGCAGGTAGAAGAAGATCTTGAACGCAGCAACCGTTGCACCTCCGGCCGGAATGGCTTGCCCGAGGTCAATGTGCAGTGGCGACATCATCTCCAGGCGGAGAACCCTCGGGACCGCGTCGCTGTGCGGCGGTGCAGCGGTGTGAACCCAGACGAGCGAGGCGGTCTCCTGGCTGATGTCAGGGTCATCGCCGACCTTACTCTCAAGCACGCCAAGGCGATACGCCGTGTGGTAGACAGCGTACAGGCTTTCAAAGAAGTCAGAGAGTTCGTCCAACGTGCTCAAGCCGTGGGCTGCGGTAATCCGGATGGCTTCGGGTGTGTCCGCCATGGCGACTCCTTGACTCTCTCTTCGCCTGCACGCTAAGGGAGCCAAGAGCGAGTTGCCACACAGACGCGTCTGGTTGGGTCCTCCGGGCGAGATAGGCAGCGCTGGACATAATGGACGGCATGCATTCCTGTCAGACGGTCCTCTAAGGATCCTTGTGTTTGCCGTTGTTAGTTAGGCCGTGTCGCCGTCCTCTTCCAGCGCCTTTGCGATCTTGTCGTTAGCCGCCTCCTCATGGCCGTCGATGCAGCCGTGATATCGACGGTGGATCACCTCCGGCGAGTTGCCGACCCGTCGGGCCACCTCAGCGATGGGTACTCCCGCGTTCAGCCACCGCGTGATGCACGCGTGCCGCAGGTCGTAGGGGCGCCCAGCCAACGGCGTGTCGATGCGTTCCGGCGGCAGCGCGTACTCCCTCGCTTCCTCCCACACCCGCCAGTAGGTGGAAGAGCCGACCACTCCCCCGCGTTCATTGCCGAACACGCGCCCCTCCTTGGCGGTCCCAAACTCCTCCAAGTGCGCCCGGAGGATGGCGACCAAGACAGGCGGAATGGGCACCGGGCGGTCGCTGGTCGCCTCCCGCGCCTTCAGGCCGCGGCGGTCGTGTCGCTCGCCTGAGTCGGTCCACTGTTTGCCGGAGACGGGGCGTGTCTCCCGCAGCGTGAGCGTGCCCCAACCCGTCTCCGGCAGGTGGCAGTCAGACCGCCTCAGCCCGACCGCCTCAGCGGGCCGCAGGCCCGCGTAGTACAGGACCGCATAGAAAGCCGCCAGGCGCCGCCCGCGGCAGCGATCCCATGACCCGACGTAGGAGACAGAGGTGAGCAACTGCCGAGCCTGTACGGCGTTCACGAGGACGCGGCGATCCACCACCTCGTTGGAGCCGACGTGCTTCCGGCGGGCGCGCTGAAGGGGGTTCTTCGGGAGCTCCCCCGCGACCACGGCGTGTTCGAGAGCGGTGTTCAGAGCGCGGCGCCGCCGCTTGTACGTGTCGCCCGCCGCCGGGGTGCCGTCCAGCTTGTACCCGAGGCGATACAGCACATCCTCGAAAACCTCAGCGTCGGCCAGGTCGCCCAACGACCGGTCGGCCGTCGTGACCCACTCGTACGCGGTCTTGAGTTCGGCCGGCGGGTCCTCCCCCGCGTTCGCGGGCACGATCCCCCACCGGAAGGCCAGCCGAAGGGACTCATCGTCAGGAATGCCGTCCCCGCGCTTGACCATGGCGAGCGTTACGGCCGCGAGACCGTCCGCCATGCCCTCACGGGTCTTGGCCGCGCTCGTACGCCACCGCCCGGCCATGTACTTCCGGCAGAACTCGAACCATCGCAACGGCGGCTCGGCGTCCGCTGCTTCGGCGGCTTCGGCCGCCGCGCGTACCTCGGACTCAGGCAGTCCCGATTTGATCTCGAACGCTTCGCCGCGCCGGTTCATGGCCTGCCACAGCTCGGACCGTCGGCTCTCCGCGAGAGCCAACGTGGTGAACGTGTCGCCGTGCACCTGCCTTGCGACCACCCACCGGAGGCGCCACGGGCGGGACCTGCGCCCAGTCTTGGTCACCTTCCACAGCTTGACGTCGAAGGAGTAGCCCGGCCGGGCCGACCCGCGAGGGCTCCCGGCCGGGGTGTCGTTCTCAGTGCTCACGCAGCGTCCTCCCGCTCCGCAAGCCAACGCTCGTACTCCGACCGTCGGATCCGCACGTCGCCGTTCGGGAGCTTGATGGCGCGGGGCCCCTTCCCGAGCTGGCGCCACCGGTAGAAGGTCGACGGGGCGACCTTCAGATCAGCGATGACCTCCTTGACGGTCATCTTCTCGTCCCGTGTACGGGCGCTCATTTCGCCATCCCTTCGGCTTCGTCCGCACCGGACAGGCCGGACAGCTCCAATTTCGACTGTCCGGGGTGTTCGTGCTGGTCAGGCGTGATAACCGGACAGCCGGACAGTGCGGACACCTCTTGGGCGCCCTGCGTCCGGGTTTCGGTGTCCGGGTAGTACCGGCCGCCGGCGTCCTTGCTGAGCTGTCCGGCGTCGGCCATGCGGTTGCAGGTGCGGCGGATCGTGTCGATGTCGACCTGCGGCAGCTCGCCGGCCATGTCCTTGGGCTTGGCGCCGGGGTGGGCGCGGACGTACCGCAGGATCGTGGCGCGGGTGTCGCTGACGGTGTGGTCTGAGACCGGGCCGTCCAACAGGTGCCAGGCGCCGGAGGCGGGTTGGAAGCTGAGGGCGTACTCGGCTTCATCTACGTCGCGGCCGGTGACGTGCAGGATGCCGTCCGCCTGTCCTCGGGCCCGTTTCAGCACGAGCGTGGCGTCAGCGGCTCCGGCGATGCCGTTGGTGCCGGAGACCTCGGTCAGGAAGTCTTCGGAGCCTGCTTTGCGGACGTGGTGTACGAGGACGACGGCCACGCCGTAGTGGTCGGCAAGCCGCTTGGCGTAGCCGACGGCGACATAGTCCGCGTCGTACGCCGACACCCCGGCCGGGGCCTGACCGCGCATCTTGGCAAACACGTCGATGACGACCATGCGCGCGTCGGGGTTGCGCTCCAGCCACTGTGCGATGGCCTCGGTGCCGCCCTGGGGGAAGGGCGGGCATTCGGTGACCAGGGTCAGACCGGCGGGCGCGGGCTGGCCTCCGAGCAGCTTGCCCATGCGGGTCTGGAGACGGCGCGGGGTGTCTTCCAGGGCAAGGTAGAGCACCGGGCCGCCCTCGACGGGCACGGAGTCGAACGCCTTGCCGCCGGCCGCGACCGACAGCCCCAGTCCGAGGGAGAGCCAGGACTTGCCGACCTTGGGCGGTCCGGCGAGCACGCTGACGCCTTCGGCGAGGATGCCGGGCACGGCCCATTTCGGCTCGGGGAAGTGCGCGGCCATGAGCTGATCGGCCGTCCATGCCGTCCGTGGACGCTCCCGCTTGGGCGGCGCGATGGGGGCCGTCTCGGGGTCACTGGGCACGGAGTACAGGTGCAGGGGCGGGATGGGGTTGGCGCTCATGCGGCGACCGTCCGGGGGCGACGTGCTCCGGCACGCAGGCCGGAGGCGATGGTGCGCCGTGCCTCGCGCTCGCCCTGGCCGACTTGGAGCGCGGCCGTGAGGAGCCAGCCGGTGACGTCGGCTTCGCTCAGCTCGCCTCCGGCAACGAGCTGTCCGAGGGCGACCGCGGCGATATAGAGGCTGTTGTTGTGCTCGTGCGGGCCGGAGCCGGTGACCCGCTGCACTTCCCCGTTGATCGCGGAGCGGAGGAAGGCGGTGCGCCGTCCGTGGCCCGTGAGGGCGACCATGACGGGGGTCTGCGGGGGCAACGGGGTCGGTCGCAGGAGTTCGGCGAGCCAGCCCGGCAGGGGTGCCACGGGGCCGTGGTGGGTGACCTCGTACGGGTGCCCGGCGAAGGTGCTGCCCGCGCCGACCACGAGTCCGCCCCACGCACGGGTGTCGACCTTCCAGCCCAGCCCGCGAGCACTGTCCCCGGCGGTGTTGCGCAGGGGCTCGCCCTCGGGCGCGAGGAAGTACAGGTGGGTGCCACCGCTCCACGTGCGCACCGTGTAGGTATCGGCGGGGAAGGGCTGACCGTGGCGCTCGCAGAGCACGGCGAGCACGTCGGCGCCGTCGGTGACGCCATGCTCGGCCCAAGCGGCCGGCGGGGTGTCTCCGGGGTGCTTGGGCTTGTCGAGGTCGATGGCGACCAGGCCAGACGGGCCGGTGGCGATACCGACGTTGAAGGCGGCGACGGACCACGCGCGGGTGATGCGGTCCGGGTCAGTGGTGGCGCGGGTCTCCCAGTCGGAGACGGCCGGGCGCTTGTCACCGGGGATCAAGGGGAAGACACGCCAGTCGCGCGACGCTGCGTCAAGCGCGGCGGTGAGCTGGGCAGAGTCGTCCAGGTGCGGCATGCTGGGGGTTCTCCTGTTCTGTCTGCGGATGGGCGGGGAGAACCGCGGCGGCGGGCGACCTTGCTGGGGAGTCCCGCCGCCGCGGCGTTGCTACTGGTTCTTGGCCCAGTGGGCGTATTCCTGGCGGACGTAGCCGCGCGGGTTGGCGGCGGTGGCCGGGTGCTCCGGCCAGTACGGGGCGCCGTGGTAGCCGCCCTCGCCGTCCCGGTCGCAGTCGATGAGCCGGCGGGCCGCTTCGGTGGCCACCTCGCCGGCGTCACCGGGCGTGCCGTCCTCCTCGTCCTGGAGCGCGATGCGGTCCAGCAGCGCGGCCTTGCGAAGCCAGAACTCCCGCCCCAGGTGCTCGCCGAACGGCTTGTCGGCGGCGGTCCGGGCGGTGCATCCGATCTCGCGGATGATGCTCGGGGCGAGCGCGTACGCCTCGTCCGGCGCGGGCCACGGTGCGGGCTCGGGGCGGTGGTCGGCGGTGACGTACAGGCGGGTGCGCTCGCCGTCACGTGTGGGGTAGGTGCGGACGGCGCCGGCGGTGAACGCGCCGCTGAGTGCGGCGGTGACGCGGTCGGTGTCGGCCGGGTCGCAGATGACGCGGATCTCGAACACGTCTCTCCTCTCAGGGTGGTCAGCCGTGGAAGTGGCTGCGCTTGATGACGGCCTTGCGGATGTTGACGGTGCTGCCGCGGCTCCCAGCGACGGCGCGGACGGGGGCGCGCCAGGCGAGCACGGCGAGCGCGATCCAGACCAGGGCGCCGGAGCCGAGTCCGGCGAGCGCGTTGACGGCCTCGCCGATGCCGTAGCCGACGCCGGCGGCCAGGGCGCCGCCGCCGATGCCGGCGCCCATCAAGCGCTGGGCGATGGGGTCCAGCAGCGGCAGCGGGGTAAGGTCGCGCGGCTCGGGGCGGACCATCGGGGGCGGGGTGAGGTGTTTGGGCATGGGCACCATGCGCCCGTAGGCGTCGGGCACCCACACCACCGGCCCGCGCTCCGCGGCCAGTTCCACCGCGGCCGGGGCAGGCGCGTACGGCTCGGTGGACACGTCGTGCGCGAGGGCGGCCAGGGGCGGTTCGTTCACAGCGGTACTCCTCACAGGTGCTGGATGGCGTCGATGACGGCGACGGCGAGCTGGTTGATGGGTCCGGCGGCGCCGGTGGAGGCGAGGAAGAAGCCGAACCCGGCAGCGGTGAACGCGGCGCCGTAGCCGAGGGACTTGGAGCGCAGCAGGAAGAACAGGACGAGTCCGAAAAGGGCCACGAGCGAGACGGTGACGGCCACGGGCGGAACCTCCCTTTGGCGGGGTGGGCGGGTGGTCAGTGGGTGCCTTCGCGGTAGATCCGCTGGGCTCGGTTGAAGAGCCAGCGGCCGGCGCGGATGCGCTTGCCGGTGGCCTTGCAGCGGCGGCAGCTCTTGCCCCGCTTGGGCCGTCCCTTGCGGTCGGTTTCCATGGCGAAGCCGAAGCCGTTGCACTTGCGGCAGGTGCCGAACGGGCTGGCCGCACACATTCCGACGTAACCGAGCGTGATAGCGAGCAGGCAGGCGACAGCAAGGGTGATGGGGGGCATGAGGGGCCCTTCCAGGCGGTTTCGGGGTTTTTCGCAGGTGGGCTGCTATGCACTAGACCGCAGATCAGGTGCTATGTGGGGTGCTAGCGGGGGTGCTACCGGTAGCAGGGCGACGTACTACCGGTAGCACCGTCCAGATCTAGGCGGCCCCCCGCTTTTCGTCACGCTCCGAAATCGCCTTTACGAGGTCGGCGCGGACGATGCCGCGGCGGGTGGTGCGGGTGCCGTCTTCGGTGGTCCCTGCCACGTCTCGGGTCTTGATGCCGTGCGGCTTGAGCGCGCTGGTGACGTTCTCGCCTTTCCAGCCGCCGTAGACCTCCGGCCGCAGCTCTGCCAGCCGGGCGGCGATCCGCTCGTTCCACACCCGCTCCTCCGACGGCGGCACGACTGCGGCGACGTCGGCGAGCAGGTCGTAGGAGGGGCCGGTCACGGCCTCCGGGTCCTCTCCGAGCGCATGGCCGGACAGGGTGCCCTCGGCCTTGCGCAGGGCGTGAGCGCGCTGGGCGATGGCGTGGGTGGCGTTGTCGTCCAGGTAGGCGGTGCGCACCACGACCGGCAGCGCGGTCGCGCCGGCGAGGTAGCCGTTACCGGCGTCGATCTCGGGTCGGAAGGATGTGGCGCGCACGCCGTTCTTGTACGCCGACGTGCCAAGGATCATGTCGTTTTCGACCTGGCCCGCGACCTTGAGGGCGAAGCGGATGGACACGTTGCCGCTGATCCCGGTCGGGAGCGAGTCCTTGTCCGGGCGCTGCGTGGCCAGCACCAGGATGACTCCGAGGGCGCGGCCCAGCTTGATGATGAACTCGGCGTCGTCACCTGCTTGTTTGCCGTACTTGGGGTGACCGAACAGGTTCTGGCACTCGTCGAACACCCCCAGGAGGGGCCACAGCTTCAGCGAGCGCTTGTCAGCGATCTGCCGGGTGATGCGCTTGTCCGGGCACAGGTCCCGCGGCAGCTTCTTGATCGCAGCTGCGCGGCGCATGACCTCCTCACGCAGCATCTTCAGGGAGTCGGCCGCGTACTTGATCGAGTCGTCGTCAATGCCGGAGACGAATCGGTGCGAGACGCATTCGAGGGAGTCCAGGTCACCGGTGCCCTTATTCTCGTGCAGCCACAGTTCCACGGACGGGTCCATGGCGGCGCCGCAGGCCAGCACGCGCACGGAGGCGGTCTTGCCCTGGCCGGGCAGCGACCCGATCAGGATGTTGTGCTGAATCATCGGCACGGACTGAGCCCGGCCGCGCGGGTCGATGCCGAACGGGATCCGCTTAAAGATGTCGTGCTTGCGCGCCGTTGCGAGCGGCCACTTGACGAGACCGGTCTTGGACAGGTCCCGGTCCCCCACCCACAGGATCAGCCGCCCCTCGTGCTCGCTTGGGTCGGCGTCCGGCCACACACAGCCGAGCGGGCGGCGCAGGCCGGAGGCGAGCCGGGCACGCCGGTCGGCCACGTCCGCGACCGTCACGCCCAACGGCAGGTCGATGTCCGCGCGCCACCCCGGACCCTCGCGGGTGATCGGGGCGACGAACTTGATGCCGTCCTGGCCCTTGGCCACGGCGGAGGCGATCTGCCCGATGCCGATGGACGCCATGGCCTTGACCACGATGTCGCTGGTCAGCTTCTGCACCTCAGTCTTGATGACCGCGCGGGTGGTCAGCGGCGCATCCGCCGGCGCTCCCAGCCAGCCCAGCGTCAGCACGGTGAGCGTGGCGGCGATGACCTGCGTGCGCGGCTCGGCGCCGTAGACCAGGAACAGGCAGATACCCAGGGCGAACAGGGCCCCGAGGACAGTCAGGAGCATCCGCAGCCGCACCCGCCGGTCACGCTGGCGGGACAGCTTCAGGTACAGCTCGGAGTTCTCCCGGCGCGCCTCGGCCTGCCGCAGCGGCTCGCCCTCCGCGTCCACCGCCCACCGGCCGATCCGGGTCAGAGTGTTGGCCAGACCGCGCGGCGAGCGCCAGACCAGCTTGGGCACGTACAGGAACGGCACGCGGACCGCGTGGAAGGCGATGGTGTGCCAGACGTGCCCGGCCAGCCACCGCATCGCGTCGGCGAACTCCGGGCCCGACTTAACCCACGCCGGGAGGACGTCCAGCCGCTTGGAGTCGCGGATGCGGTCGATCAGACCGGGGCCCAACTGAGTCGGCGCCGGACGGTCGACCAGAGCCGGGCCGGAGTCGTCCGACTCCCCCTCGCTCAGGTCGGCCGCCCCGGTCGGCTTCGCGTCGGCCGACCGGTCGGGCCCGGAGTCGGGCGACGCGTCGGGCGTACGGTCGGCCGACTCGGTACGGGCCGACCGGGCCTTGTCCAGGTCGACCACGTCGCCCGCCGGGTCGGCGGCCATCTCGGCTTCCAGCCGGTTGAACAGTTCGTTGTCGTCGTCGGGGTGTTTCACTGAGGGTTCCTTCTCTCAGGAGGGACGGCGGGGCCCGGCCGCTGCTTTGGTCGGTTGAGACCGGGCCCCGTACGGGATCAGGCGGCGCGCTGTTCCTCGGGGGAGGCGCAGGGAAGGCACACCCCGAGCGAGGTCGGGATGCAGTAGCTGTAGGTGATCTGGCACTGCGGGCAGGTGCGGCGGGCGAGCATCGCAAGGGCGAGCGCACCCCACTTGCGGGAGGTCATCGGCCGGACCGGCTTCGCGCGGTCGACGCGGTAGAGGTAGGCGACCTGCACCCCGACCTTGCGGCTCCGGTGGCTGCGCATCACCTGCGCGGCGACCGGCTGTCCGCCCGGCCGCAGACCGGCCGCGCGCAGCTGCCGGCGGGTGGCGTAGCCGTCCGGGGCGAACCGCCACGGGTAGGTCGGGATGCCGAACCGTGCGCCGGACGGGTCGAAGCACTTGCTGTAGGCGGCCATCAGGCAGCCACCCCCACGACCGGCGCATCGGTCCGGGCCCCAGCGCGGCCAGCGCGTCGCCCGGTGACCGTGGCGAACAACCGTCCCAGCCCCGCCCGGCGGGCTCCGGCGCGGGCCTGCTTGGCCGCGTACATCGCCTCATCGGCCCGCCGCAGCAGAGCGGACAGGTCGTCGCCCGGGAAGTCCGCAGCGCGCACCCAGCCGAGAGAGACCGTGGTGTGTACGCCGGGGTCCTGGCCGTCGACCGGGCGGGCGAGCACACCGTGCAGCACGGCGAGCGTGTCCGAGGCGGTGCCGTGGTCGTCAATCAGGACGGCGGCGAACTCATCGCCCCCGAGCCGCCCGGCCACCCCGGAGCGGCCGACGTGGTGGGCGAGCCGGTCCGCGGTCGCCTTCAACAGCGCGTCCCCGGCCGCATGCCCGAAGGTGTCGTTGATCTGCTTGAAGCGGTCGACGTCGGCCAGCACCACGACCGCCCGCGGGTTCCGCAGCAGAGCCGTGGCGCGGCAGGTGAAAGCCTCGCGCGTCCGCAGCCCGGTCAGCGGGTCACGGCGGGCGACGTTCAGGCGCCGCCGTAGCCACAACGTGTGCGCCGTCCAGCCGGAGGCGACCGGCACCGCCGCGGCCAGCATGGTCAACACGGTGTTCATGCCGCCGCCTCCTCGGTCCTCTCGTCGCCGTCGACGGAGTGCAGGCGGCGCCCCTCGGCCCGCTCGCTCAGCAACAGGTCGCGCAGCACACGGGAGTTGCCAGCCGAGCAGTGCAGCGTGGTCCGGATGGCTTCCGCGTTGATCGCGTCATCGGCCCAGTCGGCCGTGGCCTCGCGTGCCTCGGCGAGCAGTTCCGCCGGGGTCCGCGGCGCCTTGGCAGTCTTGGCCTTGCCCTTGGTGCTGGCCGGGCGCTTGCGCGGCGTCTTGGGCGCCTCCGGCTTCGGCTTCTCTGTCTGCTGCGGCGGCACAGGAGGGACGTCCTCGCTCGCCGGGGCCAGCTCGCCCAGCTTCAGCAGCACCCGTTCCGGGCGCGGGGTCTTTGACCGCCACCGCCGGCCGTGCCGCTCGCGCAGCCGGGCGCGGGCCAGCTGCCGCTCACGCTCCCGCTTCAGTGCCTCGGAGTAGGAGGTGATCTCCCACAGCGTCATCCGCCGCCACAGGGCTAACGTCGACAGCGGTGCGAGCATCCAGCGGGAGAACCGCACCTTCTCCATCCGCCGGCCGGTGGCGGCGCCGATCTGGACGGCGTAGACGTGAGCGCCGATCTCGGAGAACACCACCCACAGCAGGGGCATCGTGCCGTGTGCGATCTTGGCCCACAGCGTGTGCCCGGCGGCGACGTTCAGCCCGCAGGTGACCAGCGTCAGCACCCACGGCACAAACCGCACCCATGCCAACGCCATGTCCATCCGGATCAACAGCAGGTTGGCCACGGTGAACACTGGAATGGCCACGTCGATACCGACCGGCAGCATCCACGGCTCACCGAAGCCCCACCGGGCAGCGGCAGACGACACCGCATTGAGCGAGGCGATCAGGCCCAGGGCGCCGACCCCAGCCGCGGCCAGGGCGCCCAGTCCGGCAAGGCTCATCTCCGGCTTCGTCAGCGGCGGCACCGCCGGCCGCGTCGTCTCGGTTGCGGTCGTCATGCGGCCGCTCCCTTCCGGGAGGACCAGCGGCGCCTCGCCGGGCGTGCCAGTGGGACGACGTTGAACAGCTCCGGGGCGTGCGCCTCGATCACCTCGGCGGCGATGCGGGTCACGTCGTCCGGCAGGTTGCTGTACTCCGGGTCGGCGAGGATGTCGCGCGCCGCGTCCAGGCGGGCCGCACGCTCCTCGCCCGTCTCGCCCTCGACCCCGAGCCAGAGCTCAACCGGGGTTCCAAGGGCCAGCTCCACGAAGTCCTCGGCAGATACGGCCTGTTGATGGCCAACGTACGAGCGCATGGTGCTCTCCTGAGTCGAAGGAACAGGGAGACCGCGACGGCGGGCGACCTTGCTGGGGAGTCCCAACGCCGCGGAGTTCAGATTGACCTAGGTCAATCTGGCTGTCAAGGGGGTCAGCGGAAGATCAGGGATTGACCTAGGTCCGGCTACTCTCGAAGCCATGGAGCAGAGCCCAGAAGCGCCCAAGCAGACGCCCACGGCCAAGGAGATCGCCGCCGCTTTCCGGGCGAAGATCACGGGCCCGAATCGCTCGTACGAACCGGGCGATCAGCTGCCCGCTGCTCGCCGACTCGCCAAAGACCTCGGCGTGCAGCTCATGACCGTTCAGAGCGCGTACGGGCAACTCCGTGACGAGGGGCTCGTGCTTACCCAGCAGGGCCGCGGAACCTTCGTCCGCGACCCCTCGGTGCCGCTCGGCACCGAGCCGGGCAGCAGCCCCGCGTTCACCGCGCTCTCCGCTGAGCTCAGCGCGATTCACGACGCGCTTCGTACGCTCGGTGAGCGGCTCGATCGTCTTGAGCGGCTCGTCGGTAACGAGACTCCACCCGCGTCGTGAGCCTGTCCGCACGCCTCAGCAGTTGCTCAGCGGTGGCGCGCGCCTCGATCAAGCTCACCTGGATTGCGGCGAGCTCGGCTGGGGTCAGGCCTCCCGAATCGCCGCTTCGCTCATTGATCCCTGACATGCCAGTGAGCATGCGGTCGGAAACAGCAGAGGACCCGGACAGACTGTCCGGGTCCTCTTTCCTTGCAGGTCAGGCGTGTTGACGACTCATCATTGGGTGGCCCTATCTACAGCGTCCAGCACTGCCGCCCACGGGAGTTCGCGCCCGGCCGGCGCATACCTCGGCTCGTACAGCGGCCAGACATCGGGTCCGTAGACGAGGCGCACCCCTCCCGCCCGTAGAGCGTCGATGTGCCGTTGCCACGAGGGGTGGCGAGCGTGCGCCGCGTTCACTCGTGGGAAGACAACGACGGGGAGATCGAGAGTGCCGATGGCCTCGCCAACCTGCGTCAGCGCCTGATTGTCCATCAGGCCGATCGCGAGCTTGGCGACCATGTTGGCGGACGCGGGGGCTACCACGTAGCAGTCAACCGGCGGATGCGGCCGGGCCTCGCCAGGAAGACGCGGCTCATCGCGTACGGGCAGCCCGGTCAGCTCCTCCAACCGCTCATGCTCGCCGCTCGTGCGCAGCCACTGACCTGCGGTTGGCGTGAGCGTGACGGCCACCCGCCATCCACGGCCTATGGCAGGCTCCACGAGACCGGTGCGCAATGCCTCTACGCCCCCGGCAGCCGACCCGACGACTCCGAGCACCCCACGCTTGCCTGAACTCACTGCACCGCCCTGCAACGCTGAGCCATCGCGAACACGTCCGACGAACGCGAGCCACCCGTCACCGGAGACTGCTTAATCAGGTCTCGCAGCGTCTCGCGCACCCTCGGATTGTTGCGTACGAGCTGCGGCGACGTGCGCTCGGCCGTACGCAACTCTGCAAAGGCCTCATCACCCTGCCCTGCGAGCGACAGGGCACGCGCGAAGTCGATCCGGTGCGAGACGCTGCGCTCCTGCGGCATGTGGTCGACGTTGATCCGGCCGTGCTCCACCACGTACGAGACGTTGTCGAGGTCCAGCTCGATGGACAGTCGGTGAAGCAGCACGTTCGTCGGCCCGAAACCGGTCTGCCAATAGTTCTCATCCGAGCCGAGATCGTCCGCAAGTTCCTCGGCACGGTTCAGCAGCGCCGTTGCGGTAGGCCGGTCCTGATGGCGCGCCGCCGCGACGGCGGCACGCAGGTGGATCATTCCCAGCAGGCTGAGGGCCGCCGGGTTGTGATCGGTTACCTGAGACGACAGCCAGGCTGCGGCCGTGTTACCCAGTTCGAGGGCGTCGTCATAGCGCCCATTGGCCAGCAGGGCGTGCGTACCGGAACGTGCGGCGGACGCCAGCACGAGCGGGTCGTCCGACTCGTCAGCGGCTCGCATCGCGCGCTCGGCTGCGAGCCACGAGATGTCCGACTCGCCGATCTTGGCGAGTGTCGTAGCCGCAAGGTGGTGCGTGCGGGCTGACACTGCCCAGCAGTCGCCACGGTCTTCGCCGCGGCGCACCGCTCGCTCCTCCAACTCCTGAGCCGTCTGAAGTAGGGCAGGCAGTGCAGCGATGACGCTGCCGAGCCGACCGCCCTGGTAGTCGTTCCACGCATGCTCCACGCGCATGGCCACAGGAACAGGCGTCGGGAGCTGCGCCTCAGCGTCCGGTCCGAAGAGTAGACGCGACAGCCGGCGTGGGCTCATGAGGGCGTCGCGCACGGCGGGGACGTCGTCCTGTTGCCGCTCGTCTTCCATGAGGACGGTCTGCCCGAGCAGGTCTCCGAGGGACACGCGCAGGATGCGCGACAGCTCCGCGAGCATGTCGATGCGGGGTGGCTTCCTGCGACCGGTCTCAATCTTCGCCAGCCAATCAGTGCTCCGACCGACCAGGCCGGCCAGCACCTCTTGCGTGTAGCCGCGGCGCTTCCGATAGAACGCGATGCGCTCACCGATGCTGAGGTGATCTCCAAGACCACGCATGGGGTGTTGCCTCCCGCTGCTGAGTAGGGGCGTTCTTCACGGTACCGACGTGGCGAGGAACGGGTAAGCGATCTCACCCCCTTTCCCGCCACACGGCCAGCGTGTGGCACCGAAACGGGAAAACCCGGACGGATTGTCCGGGTTCCGTGGGGCCGTGCTTGGAGGTGTCCGGGCTGTCCGGCTGTCCGGCTATGTCTCTCACCTGTGCAAACAGGCCGGACAGCTCAAGGTGCCGGTGTCCGGGCTGTCCGGTCACAGAGGGCTGTAACACCCAGGGGTGTTACAGCCCGTCGGCGAATGCCGACAGAGGGAGCGGGAGTCAGTCTCACCGGCTCCCGTCTCGAACTCCCTCCGACCCCTTGTCTCAGTCCAGCCTTCCTGGCTTCGGGCGGGGCGTACGAGTAGTGAACTGCGAGATAGTCCGTGTCCGCCTAGCGTCCCTTCGGCTGCGCTACGGGCGAATCGAGATGGGAACCTCGATCTGAGGCTGAAGAATTTCAAGCCGGTCGGCGTAAGTACGCACCACTTTGTTATAGATGTCGGACTCTTGGGAAGTCTTGATCGTGATGACGAGGGCGTACTCGACGGTGTCCGCCTCATTACCCGCGAGCTGCTCAATGCGGGAGAGGTGGCGAACATCAAATACCGGCCTGAACAACGATGACGCACGGAGCTTTTTGGTCTTGTGCTTTGTCGTTTCCCATTTGTGCGCCCCGCGCCGAAGGTCGCTTTCTGGGACGTAGTCACCTACCTGGAAGAACGACTTGGGCGCTGCGTGCGTACTTCCATCGGTGGCCATCTTCTTGGCGTGGGGGCGGAAAAACGGCTCGATGGCACTACCGGTGTAGGTACTCGGGGTACGGGCGTCAACCGGCGAACTGATGCAGTAAGTAGCGCTGATCGTCACCATGCCACCGTCAATGCCATCCGGCAGAGGAATTGGCATACGCACGGCTTGGCCTGGGTCGATTTCTCCCTGGTAGAGAATCCGAACCGAGTCGTGTTCGCAGACGACGAATTTCTCGATGTCATTCGGGATGCGACCCCAGCCGATCTCATCCAAAGGAGCTTCAGCGGTTTCTGCGCAGTGCACGAGAAGAGCCTTGAGGCCCAAAGGCGTCAAGTGATCCCCGAAGTGGGCTCGGATACCCGCTGCCATACGGAGTGCCGCCGGCGCGGCAAAGCTCGTACCCGCAGCCGTCAGTGGCGAGGCCTCCGTGCTCATTGGCGCGAACATGAAGGGCTCCGCTGCCGAACCTCCGAAGGAGAGGATGTCGGGCTTCACCATCCCGGGCGACCGCCCAGGGCCGATCGCGCTATAGCTGGCTCGCCTCCAGTCCGACCTGCGACTATCAGCAGACCCGACCGCCAACGCATTTACGCAGTCAGACGGAATCTGTACCCGCGCGTTACCGGATTCCCGATCCAAGTCTCCATTGTTTCCGGCGGCGACAGTAAGAAGCGTCTTCCCTTTAGAGAGCAACTCGTCAAGAACTGCCGTCCACGGATGCACCTCGTCATCTTCGATGGGCAGCGCAGGCCCTAGGCTCAGATTCACGAAGTCGTAGGGAGTGTTACTCAGAATGCTCCAGATCCGTTTGAGTGTGTTGTAGAGAACGTAAGGGTCGTCCTGCGTCCCACCCATGACCCGATAGTGGTCGATTGAGCAAAACGGAGTCGGTATGGGCTGGCCGGGAGTCAGCGGCCCGAACAAAGCCGCCGAGGTAACCATGTGCCCATGCTGCAAATAGCGGTCTACCGTCAGCCCAACACCATCTGCATCGTAGGAGTCAGCCCACTCCTTCAACGGCCCGGATGGAGGCAGGCCACCATCGAAGATAGCCATGCGAATGGAGTCGTCCAAAGGCGCTTCCTCAGGAAGGGGCGGCAGGGACACACCCGTAGCAATCGCACTGCGCTCAATGGGGTGGAAGACGCGCAGTTGAGGCATGGGGCGAAGGACGCGAAGGAACGAAAACTTGGCGAGATCATCAATATCTGCGTCACCGATGCGGACCGGAATAAAGAGCAGTCCGCCGACCTTAATGCGCCGGTCGAAATCAGCTGAAGCTCCACAGGCTCGCGCGTATTCGGAGAAGGCCTGCTCAATTGCAGCACGGTCTCGAAGAGGCAGGTGCAGACCTACTTCGACAAGGCCCGGAGTAGCATAGTTGTCTGGGGTCTCGGTTCCACGCTTCTTGTCCGCAGGACCCGGAGCCCTAAAGGCTTCCAGGAGGCGGATTGGGGATTGTTCTGGAAAAGCGTTCACTGTCGCCAGTCGCTCAGCGAAACTGGAGAATCGATCACGCCGCCCTGCAACGAATAATTCGGCAGTCTCCATCTGCTGCGGCGACCCCTGACGCGTCCACTTCTCAGGCGTGACCGAGGCGCCACGAGAGCCGACGTATGTGAACCCCTGCTCCCGGAGAAACTCCCCTGGGTGGTAGGTCTTAGCTATGAATTGAGGGTGCAGAGTGAGCACACCGACTGCTTTGCCATCAGGGCAAGCAATCTCCGGGAGGGAGTTGAAGCTGCGCACAGCCGCCTCAACTTGGGGGCGCAGACGTTGTCTCGCCTCCTCTGCCGTGTAGGGCGCCTTCGGAGGCCTGCCCGTACGCGTAAGCGATACGGGGGTGACCAGTCGCTCCCCGTGCCCCAGCAAGAAGTTGCGCTCTCCAGCCACAGCTACCCCCCTGGTGACGTGCGCGTTGCGTCTACCTGTTGCGCTGTCGCCTACGGAGGGTGTCTCGACTGACCCCCGTCAGCTCGCTCACCCTCCGTTGCGATAGCTCACTATCTTGCATGAGATCGAGTGCGATTTGAAGACGATCAGCGTGATCCATCGTGCGGAGGTGCTCCTGGGCGGACGTAAGCAGTGTCTCGAACAAAGGTTCGCCACTCAGAACGGCCTTACGTTTTGCGGTCATGACAAAGCGTTCGGCGTCTGCGAAGGAGTAGCCAGCGAGGACCTGAACGAGGAAATCGATCACTTCCGTGTTTTCGTCACCGCAATACTGCATAAGTGCCTCTTCCAACTCCGCTGGCCCAGGGAGCGGAAAATTAACGATTACGTCGAAGCGTCGCCACACGGCCGGGTCAAGCAGGTCGCCATGGTTTGTCGCCGCCAGCAAGAGGGAGCTGGCGGGCCAGTCATCAATCTCCTGCAACAGCACGGTAACCAGGCGCTTTAGCTCACCTACCTCCGCCTCGTCATCTCTGCGCTTTGCCACGGTGTCAAGTTCATCGAGCAAAAGAACCGATGGGCTAGCCTTGGCATAGTCCAAAACTTTCCGGATATTGCTGCCAGTTCGACCAAGGTAGCTGCTCATTACTGTAGCCAGGTCCAGCACCAGCAACGGCACTTTAAGCTCATTTGCTAGCCATCGCGCGGCCAGTGTTTTACCTACGCCTGGAGGGCCAACGAACAGGCCGGTGCGGCTTGGAGTCAAGCCGGCTTCCCGAAGACGGTCTTGCAACCGGTGCTCATCGCGCAACTGCTCGAGCTGCGCCCTGACCGATCGGGTCAGGACTGGAGGCGTCACTGGCCCAAGGTGGTCGGTACGAATGAGCGACTGTCGACTATCGCCGTCGAGTGGGACGGGAGCGGCGTTGCCGTGCTCTCGCATGGGAGCGTCAAGATGTGGCGCAGAACGCAAGAGCTCCCGGAGGTCTTCAGCGAGCCCGTTGTTGGACCGCTGGTACCGGCGAGCCAGCCTCTGCACCAAGGTCTGTACGTCCTGCTGCCGTCCTGCCATGGCTACACGCGCAAGGTGGACTATGTCACGATCATACGTTGATGGGTCGCCCGTATGCACTCAGATCTCCTAGCCTAGCTTGGTAGTTACCCTAACGCTCAGTGGGCTAATTGGTCACCAAACTGCGCCTGGTAGTCCACTTGGCGTGGTGGCTGTGATCTTGGCTCCGTTCGCCTACTGGCTCGCAGGTCGGCGAGTGGCGAAGCAATGCCGCAGTGAAGGCCTGTCCCGACCCGCACTGACCTGGCTCTCAAGGCAGGGACTACGTCAGCCCGATTCGATGCGGCCCGCATCCCACTTCGAGTTGACTGGTCGCCGTTCGGTGCAACGGGAGCTCTCCCACCGCAAGTGGTTCCCCTGCTGGCCTGGGTCACCTCCGCGGCTGGCCCCCTGCCGGCTCCATCGCCGCAAGGACGACTTCTAGTCCTGCCTGACACCGCTCCGCACATGGGTCGCAGCACCATGCCGCAGGAAGCCCGCTACCAGATCGGGTGATCTTCCGCAGGCCACCTTGCGCATGTCGCCGATCGTGCGCACGGTCAGTCCCTTCGTGCCGATGACCTATGGGGCCGCGTCGACCGGTTGGGGGGCGTGTGAAGTAGCGTTCACCGCGGCTGCGGAGGCGGTCAGCCCTGACAAAATCTTGGTGCGCTCGCGATCCCGGGACGGTTCAGGTTGTGACGGTGCTTCCGTGACTGGTCACCCTGACAGGGCATTGGTCGAAGTCATCACGCAATCGCGATTCAGAACCAACTGGGCTGACTGAGGGCTCTCGCGCAGGGCGCGCGACACACCTCCGACACACTACGTGCCGTGATACAACGCCCCATCGGCTCCGCCGCAGGTCAGAGAACTCATGAAGGTGCGATCAGGCAATCACTCCGGAGCCGTGTGCGCAGGTTCGAATCCTGCCGGGGGCACTCGCCGCGGATCAGCTGAGATCAAGCGCTGACCAGGGCGGATGCCGACACGAAGGAGCGGGAGACAGTCTCACTGTCTCCCGCTCTTTCTCGTTGTCGCTCACCGATCACGTGTGAGGAGCGTGTGGGCCACACGCGCCGGCCACCACCCTTCCTTGTGGCTCTCCGCTAGATCTGGCGCGCGTCTCGCCCAGCTGCCTGCTGAGTGCAGCTCATGCCGAGCAAGCGTGGCCCCCTACTGGCGGATGGTCCGACCCAGATCTCTAGGACCGCCGGTTGACATCACCAGGCGACATCAACGACGCGGGACGCGGGCGGACGACAGCGGCTCTAGCCAGGGTGTCAGTCAGCCGCGAGGACCCATCATGACAGGCCACCCCTTAAGGGGATCGAACTCCTAAAGCGGTTGTCGCAGGCTCGAATCTGCCGGGGTATCAGGCGAAAGGCCCCGCACCGATCATGGTCACGGGCCTTCTACATCCGTTTCTGACGCCAACGGGGTTGCCTTCCAGTGGCCGTCACGGGTCCCGACGCTGCCATCAGGCGGCCAGTGCACTATGTTGAACGTGTTCAAATCTGGGGCTTGAACATGGGACGGGGATGGTGACAGAGATGGGACCCGCCAGCAGGCTTGGGTACATCCTGGGGCGAATGGGGCAGTGTGTGCTTATATACGTGCTCCTCCACACCGCAGCGTGGGTGGCCATCTCGCAGACCGTCTGGTGGAAAGACAGCTTCCTGCAGATCATGACGCTGGGCATGGACATGCTGCCGATTATCGGTATTCCCACCCTGTTCATCGCCATTTTCGCGGTCTGGGTCCACAACCAGATGGAGACGGTCCGGTTCCGTGTGCTACTTGCCCTTCCGCTGGTCGTCTGTGCTTGCCCCCTCCTCGCGAGCAGCGCCGGCGAACCTCTGGCGTTCCAAGTCATGGCTCAGATCGCCTTCGCAGCACTGGTCCCTACTCCATTCTTCCCCGCGGGGTGGCTCGAAGAGGCCGCGCGGTGAATCCCAGCAGCGCAGGTTGCCTCCCCTTCGACGATCTCGGGTGGCAGCGGCTCACTGCTTCCAGCTTCCGAGGGTGGCCCTTGGGCGGCGTAGGGCGCCACGAGAGTGTCCCATCTGTCCGGTCTGAGTACCGGGCTGCAAGACCGCGGGGCGTTGCAGCCTCTCACGTCGTCGCCTCCGACCGGGGCCAACAACCAGAGGTGAGCTCTCGTCCCTCCACTCCGCGCGTGTGAGAGGCGTCTGAGCGAGACGAGATCACGCGCCGCGACAGCTCCCTTGCAGGTCAGAGCCATAGTCGAGGATGTCATCAGCACGCTCTCCGGACCCGTGTGCGCAGGTTCGAATCCTGCCGGGGGCACCCAGCATGAGGTGCCCAAAGACCCCGTCACCAGCGGAAACGCTGAGGCCGGGGTCTTCGCGTATGTGCAGGCGTATGCGGGCCGAAGCGGTCGTATGTCGGGGTCTGTGGGCGAGACGTGGACGGGATCTTGGAGCGTTGCCGCAGGTGAAACCCCGCGAGAACGACGACCTCGACCCTCGGTCCTTTGCGGGCCAAGCCTGATCGCCATGGCCGCTCCTGTCGCGCCGTCTGCCCAGCCCCAGCTGATATCGGAACGGGGTGGTCGTGCGTCCGGACACGGCGTGCGGGCCAAGAGGCCCTGGAGACGCGGGGACCGGCCTCCCCAATCCAATGGGGCGGCCGGTCCCACACTCAAGCCAGCGGCTGGTGCACCAGCCTGAGACGTCGGCTATCGGTAGAAGACGGCCACGCCCCCGTGGTGCGAGCAGGCCCCCTGATGGTGAGCGGCGTACGAGTACGTACCGTCGTTGCACAGGGCCGTCGCACCGCCGCCCGCAGAGCTGGAGCCACCCGACGAGCTGGACCCGCCGCTGGACCCGCCGCTGGACCCGCCACTGGACGACGATCCGCCAGACGTCGAAATGCCGCCCGTTCCCGACCCCGCTGCAGCGGCGTGCGCGGTGACGGTCACCTTCACCTTGACCTTGACCGTCTTCGTCACTGTCGGCGCGGGCTTCGGCTTCGCGGTCTCCGTAGCCGTGGCTGTCGCGGTGACCGTGGCCGTCGGCCGCGCCTTGTCGTTAGCCACCGTCTTCGTCGCGTTCGGCTTCTGGCCGTCGGCGCCGGCGCTGCCCACGCCGATGATGAACGCGAGGCCCAGGGCGGGCAGTACGAATCGCTTACGGGCCCACTTGGGTGCGGGACGGGCGGCCGGCGGTCCGGGCGGAGGCTGGAACGGCGGCGGTTGAGGCTGGTAGTAGCTCACAGGTCCCCCCTGTTGAAGTACGTGAGGCGTGAAACTACCTACACCGGTGCGTCCGATGTAAGGAATCAGTGAAGACAGTCACCCACTTGTGACCTGGCAACTCCCAGCTGCCCCCGCGGCCCCATCCCCGCACGAGCGCCTCCTGTGCACCCCCACAACGGTCCATTCTGCAAAGCCCCGTCGTCACGCCCTGATGAGCCGCCCACGAGGCCCGGACTTCCCTACATCCCCGAGAACTCCGCGCCGCGCTGAGCTGGACCCGAGCCGCACTGGACGGCCACCCCCACTCAGGTTCAGTTGAGCCTCTACAGATGCGTGTCAGCTGATGCTTGGCGGTTCGCGTGGCCCGTCTCGCACCGTTGGCCAGGTAATCGACGCGCTTCGCCGATTCCAGGGGCGACAGGGCCGAGTTCACGCGATACCGGTGAGGGGGGCGCTGGGTTGCCAGGAGACGGGCAGGACGACGTCGACGCCGTCACGGCGGGCCAGAGGCAACAGTCGACTCATGGTGGTGCCGAGGTCGTCGAGCAGGTAGGGCATGGGGCGCAGTGGCCGGTCCAGGCCGAAGAAGAAGTCGTCCCAGTGCACCAGGATGACCCGCCTGGCCCCGGTCGCGACCACGACCTCGTCCCAGTAGGTGCGAAGGAACTCGGCGGACTGTTTGCCCAGCATGCCGACGCCCAGGTAGATGACGTCGGCGCGGTGACCGCGAAGGGCGCCGGGCCGGTAGTTGGCGCTGGCTTGCAGGAGCACGCGGCCGCGGGGGTGGGTGATGAGCACGGAGTAGGCGGTGCCGGTCTTCCAGGCACCGGCGCGGGCCGGCGGCACCAAGGGTCGGTCAACGGTGCCTGGGTAGTGGTCGCCTGGGCTGTGCACGGAGTCCAGGAAGGTCAGCGTGAAGCTGCCATAGGTGACGGTGTCGCCGTCGCCGACCACCCGCAAGGACGACTCGGGGACCCCCAGGCCGCGCCCGATGTTGGCGGTGGACTCCGACCCGACCAGTTCGGCGCCGGTTTCCAGCGCCCACACCGGAGCGTCGAGGGCGTGGTCGTAGTGGGAATGCGCGCACACCACAGCGGCGAGGGTGTCCACCCGCAGCCGCTCGATGGCGGCACGGACCAGCGCTCGGTTCGGGGCAATCCTGCCCATGCCCACTCGCAGCATCCCCGGGCGGGTGACGAACCCGTCGCTGAGCACCGAGGTCTCGCCGTCCGACAGCAGTACTGAACTGGTGCCCAGGAAGTGAGCGGTCAGCCCGTCACGGTGCGCTGCCGTGCGCTGCTGGTAAGGCAGGTAGGGCCGCAGACTCGGGCGACCGATCGGCACCTTCATACGAGCATCCTCGGACCTCAGAGGCAGGAGTGCCAGCTCAGGACCTCGTGTGCACTCTCACAACGGTCCATTCCGCAAAGCCCCGTCGTCACGCCCTGATGAGCCGCCACGAGGCCCGGACTTCCCTGCACACGCCGATCAGACGCGCACAGCCAAGCCGAGGCAAGCGGTGTCAAGCATCAGGTGAAGCCACAACATCAAGCATCAACCGAGACCGCGGCGAGCGGGTCCACGGCTCCGAAGGCCCCCGTCCCGGTGGCGTACGCCGGGATCCGGATGACCAAGAGCCATGACCTGTACCTGGCGGACACCCCCGTTCGGTCCAAGGCGGACACCGGTACCTCCGACGAGGATCTGACCTACGCCGTCTACTCCCCGGGCGTGGTCCTCGCCCCCCGGCACCACCTCCGGCAGCTCTCTGGCGCTGCTGCCCGTGGGCCGGGCGGGAGGCCTGGACGTGTGCAAGGCGGCGACCGGTTACAGGAGCTACATCCGGGTCAACGACCTGACCGCCGGCCGGCGGATGTGCGTCATCAGCGGGACGGGGCACGTGGGGCTGGTGACGTACCGGGGCTCGTCCGGGACGGCGTATGCCACGCTGGACGTGAAGGTGTGGCGTGAGGCGGCCTAGCCGCACCGGACCCGCACCGGACAACCGGCCCGTCCCCCACGGCGCCCGGAAATCGCCCTCAAGCCGTTCGCCTGCGCGACGTCGTCTTCTTCTGCGCCGTCTTCTCCTGTGCCGGCTTCTCCTGTGCCGTCTTCTTCGCCGTGGTCTTGGCCGTGCTCTTGGCCGTGCTCTTCGCGGTGGTCTTCGACGCCGCCGTCTTCTTCGTCCCCTCGGCCGACTTGGACGTCGACTTCCTCGCCGGTGCGGCCCTCTTCTTGGCCGTGGACGTCGACTTCTTGGCGCCCGCCTCCTTCGGTTCCGGCCGGCGTGGCAGGGATCTGACCTCTGCCTGTGCTGCGGCGGGCGGCGCGCCGCGGGACTCGCGGGCCGCCCGCACGCTGTTCTCCAGGGCCGCCATCAGGTCCAGCACCTTGCCCCCGGCGGCCGGCGCGGGCGCCTCCGGTGGGGCCTCGCCGGAGGCCTTCGCGGCGATGACCTCCTCCAGCGCGTCCCGGTACTCGTCGTGCAGGTCCTCCAGGTCGACCTCGCCGAGGGTGTCCATCAGGGCGTCGGCCAGGTCGAGTTCCTTGTCGCGGATGGTGACGGAGGTGTCCGGGGCGACACCCTCGGGCGCGCGGACCTCGTCCGGCCACAGCAGGCCGTGCATGGCGATGGCGTCGCCGACCACGCGCAGCATGCCGAGGCGTTCGCGGCCGCGCAGCGCGTACTTGGCGATCGCGACCTTGTTGCTGCGCTTGAGGGCTTCGCGCAGGAGGACGTACGGCTTGGCGGCCGGGGCTCCGCTGGCCGCGAGGTAGTACGCGGCGTCCATCTGGAGCGGATCGATCCGGTCGGCCGGGACGAAGGCGACGATCTCGATCGTGCGGGCCGTGGGGATGGGGAGGTGGGACAGGTCCTCGTCGCTGATGGGGATGATCGTGCCGTCGGCGTCCTCGTACCCCTTGCCGATCTCCGACTGGGTGACCTCCCGGTCCTCCAGCTCGCAGAACTTGCGGTAGCGGATGCGGCCGTTGTCCTCGGTGTGGACCTGGCGGAAGGAGATCGAGTGGCTCTCCGTGGCGTTCACCAGCTTGATCGGGATGCTGACCAGCCCGAAGGAGATGGCGCCGTTCCAGATGGATCGCACGTGCCGCACCCTTCCTCTGCCTACCGCCGGGACACCGCTTGCCCCGATTTCACCTGTTTTTCTGGGATTGTCATCTTATGACGCCTATCACAGAGGTGGAGGGGCGGCGCGTCGCCCTCAGCAACCTGCAGAAGGTGCTGTATCCGGAGACCGGCTTCACCAAGGCGGAGCTGGTGCACTACTACGCGACCAGCGCCGAGGTGCTGCTGCCGCATCTGCGCGACCGGGCCGTGTCCTTCCTGCGCTATCCGGACGGACCGGAGGGGCAGGTGTTCTTCACGAAGAACGTGCCGCCGGGCACGCCCGAGTGGGTCACCACGGCCGACGTCCCGCGGTCGTCGGCGGACAGTCCCGCCCGCATGGTGGTGGTGCAGGACCTGCCCAGCCTCGTCTGGGCGGCGAACCTCGTCACCGAGTTCCACACCCACCAGTGGCTGGTGCAGACCCCGGGCGAGGCCGACCGGCTGGTCTTCGACCTCGACCCTGGCGCGCCCGCGACCGTCGTCCACTGCTGCGAGGTGGCCCTGTGGCTGCGTGAGCGGCTCGCGGCGGACGGCATCGAGGCGTATCCGAAGACGGCCGGTTCGAAGGGGCTCCATCTGCTGGCGGCGGTGCGCGGCGGTTCGTCCGAACGGACGAGTGAGTATGCGAAGGCGCTCGCCGTGGAGGCCGAGCGGGCGATGCCGCGGCTGGTGGTGCACCGGATGACGAAGAGCCTCAGGCCGGGGAAGGTGTTCGTCGACTGGAGCCAGAACGCGGCCCGCAAGACCACGGCCACGCCCTACACGCTGCGCGCCCGCCGGGCCCCGCTGGTCTCGGCACCGGTGACCTGGGAGGAGGTCGCCGACTGCGGCAGCCCCGCGCAACTGGAGTTCCAGGCGAACGACATCGCCCCGCGCCTGCAGGATCTGGGCGACCTGCTGGCACCGCTGCTGGACCCGGTGGCGGCGGCACCCCTGCCCTGATCGGAAACCCTGGCCGGAAACCCTGGCCGGAAACCCTGATCGGAAAGCCTGATCGGAAAGCCTGACGGAAACACCTGACGGAACCCGGCGGGAAAACCCTGACCCGGGGCCCCGCGGGCCTACACCCTCCCCCACGTGTTCCGGTCCCTCGCCATCCCGTGCAGGGCCTCCACGTCCGCCGGCTTCAGCACCCCGCCGAGCCGGGCCAGGCCCGGCAGCTCGGCGTCCTGGAGGATGCGTACCGCCCGCGGCTGGGCGGTCACGGTCAGCTCGGCCGGGCCCGCCAGGGCCAGCACCGGGCGCACCTCGGCGGTCAGGGCGTGGGAGGCCTGGTCGGCGGCGGCGCGCAGCCGGCGCAGCAGCGGCTCGGGCTCGCGGCGCCCCACGGTGACCATGGGGTCGGCGACCTGGACCCGGGTCTTGCGGGCGTACAGGGCGTGTACGGCGAACAGGCCGCCGGGGCCGAGCAGCAGATGGGGGATGCGGTCGCCGCCGGGGAGGGGGACGGAGTGCAGGGTGTGCCAGCCGGCGCCCTCCAGGGCGTCCAGGGCCGCACCGACGGCCTCCTCGGCGGCCAGGGCGCGGCGGCGCGGGTCGGGGCGCAGCCGGTGGGCGGGGCCGGGGTCGCGTTCGAGGGCGACGAGGAGGGTCTCGCCGGGGCGGTTGGGGGCGAGGTCGTCGTCCGGGTGCAGGGTCAGCCGGGCCAGTTCCGCGGGGGTGGGAACCGGAGGCGGTCCTACGGTCACCGGGCCGGTCAGAAAGGGTTTCAGGGCGTGGAGTACGTCGTCCCTGCTGTCCTCGCCGAGCAGGTTCACCCGGCCCGCCTCACGGTCGTACCAGGCGACATTGCTTCCGTCCGGGCGGCAGACGTACAGCCGTTCCCGCCCGTGCCGATAGGCCGGCACCACGCGCAGTGCGCTCATGCGCCATCACCCCTCGGACCATGGGAACAGGCGGGGTGCTCCCGGGGCAAGACCGGTTACCGTGGAGGGCGGCCCCGCGAGGGGGAGTTGGGGAGGCGCCGGTGCGGATCCGCGGAAAGCAGCCCGACGTACCGGCTCCGGAGAGCCCGTGGGACGAGGTCGTGCCCGGCCTGTGGATGGGCGGGCACGAGTTCCGGGGCCGTTCGGGACGGCCGGAGCTCGCCGTCGTACGGGACGAGTTCGATGTGGTGCAGACGCTGCTGCGGCTGCCGGGGTACGGCCCCGCTCCGGGGGTCGAACACCATGTGTGGCCGATTCCGGACGGCCCGCTGGACGGGACGCAGCTGGCCGGGGTGATCCGGCTGGCCCGGGCGGCGAACGAGGCCCGGGACGCCGGCCGCCGGGTCCTCGTGCGCTGTTACCACGGGTACAACCGCTCGGGCCTGGTCGTCGCACACGCGCTTCTGCAGCGGGGGCCCGCGTCGCCCGACGAGGTGATCCAGCTGATCCGGGCCCGGCGCTCGGCCTGGGCGCTGCACAACGAGCTGTTCGTGGAGTACCTGCGCGCGGGCCTGTCGACGGTGCGGCTGCTGGAGGAGTTGGCCGAGTAGCCTCTTCCTCCAGCACCACTCCGACGGGTGCAAAAAGGACTTACATACGAATTTCCGTCTACACATAAGGTGGACGGGGCCCCCTACCCCGACGCCCCAGGAGCACCGTGTCAGCCCGCCGTCCCGCGCGCACCGCCCTCACCGCGGCCGTCGTCGCCCTGCTGTCGGCGACGGCGGCGGCCTGCGGGGACACCGGCGGGCTGCGGGGCGCGGGCGCGACCGCCACCGCCGTCAGCCCCGCGAAGCTCTGGCCCGACCTGCGCCCGGCCTCCAGCCCGGCCTACCCCTACGACGTGGCGACCAGGGAGGTCGTCAAGGGGATCACGGTCCCCGGCGGCGACATCCGCGCGGTGGACCCGGTGGCCGTGGTCGAGGCCGAGATCAAGGCCCATCCGGACGACTACGGATCGAAGGGGGCGTATCACGCGACCGTGGACCGGCTCAAGGAGTGCCGGCCCGGCGGCGACGGGGCCCGCTGCCCGCTGCTGAAGCCGTACTACCGGGACCTCACGGGTGACGGCCGGGACGACATGACGCTCGGCTTCCGGCTCTACCCGACCAACCAGACGGGCGTGCGGGTGTACACCGTCGAGAAGCACACGCTGGTGAAGGTGCTGGCCGACAACGACGCGATCCTCGGCGTGGAGCTGGCCGGCCGGTCCCTGATCGAGCGCTCTCCGGCCGACATCTCCGGCTACGAGTACCGCACGACGTGGGTGTGGGACCCCGGACAGCGCGCGATGGTGTTCTCCCGCGACGAGTACCTGCACACCGGTGAGGGCCGGCACGCCAAGAAGCCCTCGCCCAGTCCGTCCGCCTCCCCCTCCACTCCCTCCGTTTCCTCCTCGGCGAGCGCGCGATGAGGCACGTGCTCCCCCGGTGGGCCGGGCCGCTCGCCGTGAAGGCCGCCGCGTTCATCACGGTGATGTGCTGTGCGCTGGCCGCGCTGCTCGGTGTCCTGGTGCACGTCTCGGTGACCAACCAGACCGTCGGCCAGGCCCGCGGCCTGGCCCTGTCCAAGCTCGCGGACGCCACCCAGGCGTACGAGGCCGGGGACGCGCTGCTGCCGAACGCCGGGGTGGACCCCCGGGGGCTGCCGACGCCGCTGCGGACGCTGGCGGCGGCCGGCGAGCGCGGCACCATGGTCTCCTCGGACGACGGGCGCCCGACCATGTGGGCGGCGGGTCCGGCCGCCGGGCACCGGGCGCTCGCCGTGGCGGTCGACTACTCGCAGCAGTCCCGCACCATCGCCGGACTCGACAACTCGATCCTGTGGTCGTCGGGGCTCGCGATCGGGGCGACGGTGCTGGTCGGCGTGTTCGCGGTGACCCGGGTGACCCGGCGGCTGCACGGCACCGCACGCGTGGCCCGGCGGATCAGCGCCGGCGACCTCGACGCACGCGTCGACGACCCCCTGGCGAAGGACCCGTCCCGCCCGCAGGACGAGGTGGCCGCGGTGGCCGTCGCCCTGGACTCGATGGCCTCGTCGCTGCAGAGCAAACTGCAGAGCGAGCAGCGCTTCACCGCCGACGTGGCGCACGAGCTGCGCACCCCGCTGACCGGGCTGCACGCGGCGGCCGAGCTGCTGCCGCCGGGCCGGCCGACGGAGCTGGTGCGGGACCGGGTGGCGGCGCTGCGCACGCTCACCGAGGACCTGCTGGAGATCTCCCGGCTGGACACCGGCCGGGAGCGGCTCGAGGTGGACACCGAGGAGCTGGGGGCGCTGGCCCGGCGGGTGGTCCGGGCCTCGGGCACCGACACGCAGGTGCGCGTCCTGGCCGACGCGCGGGTGGAGACCGATCGGCGTCGGCTGGAGCGGGTGCTGGGAAATCTGGTGGCCAACGCCCACAAGCACGGGGCCCCGCCGGTGGTTCTGACGGTGAACGGTGCCGTGGTGACCGTACGTGATCACGGAGCCGGATATCCGGAGTATCTGGTGGCTCATGGGCCGCAGCGGTTCCGTACGGAGGGCGGGGCCACCGGGCACGGGCTGGGGCTGACCATCGCCATGGGGCAGGCGGAGGTTCTGGGGGCGCGGTTGTTCTTCGCGAACGCGGTGGACGGCGGGGCCGTCGCCACGCTGGTCCTGCCTGTGGTCGAGGGGCGCTAGAGCTCGGGGGCACGCCACGCGGGCGCCAGCGGGCATGGCACACAAGACGTCCTGTTTGGGTAGGTTCCCGGCATGACCAAGGCCGGAACCACCGTGGCGGCGGCGCAGACTCCCGCACCCGCCGTACGCCTCCCCCGGCGCCGTGGCATCGAACTCGCCCTGATCCTGCTGGCGGTGCTGCTGTCGGTGTACGGCTACTGCGCGGTGGGTCTGGCGCGGTCCGGCTCCCTCCCGCCCGGAGCCGCCGGTTACGGCGCCGGGCTCGGGGTGCTCGCGCTGTGCGCGCATCTCGCGGTGCGCATCCGGGCGCCGTACGCCGACCCGCTGTTCCTGCCGATCGGTGTGCTGCTCAACGGGCTCGGGCTGGTCCTGATCTACCGGCTGGACCTGGAGACCCCGCACGACCAGGCGGCTTTGGCCCAGCTCGTGTGGTCCACGCTCGGCATCGGGCTGTTCATCGTCGTCGTGCTGGTGCTGCGCGACCACCGGGCGCTCCAGCGGTACTCGTATGTGTGCGTGGCCGCCGCGCTCGGACTGCTCGCGCTGCCGATCCTGTTCCCGGCGGTCAACGGCGCCCGTATCTGGATCCGGCTCGCCGGCTTCTCCATCCAGCCGGGCGAGTTCGCGAAGGTGCTGCTCGCGGTGTTCTTCGCCGCCTATCTGGCCGCCAACCGCAGCGCGCTCGCGTACACCGGCCGCCGGCTGTGGCGGCTGCAGTTCCCGACCGGGCGGGTGCTCGGGCCGATCGTGACGATCTGGCTGCTGAGCGTCGGGGTGCTGGTGCTGGAACGGGATCTGGGCACCTCGCTGCTGTTCTTCGGACTGTTCGTGGTGCTGCTGTACGTCGCCACGGGGCGGACGGGCTGGATCGCGGTGGGGCTGCTGCTCGCCGTGCTGGGGGCGTTCGCCGTGGGACGCTTCGAACCGCATGTGAACCAGCGGATCGAGGACTGGCTGCATCCCTTCGCCACGATCGAGGCCGGGCAGGGACCGAACCAGCTCTCCCAGTCGCTGTTCGCCTTCGCCGCCGGCGGGGTCCTCGGCACCGGGCTCGGGCTCGGGCACTCGATCCTGATCGGCTTCGCCACCAAGTCGGACTTCATCCTGGCCACGGCCGGCGAGGAGCTGGGGCTCACGGGACTCGCGGGGATCATCCTGCTGTACGCCCTGCTGGTGGAGCGCGGCTACCGGGCGGGACGGGCCCTGCGCGAGCCCTTCGGCCGGCTCCTCGCGGTCGGGCTCGCCTCGATCCTGGCCCTGCAGGTGTTCGTGATCGCGGGCGGCGTCACCGGGCTGATCCCGCTGACCGGTATGGCGATGCCGTTCCTCGCCCAGGGCGGCTCCTCGGTGGTCACCAACTGGACGATCGTGGCACTGCTGATCCGGGTGAGCGACTCGGCGCGCAGCCAGTACGACGGCCGGGAGGCCCGGTGAGCGAGTACGGCGGCTTCCACGAGGGCGGGCGGCCGATGGCGCGGTACATCCGGCACGCCTGCGCGTTCTGCACGCTGCTGCTGGCGGCCCTGCTGGTCAACGCGGCCCGCGTGCAGGTGGTGCAGTCCGGTCTCTACGACGGCAACCCGGCCAACCGCCGTGCCGAGATCGCCCGTTACAGCCAGCCGCGCGGCGACATCCTGGTCGGCGACGGGCCGGTCACCGGCTCCGTGGACACCGGTGAGCAGCTGCGCTACGAACGCTCCTACAAGGACGGCCCGTTGTACGCCCCGGTCACCGGGTTCGCCTCACAGTCGTACGGCACCACGTTCCTGGAGCACGCCGCGGACGGGGTGCTCGCCGGTACCGATCCGATGCTGTCGCCGCTGCCGCTGTGGAACGACGTGACGCGCGGGGGCCGCCCGGCCGGGAACGTCGTCACGACGCTGAACCGGCGCGCGCAGGAGGCGGCGTACCGGGGGCTCGCCGGGCGCAAGGGCGCGGTGGCCGCGATCGAGCCGGCCACGGGCCGGATCCTGGCGCTGGTGTCGAGTCCGTCGTACGACCCCGGGGAGCTGTCCGGCAACGGCGAGGCGGTGACCTCGGCGTGGGCGCGGCTCAACCACGACCCGGAGAAGCCGATGCTCAACCGGGCGGTGCGGCAGACCTATCCGCCGGGGTCGACGTTCAAGGTGGTCACCGCGGCGGCGGCGCTGGACGCGGGCGTGGTCACCGACCTGGACGCGCGCACCGACTCCCCCGACCCCTACCGGCTGCCCGGCACCAGGACCCGGCTGACCAACGAGGCCGACGAGTGCCGGGACGCCTCGCTGCGGTCGGCCTTCGAGTGGTCGTGCAACACGGTGTTCGCCAAGCTCGGTGTGGACGTCGGGACGAAGAGCATGGTGGCCACGGCGAACGCGTTCGGGTTCAACGACACCGGGCTGCGCATCCCCTTCTCCGTCGCGCCCAGCACCTTCGACGCGCACGTGGACCGGGCGCAGCTGGCGCTGTCCTCGATCGGGCAGTACAACACGCGGGCCACGCCGCTGCAGATGGCCATGGTGGCCTCGGCGGTGGCGGGCGGCGGGCAGCTGCGGTCGCCGTATCTGGTGGACCGGACGGCCCGGCGCAGCGGTGAGACGCTCACCGGGAGCGGGACGCATCCGGTGCGGCAGGTGATGAAGCCGTCGACAGCCGCACGGCTGAAGGAGCTGATGACCGATGTGGTCCAGGAGGGCACCGGCACCCAGGCGGCCATCCCGGGTGCCCTGGTGGGCGGCAAGACCGGCACCGCGCAGCACGGGGTCGGCAACACCGGTGTGCCGTACGCCTGGTTCGTCTCCTGGGCGCAGGCCGAGGACTCCCTGGAGCCGCAGGTGGCGGTCGCGGTGGTGGTGGAGGACGCCTCCGCGGACCGCGGTGAGATCAGCGGCGGCGGGAACGCGGCGCCGATCGCACGGGACGTGATGCGGGCCGTTCTGGGCCGGTGAGACGGTCAGCCGATCGGTTTGACCGCCTCGGAACGGACCTGGAGGGTGTTCCTCGCGGATGCCTCCAGATCGATGTCCGACGGGCTCTGCGACGCGAGCGGCGTGTTCACGGTGGCGACCGTGGCGCCCGTGTTGCCGTCGGCCCAGGCGCACATGGGCACGGTGAACTCCGTACCCGTCTGCTCCTGCGTCACCACCTCGCAGCTGATCGTCACGCCACTCAGGCGGAAGTCCTTCGCGGGGACGGCGACCTTGGCGTTGGCGCCCTCGGCGGCGCCCTTCATCATGTTCCTGCGCGCCACGTCGGCGTTCCTGAACCGGCCGTACATGCCCGAGACCACCAGCGTGCCCTTGGTCGCCTCACCGTCCACGTTGTACGTGCCGACCACGCCGTGGAGGTCCTTGGCGTCCCAGGCCCCGTCGGCCTCGTCCTCGATCCTCTTGCCCTCGGAGGAGGACAGGTCCTGGGCGAGCTCGTACTTCCCGCCGAGCAGCGTCCCGGGCAGGGTGAGCTTGTTCTTGGCCTCGGGAAACCCGCTCTCGGCCAGCGCCCCGATCAGGACGAGCCCCACGACGACCGCCGTGACCACACCGCCCACGATCCCGAGCACCAGCCCGACCCGTCGCTTCTTCGGCGGCGGGGCCATGGGCGGCACGCCCCAGGCGGGGTACGGCTGCTGCGGGTACGGCTGCTGCGGGTACGGCTGCTGCGGGTACGGCTGCTGCGGGGAGGGCTGCTGCGGGTACGGGGAGCCGTACGGGCCGGGACCGGCCTGCGGGAGCTGCTGGCCGTAGGGGTACGGCGGCTGCTGGGGGCCGTTGGGATACGGCTGCTGCGGGGGCGGAGGCATGGACACGCCAGCACGCTACTGCACCCGGGTGAACGCCCCGGCGGTCGCCTCGGTCACGCGGGGCCCCGGGGCCGCCTCAGTCCTCCGCCGCCCCCGCCTCGATCGCGTCCCGCACCTCGGCGATCCGGTCCCGCTCCTCGGCGGCGAAGCGTTCCGCGTCCAGTTGCTCGGCCAGTTCCTCGTCCTGGGCCATCAGCAGGTCCAGGTTGGAGTCGCCCATCTCGAAGACGCCCATGTCGGCATAGGCCTGCTGCAGCCGCTTGCCCCACAGGCCGATGTCCTTGACGCACGGCACGATCCGGCTGAACAGCAGCCTGCGGAACAGCCGGAGGAACTCGGAGCGCTCGCTCAGCGCCTCCGCCTCGGCCTTGGGGATGCCGAAGTTCTCCAGGACCTCGACGCCCCGCAGCCGGTCGCGCATCAGATAGCAGCCCTCGATGACGAACTCCTCGCGCTCGCGCAGTTCGGCGTCGGTGAGCTGCTTGTAGTAGTCCCTGAGCGCCAGCCGGCCGAAGGCCACGTGCCGGGCCTCGTCCTGCATGACGTAGGTGAGGATCTGCTTGGGCAGCGGCTTGTCCGTGGTGTCCCGGATCATCCCGAAGGCGGCCAGCGCCAGGCCCTCGATGAGGACCTGCATGCCCAGGTACGGCATGTCCCAGCGGCTGTCCCGGAGTGTGTCACCGAGCAGCGACTGCAGGTTGTCGTTGATCGGGTAGACGAGCCCCATCTTCTCGTGCAGGAACCGGCCGTAGATCTCGGCGTGCCGGGCCTCGTCCATGGTCTGGGTGGCGGAGTAGAACTTGGCGTCCAGGTCGGGCACCGACTCCACGATCCGCGCGGCGCAGATCATCGCGCCCTGCTCACCGTGCAGGAACTGGCTGAACTGCCAGGAGGCGTAGTGCCGCCGCAGCTCCCCCTTGTCCTTCTCGGTCATCTTGTCCCAGTACCCGGTGCCGTACAGGGACATCGCCTCCTCGGGCGTGCCGAGCGCGTCGTACGGGTCGACCTCCAGGTCCCAGTCGATGCGCTGCCGCCCGTCCCACTGCTTGTCCTTGCCCTTCTGGTAGAGGGCCAGCAGCCGGTCGCGGCCGTCGTCGTACTCCCAGCTGAACCGGGCGGCTCCGCTCGCGGGCACCTGCCAGGAGGAGTCACCGGGGTCGTTGGCGTACAGGTCTTGGGTCGGCATACCCCGCAGGTTCACACGTAGACGCGAGGTCAACAAGTCATGCGCGGGGGATTGACGACCTTGCTGACAGGCAGTCTCATAAGAGGCGGACGACGTACCCCGGGTAACAAGGTGAGGGAGCCATGACGACCCTGACGGAAGCGGACGCGCTGGACGGCCTGCGCGACGCGCTCGGCCTGCTCAAGGACCGGGAGCAGGTGGCCGAGCGGCTGCTCGTCTCCTCCGCCAAGCACTCCTTCGACCCGGACAAGGAGCTGGACTGGGACGCGCCCTTCGAGGAGGGCAAGTGGTTCTGGCCGCCGGAGCTGGTGTCGCTGTACGACACCCCGATGTGGCGGCGGATGCCCGAGGAGCAGCGGATCCTGCTCTCCCAGCACGAGGCGGCGGCGCTGGCCTCGCTCGGCATCTGGTTCGAGATCATCCTGATGCAGCTGCTGGTCCGGCACATCTACGACAAGGCGGCGACCAGTGCGCACGTGCGCTACGCACTCACCGAGATCGAGGACGAGTGCCGGCACTCGAAGATGTTCGCGCGGCTGATCGCGCGGGGGGACGCGCCCTGGTATCCGGTGAGCCGGGCCCACCGGAACCTCGGCCGCCTCTTCAAGACCGTCTCGACGACCCCCGGCTCCTTCACCGCCACGCTCCTCGGCGAGGAGGTCCTGGACTGGATGCAGCGGCTGACGTTCCCGGACGAGCGGGTCCAGCCGCTGATCCGGGGGGTCACGCGGATCCATGTGGTCGAGGAGGCGCGGCACGTCCGGTACGCCCGCGAGGAGCTGCGGCGCCAGATGGTGACGGCGCCGAGGTGGTCCCAGGAGTTCACCCGGGTCACGTCCGGGGAGTTCGCCCGGGTGTTCTCGGTCGCCTTCGTGAATCCCGAGGTGTACACGAACGTGGGACTGGACAAGCGGGAGGCGATGGCCCAGGTGAAGGCCAGTGCGCATCGGCGGGAGGTCATGCAGGCCGGCGCGAAGCGGCTGACGGACTTCCTGGACGACATCGGGGTGCTGCGAGGGGCCGGCAGGCGGCTGTGGAGGTCCTCCGGGTTGCTTGCGTAAAGGGATGGTTAGACTGCCGAGGCGGCCGTGGTGATCATGTGATGAATTACGGCCGCAGTCGTCAACCACCATCA
Organism: Streptomyces sp. NPDC037288; assembly: GCF_055603265.1. Classification (NCBI taxonomy): domain Bacteria; kingdom Bacillati; phylum Actinomycetota; class Actinomycetes; order Kitasatosporales; family Streptomycetaceae; genus Streptomyces; species Streptomyces sp. NPDC037288. The sequence continues at coordinate 140,623 of NZ_JBVJVY010000023.1, forward strand.
GACACACGGGGATTACAGTGACTTTGCTCAAGCGCATCGCTCGCTCGGCGGGTGTGATGACCGCGGCCGGATGCATCGGCGTGGCCGTCATGACCACCCCCGCCCACGCCGCGAGCGGAGGGTGCGAGAAGAACTACACGTGCGTGTGGTCCAAGGAGCACTACACGGGCCGGTACGGGAAGGTGAACACCCAGCTCGGCGCCTGCAACAACAGCCGTTCCGTGCCCATCCGGTCGATCAACAACAACACCGCGCACATGCTCAACCTGTATGCGAAGACGGGCTGCAAGGGCAAGGTCTTCTCGCTGAACTGGGGCGTGAAGATGGCCGACGGCTTCCCCTTCGGAGCCATGAGCTTCAAGGGCGTCAACTAGTCCCACGGCCCCCGGGCACACCGCCGGACGGGCCGGATCCGGCCCATGACCGGATCCGGCCCGCCCGGCGCGACCCGGTCCGCCCGGTTACGCTGCCGGGCATGACCCCGCAGGCCGCCACCCCCGCCTACCGCCGGCTCAGCGTCGAGGAGCGCCGCAGTCAGCTCCTCGACGCCGCGCTGTCGCTCTTCGCCCACCGCGCCCCCGAGGACGTGTCCCTGGACGATGTGGCGGAGGCGGCCGGAGTCTCACGCCCCCTCGTGTACCGGTACTTCCCGGGCGGCAAGCAGCAGCTGTACGAGGCCGCGCTGCGCTCCGCCGCCGAAGAGCTGCAGCTGTGCTTCGACGAGCCCCGCGAGGGCCCGCCGCTGGAGCGCCTGTCCCGCGCCCTGGACCGCTATCTGGCCTTCGTCGACGAGCACGACACCGGCTTCAGCGCGCTGCTGCAGGGCGGCAGCGTGGTGGAGACCTCGCGGACCACGGCCATCGTCGACGGGGTGCGCCGGGCCGCCGTCGAGCACATCCACGGCCACCTCGGTGTCACCGACCCCGGCCCCCGGCTGCGCATGACCGTCCGGACGTGGATAACGGCCGTGGAGGCGGCCTCCCTGATCTGGCTGGACGACGACAAGCAGCCCCCGGTCGAGGAGCTGCGCGACTGGCTGGTGGAGCAGTTCCTGGCCATGCTCACGGTCACCGCCGGCCGGGACCCGCAGACGGCCGCCCTCGTCGGCGCGCTCACCGGGAATGACCGAGACTGAAGCCGTGAAGAGTCAGGACACCCCCTTCGAGGGCGGCCCCATGGACGGGCGCGTACTGCCGGTCATGGCCGGCCCCACCGGGCACCCCCCGAAGACGTACCGCATCCCCGTCCCGGACCCGGACGGCGGCCCGGCCACGGTGCTCGTCTACCGCCGTGTGCCGCGCGGACACAGCAGGCGGCTCGGCCTGATCCAGGGGTGGAAGTACCAGTACGACCCGGACGACACCTCCGGCGGCAGGCTCCGGTGGCCCTGGTCCAAGCCACAGGGCACGCCGTCCGGCAAGCAGGACGACGCGAACGGGTGACAGGCTTGCGCCGAACCGCGCACGCTCGGGGCGCGGCCCGCGCGGACACGTCTGATTATCACGTGATGATCCCGGTGCGACGAGCGGCGGAGAGCCCGCCCTCACCGGCACCGGAGGTGAAGTCGTGTCAGGAACACTCCTACGCCTGGCCTGTACGGCGACGGTGGCGGCCCAGGCCGTCCTCACACCCGCGCCGGCCCTGGCCACGCCCGATCCGCAACCGCGTTCCGTCTCCGCTCTGCTGACGGATCTCCAGCAGCTGTACCGGCAGACCGAACAGGCCACCGAGACCTACGACGCCACCGCCGAGAAGCTGAAGCGGCAGCGCGCCGAGGTCCTGCGGCTCGACGGTGAACTGTCCCGCGCCCGCCTCGCCCTGCGGGACAGCCGGGCCGACGCGGGACGGCTGGCCCGGCAGCAGTACCAGAGCAGCGACGGCCTCGGTCCGTACGTCCGCCTGCTCCTCGCCCGCGACCCGCAGCACGCGCTGGACGAGGGTCATGTCATCGGCGAGCTGGCGCGCGAACGGGCCCGCACGGTGACCCGGCTGACCGCCACCGAGAAGCGGCAGGACGTCCTGGCCCGGGCGGCCCGCAAGGCCCTCGACACCCAGCTCGCGCTCGCCGGCCGGCAGAAGAAGCAGCGCGACGACGTCCGGGCCAGGCTGGGTGACGTGGAACGCCTGCTGGCCTCCCTCACCCCGGCCCAGCTGACCGCGATCGCCGGCCTGGAGCAGCGGGGCGTCACCGAGGCCCAGCAGAAGCTCGGCGCCGCCGGCGCCCTTCCCGACGACCGCCCGGCCTCCCCCGAGGGCGACCGCGCGGTCCGCTACGCCATGGCCCAGCTCGGCAAGCCGTACCAGTGGGGCGCGCACGGGCCTTCGGCGTACGACTGCTCGGGCCTGACCTCCGAGGCCTGGTCCCACGCCGGCACCCCGATCCCCCGCACCAGCCAGGAACAGTGGCGCCGGCTCAGCCGGGTCCCACTGCGCGAACTGCGCCCCGGGGACCTGGTCGTGTACTTCCCCGAGGCGACCCACGTGGCCCTGTACGTGGGCGACGGCAACGTCGTACAGGCTCCGCGCCCGGGACAGAAGGTGGAGGTCTCCCCGCTGGCGTCCTATCCGGTGCTCGGAGCCGTACGCCCGGACGACCCTCAGCCCACCGAAGCCAAGTAGGCGGCCGTCTTCGACGGCCGTGCGGGTGCGCTCCGTGTGCGGTGCCCCTGGTGACCACGGGCAAACGCGGGTCGGCGCGGGGTGGACGGTGCCAGAATCGACGGGTGGCGTTCGATTTGGAAGCCTGGGTGGACTGTTTCATCGAAGTGTCTGCGGGGAGTATGGCCCGTGATCCGCAAAGGTCCATCCCCTCCAGCATTCCGACGTCACGGGCGAAAGCCGTCCTCAGTATTCTTTCCGCGGATCTTTCTGCGCCGTCAAGCATGCGGCGATCGATGATTACGCCGTCTACTCGGCGACTGCTGCGAAGTGCCGCAGCAGCGGCCAACGACAGAGACTCTCTGGAGATCCTTCTGGGGATGATCTCCCACGCGGGAGAGGTGGGCCAGGAGGCACACGCGGCCGCACATGCCGTGAGTCGGCGCGCCCGCCTTCGCGTGCTCGCCAGTCACAAGGTCGAGCCGCTTGATCACGGCGGGCCGGGCTCCGAACCTCACGTCCGAGGCCCGGCCCTCGGTGAGCCGGGCCGTCCCTGAGCCGTACGGGAATAGCCGACGACGACCAACGACGACGTCACCGACGACTCGACGCAGGTCAGACATCCCATGGCGTAGGGATGTCAAGCGGCTCCGGCGAGGGTTGCGTGGTGTGACCACGCGGTGGCCTCGTCGTAGAGGGTGCGGGT
>NZ_JBVJVY010000024.1:0-137293 GCF_055603265.1 Streptomyces sp. NPDC037288
GGGGGGGGGGTGGGAAGGTGGGGGAGGACTTAACCGGTTGGTTCGGAAACCACGTCCCCGCCTCCGCCCCACCGCGGACCCCAGGGCGCCGGTCCCGGGGCAGGGGGGCCCGGGCCCCGGCGGGCGTTACCGTCGGACCATGAACCACGCCCAGCTCGCCGCCCTCGGACGGGCCCTCCGGTTGCTCGGGGAGCACGGGGAGGCGGTGACCGCCGACACGCCGGACGCCCGGTTGCACGAGATCAAGGCCGATCTGCGCAGGGCGCTCGACCTCCTCGACGAGAGCGTCGCCTCCAGCGCGCGGAGCACCCGGTGCGCCGAACATCCGCAAGGGCCCGTCGACGAGAGCGCGCCCGATCTGTGTCTGCTCTGTGAGACCCGGCGGCGCGCGGCTCGGCGGTCGGAGTTCCAGGGCCGGCCCGGTCCGGCACAGCCCGTACCGACCGCGCCCTCCCGCTACGGCGTGCGCGCCGACCGGCCCCAGCCGCAGCAGCGCTGGCTGCCCGAGGCGTGGAACGGGCAGGAGTGGCAGCTGTGCGGGACACCCCGCAGGGACCGGCGCGAGGCCGAGGCGTATCTCGCCGCCCAGCGGCGCGGATCACGGCCCGCGACGGCGTACCGGCTCGTGCACGAGTTCACCGACTACGAGGTGCTGCGGGTGTGGGGCACACCCGTGCACATCGACATCGAGCCCATGGGCAACCTGTAGGCGCCGTCAGCTGAGCAGGGGCGAGGGCAGGAAGTCGTAGCCCTCCCAGATCAGCCTGCTGCGCTCCTCCGGGTACGGGCCCGTCGCCGGTTCCGTGTCCAGGATCTGCACCAGGCGGGAGTCCGGGTCGTAGGACGGCCAGCCCGGGTCGCCCGTGCGTGCGAACGCCGTCCAGGCGCGGCGCATGAAGGCCGACAGGCGCTCCGCCTCCGGTGTGGGTCTGCCGCCGGGGAAGAGCAGGGCGCCCAGGTCCGCGCCGAACGTGCCGAAGAGCAGCGGGATGTCCAGGGCGTGGCAGGCGCCCAGCAGTCCGCCGCCGCCCGGGGCCGGCCAGGTCAGTTCGTAGACGTGGGCACGGCCGCCGCCCGTGTGCTGGGCCTCGGCGAGGCGCAGGCTCGGCAGCGCGAACAGCCAGTCGGTCTGCACGCGTGCGAAGAGCTGCTCCGCGGTGGCGTCGGGGAAGGCCGACCGGTAGGCCTTCTCGCCCGTCTCACCGCCCGGTGCGTACAGCCGCAGGGTCGCTCGCGCCAGTTCGTCCGTGACCTTGCCGTGCAGGCCGGCCATGACCAGGAACAGGCGGTACTCGTCGCGGTTGTGGCCGACGAGGAGGTCGATGTCGCGGGCCGCGCCGGAGGCGAGGGCCTGCCAGGGGGTGCGGGGGAGGACGTCGCCGTCGACGACGGGGGCGAACGGGACGGTGGTGGGGGCCACCTGGCCCCATCGGGCGGTGAACCGGGACATCTTGGTGCCCAGCGCCGCGCCCGCTTCGGTGAGCCGCTGCGGGTCCACCGCCGCCAGGTCGGCCGCCGTGGGCTCGCGGCCCGCTTCGGCCGCCAGGGCCGCCGCGATGTCACCGGCCAGGCCGGCGGAGAAGAACGTGCCGGGCACGCTCTGGGCCACCGCCCGCCGGAACAGGCCCTGGGCTCGGGGCATCGCCAGCAGTGAGGCGATCGAACCCGCGCCCGCCGACTCACCGAAGACGGTGACCTCGGCGGGATCACCGCCGAACGCGGCGATGTTCTCCCGGACCCATTCCAGGGCCGCCACCTGGTCCAGCAGGCCACGGTTGGCCGGGGCGCCGCCCCAGAGGGCGAAACCCTCCATGCCGACGCGGTAGTTGAAGGTGACGACCACGACGTCGCCGTCACGGGCGATGCGCTGCGCGTCGTAGCCGGGCTGGCCGCCGTGGCCCAGTTTGAACGCGCCGCCGTAGATCCACACCATCACCGGGCGGGCGGCGGACGGGTCCGGGTCGGGGGTCCAGACGTTGACCGTGAGCCAGTTGTCGTCCTGGGGCGCGGGCAGCCGGGCCGCACGGCCCAGGAAGCCGGACTCCTGCGGGGGCGGGGGGCCGAACGCGTACGCCTCGCGGGTCCCGTCCCACGGGCGGGGCGGGCGTGGGGCCTGGAAGCGGGCCGGGCCGACGGGTGGATCGGCGAAGGGGATGCCCCGGAACACCGACAGGCCCTGCTCCCGCAGGCCGCGCACCGCGCCGGAGGCGGTGCGCACCACGGGGCCACCGGTGTCCGGGGCGCCGGCCTCCCGGGCCTGTGACTCGCTCGTCGTCATGCTCGCTCCTCACTGGTCATCAGAAGAAACGTACGGCAGCGGTCACAAGTGCCCGTCCGGGGAGGGGGATTCAGCTGAGCGTCTTCAGCGAGGCCGCGTCGTACGGCGCCAGCTCGTCGAAGCGGTCGGAGAGCACCTTGGCCGCCCACTCCGGGTCCTGGAGCAGCGCGCGGCCCACGGCGACCATGTCGAACTCGTCGGCCTCCATGCGGTCGAGGAGGTTGTCGATGCCCTTGACCTCGGACCCCTCGCCCTGGAAGGCGTTGATGAAGTCGCCGTCGAGACCGACCGAACCGACGGTGATGACCTGCTTGCCGGTGAGCTTCTTCGTCCAGCCCGCCAGGTTCAGGTCGGAGCCGTCGAACTCGGGCAGCCAGTAGCGGCGGGTGGAGGCGTGGAAGACGTCGACGCCGGCCGCGGCGAGCGGGGTCAGGATGGTCTCCAGCTCCTCGGGGGTCTCGGCGAGCCGGGCGGTGTAGTCCTGCTGCTTCCACTGCGAGTAGCGGAAGAGGACCGGGAAGTCGGCGGAGACCGCCTCGCGGACCGCCGCCACGATCTCCGCGGAGAACTTCGCACGGGCCACCGGGTCACCGCCGTAGGCGTCCGTGCGCCGGTTGGTGCCCTCCCACAGGAACTGGTCGAGGAGGTAGCCGTGGGCGCCGTGGATCTCCACGCCGTCGAATCCGATGCGCTCGGCGTCGGCGGCGGCCCGGGCGAACGCGCCGATCACGTCGTCCAGGTCCTTCTGGGTCATCGCCTTGCCCGTGGGCTCGGCACCCGCGGTGACCAGGCCGGAGGGGCCGACGGCCGGGGCGTCCGGGAAGGGGGCGTCGCCCTGGCTGCGGACCATGCCGATGTGCCACAGCTGCGGCACGATCGTGCCGCCCGCCGCGTGCACGTCCTCGGCGACCTTCGCCCAGCCCGCGAGCTGCTCCTCGCCGTGGAACCGCGGCACCCGGTCGCTCTGCCCGGCCGACTCGTGGCCGACGTACGTCCCCTCGGTGACGATGAGCCCGACGCCGGCGGCGGCGCGGCGGGAGTAGTAGGAGCGCACGTCCTCGCCGGGGATGCCGCCCGGGGAGAACATGCGGGTCATCGGCGCCATCACGATCCGGTTCGGAACGGTGAGACCGTTGAGCGCGATCGGGCGGGACAGTATCTGGGCCGCGCGGGAGGCGGGCGTCGTGACGGTCACGTGAGGGGCTCCTCGTGAGTGGCGGGGTTAACCGGACGGTATGTGAGCACGCATTGTTGCAGGCTCTTAAGTAATCGCCTATGCGCTGCCCCACATTCCGCCCCGCCGAAGCCCTTCACGTGACACCACTCACATGGCAGGACCGAAGGACCTCGACCCGTCGTCATCACCGCGCGCCCGGAGCAGCTGGGGCAGCGGCCAAATCGAAGTTCGAGGAGCACTTCGAGGTGGTGGCGGAGGCCAAGGCTCAAGCCACTGCGATCAGGGACGCGCCACCGCCCGAACGGTCCGGCCCCACCCGCTCCCGCGCCCACCTCCGTCTATCGATATCAAGTATCTTGACATCGAGATTACCGCGACGGTGGGAAACGGGGGCTGGCCATGCGACGGGCCGGAAACGGCAAGGACGGCGGGGACGGGCTGATAGCGCAGCTGCGACGGCCACCGGGCGGGCGGGACGCGCGGACCATGCTGCTCGCGCAGTGCGTGGACCGGACCGGAACGGGTGTGTGGGCCGCGGCCTGCGTCCTCTACTTCACCTACGTGAGCGGGCTGGACGCGCGCCGGCTCGGGCTGCTGCTGGGGGTGGGCGCGGTCGCGGGGATCGCCGGGTCGCCGCTCGCCGGGCGGGCCGCCGAACGGCTTCCCGTGCGGGGTCTGCTGATCGGCTGTCACCTGCTGCGCCTGGGCACGATGGTCCTGCTGCTGGTCGCCGACGACCTCGCCACCCTGCTGCCCGTGGTCGCCCTCACCAGTCTGGCGGAGCGAGCGGCCAAGACACTGGAGATGCTCTTCGCCACCCGGGTCGCGGGTGAGCGGCGAGCCACCTACCAGGCGCTGTTCCGCAGCGTGGCGAACGCCGGATACGCCGTCGGTGCGGGCATCGCCGCGCTCGGCCTCGCCGTGGGCACCCCGAACGCCTACCGCGCGCTGATCCTGGCCAACGCGCTGTCCTACCTCGTGGCCGCCGCGCTGGTCTGGCGGACCCGGGAACCGGCCGGCCAGGGCCTGATCGTGGCGCACGGCGACGGCAGCACACCCGCCCCCGACCCGACCCCCGCCCGCAGCCCCTGGCGGGATCCCGGCTACCTGCTCTTCGTCCTCCTCGACATCCCGATGAACCTGGACGACTCCGTTCTCAGCGTCGGGCTGCCGCTGTGGCTGGTGCACCACACCAGCGCGCCGCACGCGGTCGTCCCCGCGTTCCTGGTGGTCAACACCGTGCTCGTGGTGGTCCTGCAACTGCGGGTCTCGGCACGGGCCGAAGGCGCGCGCCGGGCGGCCGCGGCAGTGGGCTGGTACGGCATGACGCTGCTCGCCGGCTGCCTCGTGCTGGCGACCGCCACCGGTGGCGGGGCCTGGTCCGCCTCGCTCGCCATGCTGGCCGCCGCGATGCTGGTCACCCTGGCCGAACTGCTGCGCTCCGTGAGTTCCTGGGAGCTGGCGGTCGTCCTGGCGCCACCGCGCGCCCGTGCTTCCTATCTGGGCGTGGCCGGGATGGCGCAGTCGGTGCAGAAGTCGGTGGGGCCCCTGCTGCTGACCGGTGCGGTGATGACGGCCGGTCCCGCGGGCTGGCTGGCGCTCGGTGCCGCCGTCACCGGGCTGAGTGTGGTGCAGCGTCAGGCCAGCCTGCGGCGCCTGACGGCCCTCACCGCGCCCGCCACCGGCTCCCGGACACGCCCGAGGGCGGCACCCCCTGCCACTGACAGGGAGTGCCGCCCTCGGTAAAGGACGTGATCAACCAGGGGTCGATCAGAAGTCCATGTCACCGCCCGGCATGCCGCCGCCGGCCGGCGCGGCGGCCTTCTCCGGCTTGTCGGCGATGACGGCCTCGGTGGTGAGGAACAGCGCGGCGATGGAGGCGGCGTTCTGCAGCGCGGAACGGGTCACCTTCGCCGGGTCGATGATGCCCTCGGCGACCAGGTCGACGTACTCGCCGGTCGCGGCGTTCAGGCCGTGGCCCGGGGTCAGGTTGCGCACCTTCTCCACCACGACACCGCCCTCGAGGCCGGCGTTGACGGCGATCTGCTTCAGCGGGGCCTCGAGCGCGATGCGCACGGCGTTGGCGCCGGTCGCCTCGTCACCCTCGAGCTCCAGCTTCTCGAAGACCTGGGAGGCCTGCAGCAGGGCCACGCCACCACCGGCGACGATGCCCTCCTCGACGGCCGCCTTGGCGTTGCGGACGGCGTCCTCGATGCGGTGCTTGCGCTCCTTGAGCTCCACCTCGGTGGCGGCACCGGCCTTGATGACCGCGACACCGCCGGCGAGCTTCGCCAGGCGCTCCTGCAGCTTCTCGCGGTCGTAGTCCGAGTCGCTGTTCTCGATCTCGGCGCGGATCTGGTTCACGCGGCCGTTGACCTGCTCGGAGGAGCCGGCACCGTCGACGATGGTGGTCTCGTCCTTGGTGATGACGACCTTGCGGGCGCGGCCCAGGAGGTCCAGGGTCGCGTTCTCCAGCTTGAGGCCGACCTCCTCGGAGATGACCTCGCCGCCCGTGAGGATGGCGATGTCGCCGAGCATGGCCTTGCGGCGGTCGCCGAAGCCCGGGGCCTTGACGGCGACGGACTTGAAGGTGCCGCGGATCTTGTTGACGACCAGGGTCGACAGGGCCTCGCCCTCGACGTCCTCGGCGATGATCAGCAGCGGCTTGCCCGACTGCATGACCTTCTCCAGGAGCGGGAGCAGGTCCTTGACGGAGCCGATCTTGGAGTTGGCGATGAGGATGTACGGGTCCTCGAGCGACGCCTCCATGCGCTCCATGTCGGTCGCGAAGTAGGCGGAGATGTAGCCCTTGTCGAAGCGCATACCCTCGGTGAGCTCGAGCTCCAGGCCGAAGGTGTTGCTCTCCTCGACGGTGATGACGCCTTCCTTGCCGACCTTGTCCATGGCCTCGGCGATCAGCTCGCCGATCTGGGTGTCGGCGGCGGAGATGGACGCGGTGGAGGCGATCTGCTCCTTGGTCTCGACGTCCTTCGCCTGCTCCAGCAGGGCGCCGGAGACGGCCTCGACGGCCTTCTCGATGCCGCGCTTCAGGGCCATCGGGTTGGCACCGGCGGCGACGTTGCGCAGACCCTCCTTGACCAGGGCCTGGGCGAGCACGGTCGCGGTGGTCGTACCGTCACCGGCGACGTCGTCCGTCTTCTTGGCGACTTCCTTGACCAGCTCGGCGCCGATCTTCTCGTACGGGTCCTCGAGCTCGATCTCCTTGGCGATGGAGACACCATCGTTGGTGATCGTGGGGGCGCCCCACTTCTTCTCGAGGACGACGTTGCGGCCCTTGGGGCCGAGCGTCACCTTGACGGCGTCCGCGAGCTGGTTCATGCCGCGCTCGAGGCCGCGCCGCGCCTCCTCGTCGAACGCGATGATCTTGGCCATGTGAAGTGGTCCCTCCAGGACTGGGGGTGATTCCTTCGGACCGCGCCCGCGCCCGCGACGGACGGCTCGCCGGCCCCGTGGTTCCTTGCCCCACTTGGCCTGCGGGCCTCACCGACCCGGTCCTTCTTTGTCACTCTCACCTTCAGAGTGCTAACGCCAATGATTAGCACTCGGCACCTCCGAGTGCAAGCGCCCCGGGCATGCCGCGGGGGGCGCTCAGCCCCGCGCGAACAAGGGCGCCGGGCATGACGAAGGGCCCGTACCCCAGGAGGTACGGGCCCTTCGAAGACGAACGTAGAACGTCGCTGTCAGTCGACGCGTGCTTCAGCTGGTCGCCAGCCGGACCATGTCCGCCTGCGGGCCCTTCTGGCCCTGCGAGATCTCGAAGTCGACCCGCTGTCCCTCTTCCAGGGTGCGGTAACCGTCCATCTGGATCGCGCTGTAGTGGACGAAAACATCCGCACCACCGTCGACCGCGATGAAGCCGTACCCCTTCTCCGCGTTGAACCACTTGACGGTGCCCTGAGCCATGCCTAACTCCCCTATTACTGGCCCTTGCACAGATCCACACTTCGCGGACCCGGGTCAGACCTCACCCCCCATTGGTCGGGGGCGTGCGCCGGAACGCGTCGACCGCGGCTGAATGTATCTGTCCAACTGCCGTCTGCAACAGGTCAATCGGACGAGAATTCTGGACGCGAACGGTCCGGAATGTGGTGAGAATTCACCTGACTTCGGGGCAAGTCGGGCCCCGCAAAGGTTACAAAAGCCGCATAAAAGCCCCGCACTTTGGCTGCATCTTGCGGGGTGTGCGGCATGAAATCCAGGGCTTACGCCCTGACGCCGTGCCCAGGTTCCCCAACTGTACCGCGCTCAATCACGCAGAATTGCCCCCTCCGCTTCTCTCACGGAGGAGGCAATTCCATGAACAATGAGTAACTGGGGTTACCCAAGGTAACGATCAGCCGCCGGCGACCGCCGGAATGATGGACACACCGGCGCCGTCCGGGGTGGCGGTCTCGAGGCCCTGCTCGAAGCGGACGTCGTCGTCGTTGACGTAGACGTTCACGAACCGGCGCAGCTTGCCCTGGTCGTCCAGGACACGGGCGGCGATCCCCGTGTGGTTCTTCTCCAGGTCCTCGATGACCTCGGCGAGGGTCGCGCCCTCGGCGGCGACCTCGGCCTGGCCGCCGGTGTAGGTGCGCAGGATGGTGGGGATGCGAACGGTCACGCTCATGCGAGGCCAGCCTCTCGGAAGGAGTCCAGGGTCGGGCGGATGGTGGCGGTGAGGCCGGTCCCGGCCACCGCGTCGAGGGTCTTCAGGCCGTCACCCGTGTTGAGGACGACCGTGGTCTTCGTCGGATCCAGGACGCCGTCCTTGAGCAGCTTGCGGGTGACGCCGACGGTCACACCGCCCGCCGTCTCCGCGAAGATGCCCTCGGTGCGGGCCAGCAGCTTGATCGCGTCGACGACTTCCTCGTCCGTGACGTCCTCCACGGCACCGCCGGTGCGCCGGGCGATGTCCAGGACGTAGGGGCCGTCGGCCGGATTGCCGATGGCGAGGGACTTGGCGATGGTGTTCGGCTTCTGGGGCCGAACGACGTCGTGGCCGGCCTTGAAGGCGGTCGACACCGGCGAGCAGCCCTCGGCCTGCGCGCCGAAGATCCTGTACGGCTTGTCCTCCACCAGACCCAGCTTGATCAGCTCCTGCAGACCCTTGTCGATCTTCGTGAGCTGGGAACCGGAGGCGATCGGGATCACGATCTGGTCGGGCAGCCGCCAGCCGAGCTGCTCACAGACCTCGTACGCGAGGGTCTTGGAGCCCTCCGCGTAGTACGGCCGCAGGTTGACGTTGACGAAGCCCCAGCCCTCGCCGGCCGGGTCGCCGATCAGCTCGGAGCAGAAGCGGTTCACGTCGTCGTAGTTGCCCTCGATGCCGACGAGCTCGCCGCCGTAGACCGCGGCCATGACGACCTTGCCCTGCTCCAGGTCGTGCGGGATGAACACGCAGGAGCGGAAGCCGGCCCGGGCGGCGGCGGCGCCGACGGCACCGGCGAGGTTGCCGGTGGAGGAGCAGCTCAGCGTCGTGAAGCCGAAGGCGCGGGCGGCCTCCAGGGCCTGGGCGACGACACGGTCCTTGAAGGAGTGCGTCGGGTTGCCGGAGTCGTCCTTCACGAACAGGCCGCCGGTGACGCCGAGTTCGGCGGCGAGGTTGTCGGCCCGGACGAGCTGGGTCCAGCCCGGGTTCAGGTTCGGCTTGTCGGCCACGTCGGCCGGGACGGGCAGCAGCGGCGCGTAACGCCAGATGTTCGCGGGACCGGCCTCGATACGGCGGCGCAGCTCTTCGGTGTCGTAGCCGGCGAAGTCGTAGGCGATCTCCAGCGGGCCGAAACACTCCTCGCAGGCGAACACCGGGCCGAGCGGCACGCGGTGACCGCACTCCCGACAGCTCAGGGCAGCGGCGGGACCGAGGTCGACGGTGGAACTGCTGGTGCTTGCAACTGTCTGCACAGCCATGGAGGCGAGGCCCTTTCTCCTCATCTTCCTCACGACGCATCTCGCCGTGAGACGGATTTGGCACCTTCCCTAGCCGGGAGCCTCGCCACGTCAACGTGACAAGAACCGACTGGAGGGTTGCCGGGGCTTCATCGGGCCGTGTCCCTCTGCCCCTCTGGATGAGCTGTATGCGGTTGTGGACGCCCATGACCCCCGACATGCGATGGTCATCGGCGTTGTTCAAGACTGTAACCGACGGCCAGGACAGTTGAGATAGTCGTCCGAACCGCGAGATGGATCACACGGCTCACCCGTGTGGTCACGAACAGTGAGGAGTCGCAGACCGTGCTGGAAGAAGTCGAGCGCTGGCTGTCCACCCGCTCCTGGTCCGTGACCGATCGCCCTCTCCACCGGATCCTGTCCGCCAAACAGCGCACGGGCCAGACGATCAGCGTCGTGCTGCCCGCGCTCAACGAGGAGGAGACGGTCGGCGACATCGTCGCGGTCATCCGTCACGACCTCGTGGAGCAGGTACCGCTCGTCGACGAGATCGTCGTCGTCGACTCCGGCTCCACCGACCGCACCTCCGAGGTCGCCGCCGCCGCGGGCGCCCGGGTCGTTCACCGCGACGAGATCCTGCCCCGCATCCCCGCCGTCCCCGGAAAGGGTGAAGTGCTGTGGCGCTCCCTGCTGGTGACCGGCGGGGACATCGTCTGCTTCATCGACGCCGACCTGAAGGAGTTCTCCTCCGACTTCGTCTCCGGAATCGTCGGCCCGCTGCTCACCGAGCCGGACGTGGACCTGGTCAAGGGCATGTACGACCGTCCGCTCGGCGGCGCCGCCGGGCAGGGCGGCCGGGTCACCGAGCTGATGGCCCGCCCACTGCTGAACATGCACTGGCCGCAGCTGGCCGGTTTCGTGCAGCCGCTCGGCGGGGAATACGCGGCCCGCCGTTCACTGCTGGAGCAGCTGCCGTTCCCCGTCGGCTACGGCGTGGAGCTGGGCATGCTGGTGGACGCGCTGCACCTGGCGGGTCTGGACGCGCTGGCCCAGGTCGACGTCGGGGTCCGCAGACACCGGCACCAGGACGGGCAGGCGCTGGGCCGGATGGCGGCGGCGATCTACCGGACGGCCCAGCTCCGGCTGGCCCGGGGGCATCTGATCCGGCCGTCGCTGACCCAGTTCGAGCGGGGCGAGGACGGCTTCGAGCCGCGCACCTACTCGGTGGACACGGAGGAACGGCCGCCGATGGTGGAGATCGCGGAGTACGCCGAACGCAAGGTGGCCTGAGGCCGGATGTGGCCTGTGTTCGTATACGGCCCCATCACGGCGCGTAGCCGTACGTTTGAGCGTTTCCGGGCCGGGCTAGGTTGAGGACCATGGCTTCCACGCAGGGTGCTGAGGTGCTGGTCGCGTCGAACCGCGGCCCGGTTTCGTACACGGTGGACGAGAGCGGCTCGCTGCACGCCAGGCGGGGCGGCGGCGGGCTGGTCTCGGGGCTGTCGGCCATCGGCGCGGACGCGGACTCGGTATGGGTGTGCGCCGCGCTCGGCGACGGCGACCGGGAGGCCGTACGGCGTGCGGACGGCGGGCTGCTGCCGGCCGGGGACACCGGCGGGCAGCGGGTGCGGATGCTCGACATCGACGCGGCCGTGCACGCGGACGCCTACAACGGCATCGCCAACTCGGTGCTCTGGTTCGTCCACCACATGCTGTACCAGACCCCGCTGGAGCCGGTCTTCGACACGGGGTTCCGGCGGCAGTGGGCGTCGTACGAGGCCTACAACCGGGCGTTCGCCGAGGCGCTGGCCCAGGAGGCGGCCGAGGGGGCGGCCGTGCTGGTGCAGGACTACCACCTGTGCCTGGTCCCCGGGATGCTCCGGGAACTCCGCCCCGACCTGCGGATCGGTCACTTCTCGCACACGCCGTGGGCGCCGCCGGAGTACTTCGCGCTGCTGCCGGACGACATCCGTGAGCAGTTGCTCAGGGGCATGCTCGGGGCGGACCGGGTGGCGTTCCTGACCCGGCGGTGGGCGGACGCGTTCCGGGACTGCGCGCAGGCGGCCCTGGAGTCCGGGATCCCCGCGGACACGCGGATCGGGGTGCACGGGCTGGGGGCGGACGGGGACTTCCTGCGCAAGCGCTCGCACGAGCCGGACGTCCAGGAGCGGATGGCGGCGCTGCGGGAGGAGATCGGCGAGGGCCGCAGGGTCGTCGTCCGGGTCGACCGCACCGAGCTGTCGAAGAACATCGTGCGGGGACTGCAGGCGTACCGGCAGCTGCTGGAGGACCACCCCGAGTGGCGTGAGCGGGTGGTGCACCTGGCGTTCGCTTACCCGTCGCGACAGGACCTCGCCGTGTACCGCGACTACACCGCCGCGGTGCGGCGGCTGGCCGAGGAGATCAACTCCACCTACGGCACACCGGGCTGGACCCCGGTCGTGCTGCACGTCAAGGACGACTTCGCCCGCTCCCTGGCCGCCTACCGGCTCGCCGACGTGGCCCTGGTCAACCCCATCCGGGACGGGATGAACCTGGTCGCCAAGGAGATCCCGGTCGTCTCCGACCGGGGCTGTGCGCTGGTGCTGTCCCGGGAGGCCGGGGCGTACGAGGAACTGCGCGCCGACGCGCTCGTGGTGAACCCCTACGACGTGCTGCAGACCGCGCGGGTCCTGCACGAGGCGCTGTCCCTGCCGGATGGGGAGCGGGCGGAGCGATCGAAGCGGCTGGCCGCCGCGGCCACCGCGCTGCCGCCCGCCCAGTGGTTCCTTCAGCAGCTGCGGGAGCTTCAGTCCAGCTGAGCCGCCAGCGTCCGCAGCAGGTGGACGACGCCGGCCGGGCCGTCCACGACCAGGTCGGCCCGTTCCGCCAGTTCCGTGACCTCCGTGCTGCCGCTGCAGACCAGGAGGCCGGGGACGCCCTCGGAGCGGAGTTCGTCGACGGCGGCGAAGGCGGGCAGGTCACCGAGGTCGTCACCGGCGTAGAGCACCGACTCGGCGCCGGTCTTGCGGACGTAGTCGCCGAGCGCCACGCCCTTGTCCATGCCCGGCGGGCGCAGTTCCAGGACCATCCGGCCGGGTTCGACGATCAGGCCGTGGCGGGTGGCGAGGTCGGTGAGGGGGCCGCGCAGGGCCTCGAACGCGGCCTGCGGATCGTCGGCGCGGCGGGTGTGCACCGCGACCGCCCGGCCCTTCTCCTCGATCCACGTGCCGCGCCAGGCTCCGTTGCGGTCCAGCACGCCCGGCAGTTCGGCGCGGGCCGCGGCGACACCGGGGTGCGGGGCCGGGGCGGTGACGGTGCCGGTGACCGCGTCCCAGCGTTCGGCGCCGTAGTGGCCGAGGACGGTCAGGTGCTCCAGGCCCGGGACGCCGGCGAAGCCGCCGTACCGGACCGCGACCCCGGCCGGGCGGCCGGTGATCACGGCGATGGAGGCCACCTTCGGGGCGAGTGCGGCGAGGGCCGGTACGGCCTCGGGGTGGGCGCGGGCCTGTTCGGGGTCGGCGACGATGGGAGCGAGCGTGCCGTCGAAGTCGAGGCCGACGATTGCTGCGGCGGGTTTCGCCAGGAATGCGGCGAGGCCGTCGCGGCCGGGCTGGGTCCGCGGGGTCGGCAGAGGGTCCATACAGCGAAGGTATCCAGCGCGGGTCCGCCTCACTCCTGGAGCGCCCTGTCCGGCCCGGTCGGCTTCAGCGCTCCGCTCGCCGGGATTCCCTCACCCGGCGCAGGCGGTTCACCGTCACCGGGTCCGCCGCCAGCGCTCTCTCGTCGTCCAGCAACGCGTTCAGCAGCTGGTAGTAGCGGACCGGGGACAGGCCCAGTTCCTCGCGTATCGCCCGTTCCTTCGCGCCGGGGCCGGCGAAGCCGCGGCGCTCCAGCGCGAGGATGGCTTGTTCGCGGTGGCCTAGTTCCATGCCCGCCACCGTAGCGCCGGGCACGGACAACCGGCTCAGCCCGCGTCGCCGCTGTCGGCCGCGGTCGCCGTCGCCTGGAGCCGGGACAGGACGGCCGAGGGGCTGCCGCCGGGGGTGACGGCCTGGCCGATGTTCTGCTTCACGGCCGCGCTGACCGCCGCCCAGGAGGTCTTGCCGACCGGGTACAGCTCGGAGGTGGGCAGCTGGTCGAGGAAGGGGTGCAGGGCCTGGTCGGCCGGGGATTCCGAGTCGCTCATGGCGTTGGAGGCCGAGCCGGTGACCGGGAGCAGGCCGTACTCGCGGGAGAACGCGAGGACGTTCTTCTCGCTGTAGACGAAGTTGAGGAAGTCGCCTATCTGCTCGGCATGCCCGTTCTGCTTGAAACCCATCATCCAGTCCGCCACGCCCATGGAGGCCCTGGCCTTGCCGGTGCGGCCCGGCATCGGCACCATGCCGAACTTCACGCCCTTCTTCTCCGCCTGCTGGATCAGCGTGGGGTGCCCGTTGAGCATGCCGACCTGGCCGTCGGCGAAGGCGGCGAAGGCGTCCGCGCGGTTGAGCTTGCCGGGCGCGACCGGGCCGGTCAGGCCCTTGCCGACCAGGTTGTCCTTGAGCCAGGTGAAGGTGTTGACGTTCGGCGCCGAGTCGATGGTGTAGGTGCCGATGTCGTCGGTGTAGCCGGTGCCGCCGTTGCCCCCGCTGAGCAGCCACTGCATCGTCTCGGCCTGGGCCTCCTCGGGGCCCAGCGGCAGCGCGACGGGGTACTTCACGCCCTTGGCCCTGAGCGCCCTGGCGTCGGCGGCCAGCTCGTCCCAGGTGGTGGGCGGGGTGATGCCGGCCCTGGTGAACAGGGTCTTGTTGTAGAAGAGCACGCGCGTGGAGGCGGCGAAGGGGATGCCGTACTGCGTGTGGTCCCACTGGCCGGCGTCGGAGAGCTGGGAGAGGAAGTCCGCCTGGGTGCGGATGGAGAGCAGCTCGGAGGCCGGGTAGAGCTTGCCGGCGGCCGCGTAGTCGGCGTAGGCGCCGATCTGGGCCAGGTCGGGGGCATGGCCCGCGGCGACCATGTCCTTGACCTTGGCGTCGACGTCGTTCCAGGAGTACACGCTGACGTCGATCTTCACGCCGGGATGCTTGGACTCGTACTCCTTGGCCAGGGAGTCCCAGTACTTCTTGGAACTGTTGGCGGCGGAGTCCCCGTAGTCGGCGGCGACCAGTCTCAAGGTGACGTCGGAGGAGCCCGTGCTCCCGCAGCCGCCGAGAACCGCCGTCATGCCCAGTGCGGACACCACCGCGATCGTTCCTGCCGTACGCCGACCCACCGTCAAAGCCCCAACCCTGCTGTCTGACCGTTCAATATATGGACGCATAAGGTCTACACCACGTAAGTGGACTAGACCTCTTGCGGGTAGGAGGTTCACACTAGGGGCCGTGGTGAGACATGTCATCGCCCTGGACGTGGGCGGTACCGGGATGAAGGCCGCCCTCGTCGGCGACGGCGGCGAGCTGCTCCACCGCGCCCGACGCGCCACCGGACGCGAACGCGGACCGGACGCGGTGGTCGCGACGATCCTCGACTTCGCCGCCGAGCTGCGCGCGTACGGCGTAGAGCGCTACGGCGAGGCCGCCGCCGCAGCCGGCATCGCGGTCCCCGGCATCGTCGACGAGGAGCGGGGCATCGCCGCGTACGCGGCCAACCTCGGCTGGCGGGACGTACCCCTGCGCGCGCTCCTCGGACAGCGGCTCGGCGTCCCCGTCGCCCTCGGCCACGACGTGCGCGCCGGCGGCCTCGCCGAGGGCCGGATCGGCGCCGGCAAGGGCGCCGACCGGTTCCTGTTCGTGCCGCTCGGGACCGGGATCGCGGGCGCCATCGGCATCGACGGCCGGGTGGAGGCGGGCGCGCACGGTTTCGCCGGCGAGATCGGCCACGTCGTCGTACGACCGTCCGGCACCCCCTGCCCCTGCGGGCAGCACGGCTGCCTGGAGCGGTACGCCTCCGCGTCCGCCGTCAGCGAGGCCTGGGCGGCGGCCTGCGGGGACCCGGACGCGGACGCCGCCGACTGCGCCAAGGCCGTCGCGTCCGGTGACCCGAACGCCGTCCGGGTCTGGCGGGAGGCGGTCGACGCGCTCGCCGACGGCCTGGTCACCGCGCTCACCCTGCTGGACCCGCGCACCCTGATCATCGGTGGTGGTCTCGCCGAGGCGGGGGAAGTGTTGTTCCAACCCCTGCGGGACGCCGTCCGGCGGCGGGTCACCTTCCAGAAACTGCCGACGATCGTGCCGGCCGCCCTCGGCGACACGGCCGGTTGCCTGGGCGCGGGCCTGCTGGCGCAGGACCTGCTCGACACCACCGACCCCACCGACCCCACCGACCCCACCGACCCCACCGACCCCCCGGAGGTAACCGCCTGATGGCTCCCAGCTTGGTTCTCGCAGGTGCCCGGGTGGTGCTGCCCGGCGGAGTGGTGGACGACGGGCGCGTCAGCGTCGAGGGTACGGGCATCACGGCTGCCGTTCCCGAGAACGCCGAGGTCATCGACGTGACCGGCCACTGGGTGATCCCCGGCTTCGTCGACATCCACAACCACGGCGGCGGCGGCGCCTCCTTCTCCGGCACCCCGGACCAGATCATGAAGGCCATCGCCACGCACCGCGCGCACGGCACCACCACCCTCGTCGCCTCGACCGTCACCGACGAGATGGACCTGCTGGTGCGGCAGGCCGGGCTGCTGAGCGAACTGGCCGAGCAGGGGGAGATCGCCGGCATCCACTTCGAGGGGCCGTTCATCTCGCCGTGCCGCAAGGGCGCGCACTCCGAGGAGCTGTTGCGCGACCCGGAGCCGGCCGAGGTGCGCAAGCTGATCGACGCGGCGCGCGGCAGGGCGACGATGGTCACCCTCGCCGCCGAGCTGCCGGGCGGCATCGACTCGGTACGGCTGCTCGCCGAGCACGGCGTGATCGCGGCGATCGGGCACACGGACGCGACGTACGAGCAGACGGTCGAGGCCATCGACGCGGGCGCCACGGTCGCCACCCACCTGTTCAACGCGATGCCCCCGCTGGGCCACCGCGCGCCCGGCCCGATCGCCGCCCTGCTGGAGGACGAGCGGGTCACGGTCGAGCTGATCAACGACGGCGTGCACCTCCACCCCGCCGCCCTGGAACTGGCCTTCCACCGCGCGGGCGCCTCCCGCGTCGCCTTCATCACGGACGCGATGGACGCGGCCGGCACCGGCGACGGGCGTTACATGCTCGGCCCGCTGGAGGTCGAGGTCAGCGAGGGGGTGGCGCGGCTGGTGGAGGGCGGTTCGATCGCGGGCTCCACGCTGACCCTGGACCGGGCGTTCAAGCGGGCGGTGACCGTCGACAAGCTGTCGGTCGAGGACGCGGTGACGGCCCTGTCCGTCAACCCGGCCCGCCTCCTCGGCCTCTTCGACCGCATCGGCTCCCTGGAGCCCGGCAAGGACGCCGACCTGGTCCTGCTGGACGCGGACTTCGACCTCAAGGGCGTGATGCGGCGGGGCGAGTGGGTGGTCCCGCCCCAACCGGCCTGATCTGCCCGCCTTTTTCCCTCGACGGCGGCTGACACGTGACTGGGCCGGCCGCCGTCTCTTTGGCATGATCGGGCCCCGGAAACCGATGACGGGCGCGATGGCAGGCGCAAGGGACTTCGAGGGAGGTCGACCGGGTGATCCTCACGGTCACGCTGAACACCGCTCTCGACATCACCTATCGCGTGCGGTCGCTACGGCCGCACGCCTCGCACCGGGTCTCGGACGTCATCGAGCGACCGGGCGGCAAGGGCGTGAACGTGGCCCGCGTACTGGCCGCGCTCGGCCACGAGGTGACGGTCACGGGGTTCGCGGGCGGCGGGACCGGCCGGGCGATACGCGACCGGCTGGCCGACACTCCGGACCTGACGGACGCGCTGGTCCCCATCGCCGGCGCGACCCGGCGCACGATCGCGATCGTGGACGAACGCTCGGGTGACACGACCCAGTTGAACGAGCCGGGCCCGCTCATCGCGCCGACCGAGTGGGGCGCGTTCCTGGACCGGTACGAGGAACTGCTCTCCGGCGCCTCGGCAGTGGCCCTGTGCGGCAGCCTGCCCCCCGGCGTCCCGGTCGGCGCCTACGCGAACCTGGTCCGCACCGCCCGCACCCACGGCGTCCCCGTCCTACTGGACACCAGCGGCGAACCCCTGCGCCGGGGGGTGGCGGCCCGCCCCGACCTCATCAAACCCAACGCCGACGAACTGGCCGAACTCACCGGCTCCCACGAACCGTTGCGCGCCACCCAGGATGCGCGGCGGCGTGGGGCGCAGGCGGTGGTGGCCTCCCTCGGCGCCCAGGGCCTGCTGGCCGTCACTCCAGAGGGCCGCTGGCGCGCCACCCCACCGGCCCGCGTCCACGGCAACCCGACGGGCGCGGGCGACTCGGCGGTGGCGGGCCTGCTGTCCGGCTTGGTGGAGAAGCTTCCCTGGCCAGAACGCCTGACCCGCGCGGTCGCCCTGTCGGCGGCGACGGTACGGGCACGGGCCGCCGGCGAGTTCGACCCCGCGGTGTACGAGGAACTGCGGGGGCGGGTGGCGGGGACCGGGGTGGTCGGCGAGGCGTGATTCCGGGGAGCCCGTTGAGGTATTGAGCGACACCTCTGGCGGCCGATGTGGGAATCCCCGCTGGAATCCCCCTTGAGGCTCAGCCGCCGGAATTCACCCAGCCGTTCACCAGCCACAGCTGGTCGATGTTGGCGTCACACTGGTCGCCCTGCTCACAGGAGACCTTGATGCTGTTCGTGCCTTTGTTGAGCTGGATCCAGTTGTAGCTGCGGGTCCAGCCCCTCTCGTAGTTGCCCTCGGGGGCGCGCGCCCAGTTCTTCAACTTGGCCTTGGACGTCGTGCCGTTGACTGTGAGAGTCGCTGTGGCGTCCTTGCCCGGGACGGAATAGCCGACGTACAGGCTGTACTTGCCGCTCTCGGGGATGCCGTCGATGTTCCAGGTGACCGAGGAGCCGACCTGGTTGAAGCCGCCGACGTAGACGCCACCCTCGGACGGGGCGCCCTTGATGTCCGAGGCCAGCGCGGCGCTGCCGCCCAGCTGCAGAGCCTTGGCATCCGTCTTCGGCAGCTCTCCCGGCGTCGTAGAGCTGCTGCTCGACGGGCTGGGCGAGTGGTTCTGGGACTGGGTCGGGGTGGTGTTGGCCTGGTTGGCGTTCTTCTTGTCGTCGTTGCCGTTGAGCATCGCGGCGCCGATGCCGACGACGACCGCGGCGACCACCGCGATGGCGCCGATCAGCAGGCCCTTGGTGTTGGGGCCGCGGCGGCCGGGGGCGGGCTGGTTCTGCGGGCGGCCGGGCGGCGGGGTGCCGCCGGGCAGCGTCTCCGGGGCCTGGTAGTGGGCGTTCGGCTGGCCGTAGGCGCCCTGCTGCGGCACGGTCGGCTGGCCGTACTGCGGCTGCTGGGCGTACTGGCGCTCACCGACCGTACGCACCCTGCTGACCGAGTTCGGGTAGCCGTAACCGCCGGACGGCGGCTGGGCTCCTCTGGCCTGGCCGTCGGCGTACAGATAGCCGAACGGGTCGTCGTCCTCGGGCGTGCTCGGGCCGTTTTCGCCGGGCGTCATCCCTTGGTCTCCTCAGCGGGTGCGGGCGGATGCGATACGGAGTGTGGAACAGCGAGCCTACCCGCTCTGACTGAGCCAAACGGGTGACTCGAATCGCATCAGGTCCCTGACCTGCGGATCATCCGGCGCGTCGGTTTTGTTTGGGACGAGATCGTTTCTCTACGTACATACGCTCGTCGGCTGACTTCAACACTTCGTCCGCCGTCATGCCGCAGTGCGCCCAGCCGATGCCGAAGCTCGCGCCCACCCGGACGGCCCGGCCCTCGGCCCGGATCGGCTGGATGATCTCGTTGCGCAGCCGTACGGCGAGGTCCTGGGCGTCGGCCCGGCCGAGGCCGTCGGCGAGGATCACGAACTCGTCGCCGCCGAGGCGGGCCACCGTGTCGCCGTCGCGGACGCCCCGGGACAACCGCCTTGCCACCTCGATCAGGACCGTGTCGCCCGCGTTGTGGCCGAAGCGGTCGTTGATCGACTTGAAGCCGTCGAGGTCGCAGAAGAGGACCGCGAGGCCCTTGGCGCCGTCGTCGCGGTCGTCCTCGGGGGCGACCGTGTGGACGTGGTGGTCGAAGGCGTCGTACGACTCCGCGCCGGGCCGGTAGTCGAAGCCGTGGACCGCCGCGGGCGCGTCGAAGGCCGGGTGGCCGTACGCCGCGTCCAGGGACTCCAGGTCGCCGGCGTGGGTGGGGCGCCGGCACAGCCGGGCCGACAGGCGCGAGCGCAGCTCGGCGGAGTTCGGCAGGCCGGTCAGGGAGTCGTGGGAGGCGCGGTGGGCGAGCTGCAGTTCGCGGCGTTTGCGCTCCTCTATGTCCTCGACGTGGGTCAGGAGGAAGCGGGGGCCGTCGGCGGCGTCGGCGACGACGGAGTTGCGCAGGGACACCCAGACGTACGTGCCGTCGCGGCGGCCCAGGCGCAGTTCCGCGCGACCGCCCTCCGCCGAGGTGCGCAGCAGCGTACCGATGTCCTCGGGGTGGACGAGGTCGGAGAAGGAGTAACGGCGCATGGCGGAGGCGGGGCGGCCCAGGAGGCGGCACAGGGCGTCGTTGGTGCGCAGGATGCGGCCGTGCTGGTCGCCGCCCATCTCGGCGATGGCCATGCCGGAGGGGGCGTACTCGAAGGCCTGCCGGAAGGATTCCTCGCTGGCGCGCAGGGCCTGCTGCTCACGCTCCAGGCGGACCAGGGCGCGCTGCATGTTCGCGCGTAGACGCGCGTTGCTGATCGCGATGGCGGCCTGGAAGGCGTACATCTGCAGGGCCTCGCGGCCCCAGGCGCCGGGGCGGCGGCCGTTGCGCGGCCGGTCGACGGAGATCACCCCGAGCAGTTCGCCGCGGGAACCGCCCTGCACGCCCGGTGTGTACATGGGGGCGAAGAGGCGGTCGGAGGGGTGCCACTCGTCCTCGAAGCGGGGGGCCGGGCCGTCGGTGTACCACTGGGGGACGTCGTCGTCGTCGAGGACCCAGCCCTCGGTGTGCGGTATGAAGATCAGGTCGCCCCAGCGCTCACCCATGTCCAGCCGCCGGTCCCAGGACTCGCGGGAGCCCACCCGGCCGGTGATCAGGGCCTCGGCGGCGGAGTTGCCGGAGAACGCGGCGACGACGAGATCGCCGTCGGGGCGTACGAGGTTCACGCACGCCATCTCGTACCCGAGGGCGTGTATGGCGCCGTCGGAGACGGTCTGCAGTGTGTCCGCCAGGCTGCGTGCCGTGTTCATGTCGGCCATGACCTGGTGCAGCTGTCGCAGGGACGCAAGACGGACATACGGCTCCGACTCGGTCTCCATGCTCGCCCTCCCCCCGAGACCTCGCAGCGAATCAAGGGTTGTCGTCGGCGCTTCTTCAGGGTGCCGCTTACGGTGCTGTTCCAGTTTCCCCGCCACTGAATCACAGCGCGCTGCCCACTCGGTACACAGGGTCAACAATTCCTGCCTCTTGTGACTCAAGTCACAGGAGAACGTGAACAATTGAGTGGAGTTTCAGCGGTTTCCCCATGCGTTTACTGAACGCAAACTTTATGGGTCCGTTCACAGGATGCACACACTGGTCGGGCGTTGGTCCTAGGACCCGTCTCGGGCCGTGGCCCGATGTGGCCTGTGCAGGGCGGAGACTAGCGTTTCCGGCGTGCTGAAGACTCCCTCACCCACCGCCACCGCAGCTTCCGGGCATGCTGAGGGGGTGAGCAACGACGAGTTCCGGGCCGCGATGTCCCGACTGGCCGCCGGGGTCGTCCTGGTGACCGCGCAGGAGCCGCCGCTGGACCCGGACGACCCGGGCGCGCCCGCCATGGAGGACGTCGGCATGACCGCCACCGCCTTCCTGTCCGTCTCCCTCGACCCGCCGCTGGTCCTGGTCAGCCTGCGCGAGGGCTCCCGCATGGACGACCTGCTCGACGAGCAGCCCCTGTGGGCGGTGTCGGTGCTCGCCGAGAGCCAGCGGCACATCGCGGGCCGCTTCGCCATGAAGGGCCGCATCAGCGACCGTCTGCTCTTCGAGGACATCGCCTACGCCCGCGGCGAGGCCACCGGCGCGCCGCTGGTGGGCGGCGCGCTGGCCACGCTGGAGTGCCGCACCGAGCAGCGGGTGACGGCCGGCGACCACACCCTCGTCATCGGCCGCGTCCTCACCGCGCGCGTACCGAGCGCGGAGGGGGGCCCATTGCTGTACTTCCGCGGCCGGTACCGGCACGTGGGCTGAGCCCCGCATTGCGTGGCCCGGGAGTGAACCGCGTGTCCACGGTGCCCGGATGACACCTCGTCCGGAAGAAGTCACACCCGCGAACTCCGACGCCGCGATGGCATCAGGACCGGCCCCGACCAGGAACACGCGGTCCGGGCCTCCTCGGCATCGACTGGTACGGCGACGGCAGCGTGCGCCGCTCGGGGCGGTGGCGCCTCCACATCGCCGCCGACGCCCAGGGGCGGGGCTACGGCCGATCCGCCGCCGGCTCCGAGGCCGGCCTGATCCGCGGCCGGGCGACACGGAGGGCTTCCACCTGGGCGCGGGCTTCCGGCCGACGGGGGAGGCCGACGGGGGTGCTCCACGCAACCTGCGGGCAGCCGCGCCGCCAGCGGCGGCACGGGTGGGCGCAGCGGCATCCCGCCCCTAGACCTGCTCGACGCCCAGCTCCGTCAACCGGTCCGGGTTCGTCACGATGTCGATGGACGCGATCCGGTCGGCGACGAAAGTGAACGTCAGGGCGCGCTCCAGGCGGCCGTCGGCGTACACGACCAACCCCGTGACCCCGTCGACCAGCGCGGGACGCGCAACGCGGGCCAGATGGGCGAAGCTCCTCGCGCCGGAGGCGACCCCGGCCGCCCCGACGGTCGTACCGGCATCGCCGCGGGCCAGCACGTCCGGGTCGAGCACCGCCAGCAACCCGTCGAAGTCACCGTCCCGCGCGGCCGCCAGAAACGCGTCGACCACCCCCCGTTGCCGGACCAGGTCGGCCTCCGGCGCCTCCGCGCCCCGCACCCGGCGCCGCGCCCGGCTGGCCAGCTGCCGCGCGGCGGCCGGACTGCGCCCGAGGATGCCGCCGACCTCCTCGAACGGCACCCCGAACAAATCGTGCAGCACGAACGCGAGCCGCTCGGCAGGCGAGAGCGTGTCGAGGACGACGAGCAGTGCCACCCCGACCGAGTCCGCGAGCACGGCGTCCTGGGCCGGGTCCGGCTCGGCGGAGGCTCCCGGATGCCAGGCGTCCAGGGGCTCCTCGCCCCGGGAGCGGCGGGAGCGGAGCATGTCGAGGCAGACCCGGCCGACGACGGTCGTCAGCCAGCCCCCGAGGTTGCTCACCTCACCGGTGTCGGACCGGCTGAGCCGGAACCACGCCTCCTGCACCGCGTCCTCGGCCTCCGCGGCCGAGCCCAGCATCCGGTAGGCGACGGCCCGCAGATGCCCCCGGTACGCCTCGAACCGCTCCGCGAGGAGATCGTCGTCGCCGTGCAGCCCGTTGTCGCTCATCGTGTGTCCGGCCTCTCCGTCACCGTCGGTGGTCCTCCGCCTCACTGACGAACGCCGGGCCGCGGATGTGACGGGCCCACCCGTATGCGGACCTCACCCGCCTTCGGACCTCACCCGCCTTCGGACCTCACGCCCAGTCGCGGCCCGAGCGGCCCTGCTTGGTCTGCGAGCGCTGCTTCTTCTCCCGCAGCCGGCGTTCGTTGATGCCGCGCGGGATCCGGGTCGGCCGGCGCGGCTTGGGCGGGGGCGCGCTGGCCTCCGCGAGGAGGGAGGCGAGGCGTACGGCGGCGGCCTCGCGGTTGCGCCACTGGGAGCGGTGCTCGGAGGCCCGTACGGACACCACTCCGTCGACCAGCCGGCCCGCGAGCCGCTGCAGCGCCCGCTCCTTCCACACCGGAGGGAGGGCATCGGTGCCCGCGAGGTCGAAGCGCAGCTCGACCTGCGAGTCACTGGTGTTGACGTGCTGTCCGCCGGGCCCGGAGGACCTGGAGAAACGCCACATCAGCTCGGCCTCGGGGAGCGAGACGGAGCCACGAATGACGTAGGGACCAGACATGCGTTCCATGTTCCCGGTCGCGCCCGGTCCACGTCACCTGGATTTCCGACTTGGTAAAAAAGGTAAAGGGATCCGGAACCAACGGGACCCCTCTCGACGTTCTCCCGGGTGACGGTAGCTTCATCGGCAAGTTCATCGGCACAGATACGCAGATACCAAGGGAAGGGACTCCCAACATGGCTGTAAGCCTGTCCAAGGGTGGCAACGTCTCGCTCACCAAGGAGGCTCCGGGCCTGACCGCCGTCACCGTGGGCCTCGGCTGGGACGTCCGCACCACCACCGGCACGGACTTCGACCTGGACGCCTCGGCCATCGCGGTGAACGGCCAGGGGAAGGTCTACTCGGACGCGCACTTCGTCTTCTTCAACAACAAGCAGACCCCGGACAACACCATCGTCCACACCGGCGACAACCGCACGGGTGAGGGCGCGGGCGACGACGAGGCGATCAACATCAACCTCGCCGCGCTCCCGGCCGACATCGACAAGGTCGTCTTCCCGGTCTCCATCTACGACGCCGAGAACCGCGGCCAGAACTTCGGCCAGGTCCGCAACGCCTACATCCGCATCGTCAACCAGGCCGGCGGCGCCGAGATCGCCCGCTACGACCTCTCCGAGGACGCCGCCACCGAGACGGCCATGATCTTCGGCGAGCTGTACCGCAACGGCGCGGAGTGGAAGTTCCGCGCGGTGGGCCAGGGTTACGCGTCGGGCCTGGTCGGCATCGCCCAGGACTTCGGTGTGAACGTCTGAGCAAGCCTGCCCCGGCAGTGAAGTCTTTGAGCCCCCGGCCGTCCGGCCGGGGGCTCCGACGCGTGCGGGGTCTTGATCATCCGGACGTCTCGTGGAGAGGCGATGTCTGACAGAATCGGCGCTCATGGGTCCGCTCGGGGGGCGATCCGGCGCTTTCGCCGGGCGTGCGGACCGAACTGGATATGGCGTCCTCGCGGACGGACACCGGTGACCGGCTCGGTCACCGTGATGACCGTGCCGTGAGCCCGGCACCCGTCACCCCCGGCCTTGACCGATCACTTCGGATCGATTTCGGGATGATGAGAGCGATACGTGAATCCAGGCCGCTGTGGGTGGCCGGTGCAGTACTGATGGCCGTCGTCGCCGTCGGAGGATGCGACAGCTCCTCGGGCCAGGACAACGCCGATGCGGCGAAGCGGCCCGCCCCGCCGGGCTTTTCGGGGACGGAACCGTCGATTCCGCCGCTCGTCCCGGCGGCGGCCGGTGACCCCTCCAAGCCGGTCGACTTCAAGGGTGGCGGTGCGACCGTCCGGCCTGACGGCTCGATGACTCTGCCGCTGGACGCGTATGTCTCGGTGAAGGACGAGCGGACGATCGTCCGCGCCGAGAACGTGCTCGCCCGGCAGTGCATGCGGGACGAGGGGCTGACCCTCCCCAAGGCGCTCACGCCGGACGACGGGCCCGAGCCCCCGGCCCCGTATGTGCTCTACGGCGTGATGGACATGAAGGCCGTCAAGGTCTACGGCTACCGGGAGCCGTCCCCGGAACCGAAGCCCGAGAGCGACCCAAGCGACCCAAGCGACCGATCGGCCGGTGACGAGATCGCTCCGGCGGTGAAGCGTGCCTATTTCGACGACCCGAAGAGCGGCAAGCTGGGATGCGAGGGAAAAGCGCGCAGGAAACTCGGCGGCAAGCACCCGGAGACGTTGTTCATGGTCGTCCAGCAGTTGAGGTCGCAGACGCTGAGCGCCACCTTCCAGGACAGCCGGGTCGTGGCCACGGTCTCCAAGTGGAGTGCCTGCATGAAGAAGTCCGGCTACGACTACGCCAACCCGCTCGCCCCCGCGCACGACCGGAGCCTGCTCGGCAAGGGTCTGCCCGTCCCCAAGGGGGCGACCCTGCCCCCGCCCTCCCCCGCCGAGATCGCGGCCGCCGTCACGGACGTCGAATGCAAGCGGAAGGCACAGTACGTGCAGACCGCCGCTCTGGTTTCCGCCGCCTATGAGCGGGAGATCATCGAGCAGCGGAGCAAGCCGTTGCAGGACGCGCGGCGAATTCAGAAGCGGAAGGTGGAAGCGGCCGAGAAGATAGTAAAGGCCGACGCCTGACAGGCCGTTGTCTTTTCAGAACACCAGGACAGGGCCCGCCGAATGACTCGTCAGGCCCTTCCTGTCCGATTACTTCGACTACTTCCAGCGCTGGTTGGAGTTGTTGTAGTCGGTGGAGTTGGCGTAGATGCCGCCGTGACCCTCGTCGTCCAGGATCCAGCCGGTCTGGCGGTTCTTCAGCTTCCAGCCCGAGTTCGTCGAGACCTCGTACCACCGCTGCCACCAGTTCGACTGGTCACGGCTCGTGCTGCAGTTCTCGGTGTACACCTGCCGGTAGTAGCCGACGAGGCACATGCCCCAGCCGTTGTACTCGGTGTAGCTGCCGTCACCGTTGGACTGGTCGTACCACTGGTAGTCGTTCTCATTCACGCCGGGCATGGCCCAGTCGCCCTTGACCGTGCCGCCGGAATTGGCGGTGAGGTAATAGCCGGACTTCACGTTCTTCCACGTCACCCAGCCGTCCGCGGACGCGGCGCCGGACGTGGCGACGAGCAGGGCGGGCACTGCCGCGGCGACCATGAGCGCCTTGGCCATTTTCCTCTTCACAAAGATCCCCTCCGTTTGTACCGAGAGGCGGGCATGCCGGGTTTTCGGGCATGCCGAAGCCCCTCGTCGATCCGTGATTGGAAGCAAGATGATCAAGCTGGCCGACAATAACACCCGTTGATGTCATGTCCACACTTGGAAAGTCCCAGGGCGTGACGCCCTCATACGGAACGGTGGAATCCGAATTCCCGCCGCTCGACGGGCCGCCACCGCCGCGACCTCCAGGAGTGCCGACTCCGGCGCACACGGGCGACACCGGCCGCGGTGGGGACGCGGGCGTGACGCCGCCAGCCCCAACTGCGCCTGACATACAGGCAGTTGACCCCACACACGTCGTCCGCATAACGGATTCCGCCGCACGCCTTTCGGATACGAACACGTAAAGTCTTGTCGCCGCCCTGTCAAACGGGGCCTCCCCGGTGTCACCCTCTCCCTCGCCGCCGCAACTCTGTGCATCCCCTGTGCCCCACCTGTGTCTCCGACCCCACGGAGACCAGCCCGAAGGAGATCGAGTGAGACAGCAGCCCCACGCTTCCCGCACCTCCCGCAAGACCGCCGTGCGCGCCGCCGCCCTGGTCGGCTCGGCCGCGATGGTCGTCCTCGCGCTGCAGAACGGCGCCGCCACCGCCGCCCCCACGCACACCCCCGGCGCCACCACCCTCCCGCTCAGCGCCACGGCCCGCGCCGCCGCCCTGGAGTCGGCCCAGCAGCACGCCGGTGCGACGTCCCGCGAACTCGGCCTCGGCGCCAAGGAGAAGCTGATCGTCCGGGACGTGGTCAAGGACGCGAACGGTACCGTCCACACCCGTTACGAGCGCACGTACGCCGGACTCCCCGTCCTCGGCGGCGACCTGGTCACCCACGTGGCGAAGAACGGCTCGCTCAAGGGCGTCGACAAGGCGACCCAGGCCCGGATATCCGTGCCGACCACCACCGCGGCCGTCTCCCCCGCGAGCGCGAAGAAGACCGCCCTCAAGGCCGCGGGCACCGCCAAGGCCACCGCCTCCACCTCCCGCAAGGTCGTCTGGGCCGCCGGTGCCAGGCCCGTCCTCGCCTACGAGTCCGTCGTCAAGGGCGTCCAGCACGACGGCACCCCGAGCGAGCTGCACATCGTCACCGACGCGCAGACCGGCAAGAAGATCTACTCCTACGAGGGCATCGACACCGGCACGGGCACCAGCCAGTACAGCGGCACCGTCACGATCGGCACCACCCCCGCCGCCTCCGGCGGCTACGACCTCGTCGACGGCGGCCGGGGCGGCCACAGGACATACGACCTGAACGGCGGTACGTCCGGTACCGGCACCCTCTTCCACGACGCCGACGACGTCTGGGGCGACGGCACCGTGGCCAACCGGCAGACCGCCGCCGTCGACGCCGCCTACGGTGCCGCCGTCACCTGGGACTTCTACAAGAGCGCCTTCAACCGCAACGGTATCGCGGGCGACGGCAAGGCCGCCTACTCCCGCGTCCACTACGGCAACGCCTACGTCAACGCCTTCTGGGACGACAGCTGCTTCTGCATGACGTACGGCGACGGCACGAACAACGCCGACCCGCTCACCTCGCTCGACGTGGCGGGCCACGAGATGAGCCACGGCCTGACCGCGGCCACGGCGAAGCTCAACTACAGCCGGGAGTCGGGCGGTCTGAACGAGGCCACCTCGGACATCTTCGGCACCTCGGTGGAGTTCTTCGCGAACAACGCCGCCGACCCCGGTGACTACCTCATCGGCGAGAAGATCGACATCAACGGCGACGGCACCCCGCTGCGGTACATGGACAAGCCCAGCAAGGACGGTCACTCCGCCGACTACTGGTCGAAGACGGTCGGCCGCCTCGACGTGCACTACTCGTCGGGCGTCGCCAACCACTTCTTCTACCTGCTGAGCGAGGGCAGCGGCGCGAAGACGGTCAACGGGGTCTCCTACAACTCCCCGACGTACAACGGCTCCACGGTCACCGGCATCGGCCGGGCCAAGGCCGACCAGATCTGGTACAAGGCCCTGAGCACGTACTTCACGTCGACCACGAACTACGCGGGCGCCCGCACCGGCACCCTGCAGGCCGCGGCCGACCTGTACGGCTCGGGCAGCGCGGAGTACAACGCGGTGGCGGCGGCCTGGACCGCGGTCAACGTCAAGTAGCCGTACGGGTACGGCAGTAAGGCGGCCGGACCGCCCGTCACGGGTGGTCCGGCTTGCGGTCGCCGTACAGCCAGTCCTTCCAGATCTCGGTGAAGTCCCGGTGCGGGGCCTTCTTCTCGACGTACGCGGTGAAGTCGGCGGTGCTCGCGTTGCCGTACCGGTGGTCGGCTGCCCAGCCCTGGATGATGTCGTAGAACGTGTCGTCGCCGACCTTCTGCCGGATCTTCTGCAGGACCATCGCGCCGCGCTGGTAGACCGGGCTGTCGGAGATGTGGGCGGCGCTGGACGGTTTGGCGGGCGGGTAGGCCCAGATGGCCTCGTTGTCGCCGTCGTAGAGGTCCGTGAAGGTCTGCTGGGCGCTCTTGCCGCCGTGGTCCTCCTGGTACAGCCACTCCGCGTAGGTGGCGAAGCCCTCGTTGAGCCACATGTCCTGCCAGGACTTCGGGGTGACCGAGTCCCCGTACCACTGGTGGGCGAGTTCATGCACGAGCGTGCCCGTGGCGAGGTGGTCGGCGGGGACGACGGGCCGGTTCTGGGTCTCCAGGGCGTAGTCGGCGGAGCCCGGCCGGTCGACGATCGCGCCGGTGGAGGAGAAGGGGTACGGCCCGAAGTTGATCTCCTCCCACCTGATGATGCCGGGGAGCTGCGCGAGCACCTCCTCGCTCGCCTTCTCCTGGGTGGGGTCGACGGCGGTGATGACCGGCAGCCCGTGCGGGCCGGTGCTGCGGTTGATGTCGAAGTGGCCGACGGCCACCGTGGCCACGTAGCTCGGCATGGGCTGGGCGGTGTGCCAGTGGTAGGCCGTACGGCCGCCCTTGGTGGACTGTTCCGTCAACTCGCCGTTGGACACGGCCTGCAGGCCCTTGGGAACGGTGACGGTGATGTCGTAGGTCGCCTTGTCGGAGGGATGGTCGTCGCCGGGGAACCAGGCCATGGAGCCGACGGGTTCACCGAGGCCGAGGGCGCCGTCGGCGGTGGACAGCCAGCCCTCCTCGGAGCCGTCGGGGTCGGTGACCGTGCGCGGGGTGCCCGAGTAGCGGACGATCGTGCGGAAGGTCTCGCCCCTGCTCAGGTCGTCGTGCGGGCGGACGGTGAGCTCCTGGCCGGCCCGGTTGAAGCGGGCCTTCCTGCCCTCGACGGTGACCGAGTCGACGTCCAGCCCGGAAAGGTCGAGGTCGAAGGCGGACAGGTCCTGGGTGGCGCGGGCGGTGATGACCGCCGTACCGGTCAGACGGCGGGTGGCGGGCGTGTAGTCCAGAGTGAGGTCGTAGTGCCCGACGTCGTAGCCGCCGTTGCCGGCCTTCGGGAAGTACGGGTCGCGCACGCCGGAGCCGCCCGGGGTGCCGTGCACACCGCCGTCGCACGCGGTGCCGGTGAAGGCGAGCAGGACGGCTACGGCCGACACGAGGCGCACGGGTCTGGACATGTCAGTGATCTTATGCGCCGGGGCTCGTACGCAGGCATGACACCATCTCTTCCGTGCTCGACATCGGCTACGCCCTCTCCAACCGGTTCCCCGACCCGCCGCAGACCGACTACCGACGCGCGGACGTCCACGCGCTGCGGCACGACCTGTTCTGCGGGGACGTCTATCTCGCGGACACGAAAACGGACCGCGAGCTGTCCACAGCCTGGGGATGGGTGCCGGTGCTGGACTTCGCGTGGGCGCTGTGCGACATCGTGGAGCGGCTGGACCGGGATCCGATGGGCTCCCGCGCCGCCCGGCCGCAGCGGGCCGAGCTGGACTTCACCGAGTCCACCGACCGGATACTCTTCGAGCGCCGCTTCGGCTGGGTGGACATCACCGCCGACTGGGTACCGGCCGAGGAGCCCCCGCTGTCCTTCTCCCACACCGCACTGCGCCGCGAGGCCCGCGACTTCCTGCACGATCTGATCGCGGACCTCACCGACCTGCATGAGGACCTGTCCGAGAACCCGGCCGTCTGGACCCTGCAGGCCCGCTTTCCGAGGGTGCCTTGAGTACGCGTGCCGTCCTGGGCTCTGCCCCCCTCCAGACGGACTGGTTCATTCCACCCGGATCCCCAGCTCCGCCGCCAACGCCGGTGCCAGGTCCAGCAGTTGCCCCGTGCTGATCACCGCCCCCGACAGCCGGTCCAGCCCCCGCACGATCTCCAGGGGAGCGGCCCCGCGCAGGTCCACGTCCTTCAGCGTCGCACTGCCGAAGTCGGCCTCTCTCAGTGCGCAGTCGACGAACTCCACCCGCTCCAGGCTCGCGCCCGCGAAGTCCGGCTCGACCAGCACGCAGGACTCGAAGACGACGTCCTTGAGGCGGGCCTCGCGCAGGTTCAGGTAGTCGATCTTGCCGCCGCGCACCACGACCCGCTCCAGGACGGCGCCGTGCAACTGGGTGCCGCCCAGCCGGGCGTCGATCAGCTCGACGTCCCGGAACGTGGACTCGGCGAGATGCGTGCCCACCCCGCGCAGTCCGGTCAGGACCGAGTCCAGCACCCTGGCCCGGCCCAGCGCCGTACCGTCCACCGCGCAGCCGGTCAGCGCGCAGTCCATGAAGCGGGCGCCCACCCCGTCCTGCCCGGTGAGGTCCGCGTCGCGGAACTCAAGCCCGTCGTAGTCCCCGTCGGGCCGCAACTCCGCCTCCGACCACGGCTCCGGCGGCGGCAGCCGCAGCTCCGGCCGTCGCGCACCCTTCACCCCTGCCCGGCCCGCCGCACGGCCGCCCGTCGCTCTCCTCGCCATGCCCCCCATGCTGCACCCCGCCACTGACAACCCGTCCTGACCTGGGAAAGCCGCCGAAGCACGGGGTGCCGGCCGGGGGGCCGGTACCGGAATCAGTGACCCGAGCCCAGCGCCGCCAACGCCCCGTCCGTGAGCCGGTACACCGTCCACTCGTCCTGCGGACGCGCGCCGAGCGCCTCGTAGAAACCGATCGCGGGCCGGTTCCAGTCGAGCACCGACCACTCCAGACGCTCGTACCCGCGCTCCACGCAGATGCGCGCCAGCTCCGTCAGCAGCGCCCGGCCATGCCCGCCGCCGCGTGCTTCCGGCCGCACGTACAGGTCCTCCAGGTAGATCCCGTGCACCCCGCGCCAGGTGGAGAAGTTCAGGAACCACAGCGCGAACCCGACCGGCTCACCGCCGGCGTCGTCCACCGCGACATGCGCGAACGCCGCCGGCCGCTCTCCGAACAGGGCCTCCCGCAGCTGCTCCTCGCTCGCCCGCGCCTCCTCCGGGGCCTTCTCGTACTCGGCCAGTTCACGGACCAGGGCGTGGATGACGGGGACGTCGGCGGGGGTCGCGGTGCGAATCATGCGAGGAGGCTAACCGGCCTGCTCCTGCCGCGGCACGCGGGTTTCACGCCGTGCGCAGCCGCCGGGCGATCTCCAGCTGGCGTTCCTCGACCGGCCGGCCGTCCGCCACGTCCCACAGGGCGTTCTGCAGCAGCCGGCCCAGCGTCCAGGCCCGGGCCCGCTCCCGGTCCAGCCCGAGCACGTCCGTCATCGCGTCGAAGCGCCGGCGGACCTCGGCCGCCTGGAAGCGGTTGTACAGCGCGGGCCACAGCTCGAAGCCGGGGTCGCCCGCGAGCGGCTTGGGATCGATGGCGAGCCACTCGGCACGGTCGGCGCGAGGACGTTCTCGAAGTGCAGGTCCCAGTGCAGCAGCCGGTCACCGGGATCGGCGGCCACCTCGCGCACGGCGGCCGCGCAGTCGGCGACCGTACGGCGGGCCCCGGCGTCGGGGATGCGCTCCAGCGCCCACGGGGTCCGCTCCAGCATGCCCTCGGCGATCTCGCCGAGCCGGCGCATGCCCGGTGGCGCCGGGAACGACGTCAGACGGGCCAGCAACCGGGCGATGACCAGGACGGCCTCGTCCGGGTCGGCCACGGCGGACAGCATCCGGGACACGTCCAGCCGCTCCAGGAGCATGGTGCCCGTCGCCGGGTCGTGGTCGAGGAGCCGTACGGCCCCGTCGCCGTCCCACACCCGCAGCGCGACCGGCTCGCCCTCGCTCTCCTCGTCCGGCAACTGCAGCTTCAGGACCGCGGAGCCGCCGTCGGCGTGGACGACCGGCAGCACCAGTGCGCTGACACCGTGCATCGGGGGTCCGTCCAGCCGCAGCCGCCAGCGGTCCAGGAAGGCCGCCGTGAGATCCGACAGCCCGTCGATGAAGGCCCGGCCCGCCGCGCCGTTGTACCTCTCCTGCGCTTCCGCCAGACCGCCCGGGATGTCAATCACGGACCGGACGATACCGACGTGCGTGAATCGGCTCATGCGAGTTATCCGGGGCCCCGGTGGCGTGCGGGCGTACATCCGCAGCGCCCCCGGCACATACGTGTGGCTGACGATCCTGTTCGTCACGACCGTCGCCCTGCACCACATGTCGCCGGAGTTCGAGCAGCACTTCCTGCGGCAGCGGTCGACCAACATCCATGAGCTGTCCCGCAACCCGGTCCGGGTGCTGGTGGCCAGCGCGATGTGGATCGACAGCGGCCACTGGATCCCGTACGCCGTGCTGTACACGGTGTTCCACGCACCGGCCGAACGCTGGCTGGGCACCGCCCGCTGGCTCGCGGTGTGCGCGCTGGCGCACGTGCTGGCCACACTGATCAGCGAGGGCGCCCTGCTGCTGGCGATCCGGGACGGCATCGCCCCGCACTCGGCGGTCAACACCCTGGACGTCGGCGTGAGTTACGCGCTGGCCGGGGTCATCGGCGTGCTCACCTACCGGATCGCGGCACCCTGGCGATACGCGTACCTGCTGGTGGTGCTGGCCCTCTTCGGGCTGTCGCTGGCCGTGGGACGGTCCTTCACCGAACTCGGCCACTTCGTCTCCGTACTGATCGGACTGGCCTGCTACCCCCTGACGAGGGGCCGCGGAAAAGCATGGAATCCGAAGGAGACACTGGCCGCGCTCAGAGGTTAACGTCCCGGCCATGAGCAGCTCGGCAAGCAGTGTCGTCAACGGCGGGATCTCCTTCTGGTACGCGGACGACGGCCTCCCCGCGGTCCGGGAGCCACTGTCCGGGGACGCGTCGGCCGACGTCGTCATCGTCGGCGGCGGCTACACCGGCCTGTGGACGGCGTACTACCTGAAGAAGGCCGCCCCCTTCCTCCGCATCACCGTCCTGGAGCAGAAGTTCTGCGGCTACGGCGCCTCCGGCCGCAACGGCGGCTGGCTCTACAACGGCATCGCCGGCCGCGACCGGTACGCCAGGCTGCACGGCCGCGACGCCGCCGTACGACTGCAGAGGGCGATGAACGACACCGTGGCCGAGGTCGTCGCGGTCGCCGGGGCCGAGGGTGTCGAGGCGGACGTGCACCGGGGCGGCGTCCTCGAGGTCGCCACCACCCCGGCCCAGTTGGCACGCCTGAAGGCCTTCCACGAGCACGAGCTGTCGTACGGCGAGAAGGACCGCGAACTGTACGGCGCCCGGGAGACGGCCGAGCGGATCCGCATCGCGGACGCGGTCGGCTCCACCTGGACCCCGCACGGCGCCCGGCTGCACCCGGTGAAGCTCGTCAAGGGCCTGGCGGCCGTGGTGGAGGCCCTGGGCGTCACCCTCCACGAGTCCACCCCGGTGACGGAGATCCGCCCCAAGCACGCCGTCACCCCGTACGGCACCGTCCGCGCCCCGTACGTCCTGCGCTGCACGGAGGGCTTCACGGCGTCGCTGAAAGGCCAGAAACGCACCTGGCTCCCCATGAACTCCTCCATGATCGCCACCGAGCCACTGACCGACGAGCAGTGGGAGTCGATCGGCTGGGCGGGCCGCGAAACCCTTGGTGACATGGCCCACGCCTACATGTACGCCCAGCGCACCGCCGACGGCCGGATCGCGCTGGGCGGGCGCGGGATGCCGTACCGCTTCGGGTCGAGGACGGACAACGACGGCCGTACGCAGCCGGCGACCATCGAGGCCCTGCACGAGATCCTGGCCCGCTTCTTCCCCTCCCTGGCCGGCGTGCGCGTGGAACACGCCTGGTCGGGGGTCCTCGGCGTGCCCCGCGACTGGTGCGCCACGGTGACGCTCGACCGCTCCACCGGTCTCGGCTGGGCCGGCGGCTACGTCGGCTCCGGCGTCGCCACCGCCAACCTGGCCGCCCGCACCCTGCGCGACCTGGTCCAGCAGGACTCCGGCCAGGGCGGCCGCACCGAGCTGACGGACCTGCCCTGGGTGAACCACAAGGTCCGCAAGTGGGAACCGGAACCCTTCCGCTGGCTGGGCGTCCACGGCATGTACGCCACCTACCGCACCGCCGACCAGCACGAACGCCTCCACCCGGGCACCGGGTCCTCGCGGCTGGCGAAGGTGGCGGACCGGGTGGCGGGACGGCACTGAGACACGACCACACGGCAAACGGCCCCGAGACGGCCCGGCGCGGGACAGGCTCATTTAGGCGCGATCCAGATTTCACAGAGTTCGGCGGTCTTACGGAGCTCGGCGGTCTGCGGATGTCGAGAACGTGCCACCGGCTCCGTCCCAGGGACGTCAGAGGCCACCACCGGCCGCACGAGGAAGAAGGAGAAACCGGCATGGCGGTTCAGCGGATGGACAACGTCGGCATCGTCGTCGAGGACATGGATGCCGCCATCGCGTTCTTCGTGGAACTCGGTCTGGAGCTGGAGGGCAGGACGGAGGTCGAGGGCCTCTTCGCCGACCAGTGCACCGGACTCGACGGCGTCCGCTGTGACATCGCGATGGTCCGGACCCCAGACGGTCACAGCCGGCTCGAGCTGGCGAAGTACCGCAGCCCGGCGGCGATCAGTGCCGGGCCGCGCAACCGGCCACACAACATTCCGGGCACGCACCGCGTCATGTTCGCCGTCGACGACATCGAGGACACCGTGGCCCGCCTGCGCCCCCACGGCGCCGAACTCGTCGGCGAGATCGCCCGGTTCGAGGACAGCTATCTGCTCTGCTACCTCCGCGGCCCGGAGGGCATCATCGTCGGACTGGCCGAGCAACTGCGCTGAGAAGGAGAACCGAACCAGGCAGCCGAACGGAAGCAGTCTTATCCCGATCGCTCTTGTGGCGCTCTTGTGGCCTTGATCTAGATCTAGGTCTAGGGCCGCCGAACCGCCCGGACCGTCACCCTGCGTCGAAGTCCGACCGGGGCCGGACCTCCACGACGAAGTCCGCATCCTCCATCTCGCCCGCCTCGTCGTGCCAGAGGAAGACACGCACGTGCATCGCGTGGTGGAGGCCGCTCCTCTCCCACTCGGTCAAGAGGTCGGCGACGATGCGGCCGATGGCGTGCCTGGCGCCCTCGTCCGTGTCGGCGGCGGTGATCACGCCGTGCCACCGTTTGGGGTCGCTGCCGTAGGGGCGCCAGCCCTCGGAGCCGTGCGGCTCGAACACCCGGTACACCCAGTCCGTATTGGTGTTCATAACACCGATCCTGTCACCGCAAGGAGCCTCATGCGCCGCATCGGATCGACGCCCGCCGAGCGCGGGTCGGTCGGAGCGAACAACTGCCCCGACGTCTTCGAGAGGGAGGACGGCAACTTCTTCGTCATCGGCAAGGTCGTCATGGCGCACCAGGCGCCGGACCCCGAGGAGCTGCGCCGGCTCGGTGCTTCCGTCGGTACCGACGAGCTGGCCGTCATCGTGCCACGCGACTGCATGCTGGCCGCCGCGAGGCAGCTCGTGGCCGAAGACCTCGTTGGGTAGAAACCGCAACCCGATGCGTCTGCGGTGGGTCCGCAAGGGTGAGGGCGCGCCGCGAGCGTGAGGTGGCAGCTCGGGCCCGCTGACCAGCGTGGGGTTCGCCGACCAGGTGGAGAAGATCTACGCCCCCTTCGTCCCGCCGGTCTCCATGGGCCTACGGCGCGGCGAGATCCCGGGGTGACGTCGGACACGCGGCGCGAGCCCATCAGCCACATGGACCGCCTGCTCAGGCGGCGCCCCGACCATGAGTGACCGCCCCCGTTGATGTCACCCGTGGATGTCGAACGCCCCGGACCGATCATCGGCCGGGGCGTTCGCGCTGTTCAGCGTCAGAGCCCCCTGTCGGATTCGAACCGACGACCTTCGCTTTACAAGAGCGGCGCTCTGACCAGCTGAGCTAAGGAGGCCTGCGCATGGGCGCCCGTGCAGTGTACCCACGTCCGGGCCCGCTCCTGTCGAAAATTTCCGCGAAGTTCACCAGGGCCTGGGTACTGACAGAACGAGTGAACGCCAGGTACCGTCCTGAGCCAGTTCGCGCAGTTCACCTGGGTGGACTACACCAACCACCTTCCTACAACGGATCGTCCGGCACGTTCCTGCCGGTAGAAGGGGACCCATTCACCATGGCCACTGTCACGTTCGACAAGGCGACCCGGATCTACCCGGGTTCCACCAAGCCCGCCGTCGACGCGCTCGACATCGCGATCGAGGACGGCGAGTTCCTCGTCCTGGTCGGCCCGTCGGGCTGCGGAAAGTCCACCTCGCTGCGGATGCTCGCGGGCCTGGAGGACGTCAACGGCGGCGCCATCCGCATCGGTGACCGCGACGTCACGCACCTGCCGCCCAAGGACCGGGACATCGCCATGGTGTTCCAGAACTACGCCCTCTACCCGCACATGACGGTCGCCGACAACATGGGCTTCGCGCTCAAGATCGCCGGCGTCAACAAGGCGGAGATCCGGCAGAAGGTCGAGGAGGCCGCGAAGATCCTCGACCTCACCGAGTACCTGGACCGCAAGCCCAAGGCGCTCTCCGGTGGTCAGCGGCAGCGTGTCGCCATGGGCCGCGCGATCGTGCGCGAGCCGCAGGTCTTCCTCATGGACGAGCCGCTGTCCAACCTGGACGCCAAGCTCCGTGTGTCGACCCGTACGCAGATCGCGTCCCTGCAGCGCCGGCTCGGAATCACCACCGTCTACGTCACCCACGACCAGGTCGAGGCCATGACGATGGGCGACCGCGTGGCGGTCCTCAAGGACGGCCTCCTCCAGCAGGTCGACTCGCCGCGCAACATGTACGACAAGCCCGCGAACCTCTTCGTCGCCGGCTTCATCGGCTCCCCGGCCATGAACCTGGTCGAGGTCCCGATCGCCGACGGCGGCGTGAAGTTCGGCAACAGCGTGGTACCGGTCAACCGGGACGCGCTGCAGGCCGCCTCCGACAAGGGCGACCGCACGGTGACGGTCGGCGTCCGGCCCGAGCACTTCGACGTGGTCGAGCTGGGCGGCTCCGTCGCCGCCTCCCTGACCAAGGACGCCGCGGACGCGCCGGCCGGTCTCGCCGTCTCCGTGAACGTCGTCGAGGAGCTGGGCGCCGACGGTTACGTCTACGGCACCGCCGAGGTCGGCGGCGAGCTCAAGGACCTGGTGGTCCGGGTCAACGGCCGCCAGGTGCCGGAGAAGGGCTCCACCCTGCACGTCGTGCCGCGGCCGGGTGAGATCCACGTGTTCTCGACGTCGACGGGCGAGCGGCTCTCCGACTGAGCAGCGCGTTTGCACCCACGTTGACGAAAGGGGCCCCGCGGCATGCCGCAGGGCCCCTTTCGTGTGAGACATCCCCCCGGATATATCCCGGCAGAGCGATCATTTCGGGCGTGGCGCGTCAACCCCTTACCCAGAAAAAAGCGGCACCCCATCCCCCAAAGGGGTGACTAAATGTCGCCAAATCATTACCCCGCGCTACCCTCACACGCGTGAAGCACTCCACCACGCCACAGACGCGACGCGGCCATCGGGGCGGCCCTGCCCGCCGGATCGGCCGCACTCTCGCCCTCGTCCTGCCCGTCGTCCTGGTGCTCTCCGGGACCCTCGCGGTCACCCGGGTCAACTGGACGGGGAGCCCCTCCAGCTCGGCGCTGACCGCCTCCGACGTCTCCTCGGCGGCGCTCTCCGCCAAGACGGCCTCCCGCGCCCCGCAGGACGTGCTCCGCGACCGGCTGATCACCGAGCTGCAGAAGAAGGACCCGGGCGTCGTCCTGACCCACCTCCAGCAGGCCGTCAACGGCCATCCGTCGCTGGCCGAGCACTGCGCCTCCATCGCCCGCTCCCTCGGCCAGGCCGCGGCCCGCATGTACGGCGTTCCGCGCGCCCAGTCCTACGCCCGCCCGGTGTGCGACACGTCGTTCGCCTCGGGCGTCCTCGCCGCGCGCGGCTGACGGTCCCCGAGGGACGCGCCGCTGCCGGCGGGCCGGGGCGGGGCGCCACGTACAGTGCGGTCATGACCCATCCGAACGCCGCGTCGCGCCCCACTCAAGCCGTGGTCCTGGCCGGTGGCCAGGGCTCCCGGCTGCGTCCCTACACCGACGACCGGCCCAAGCCGATGGTCGAGATCCCCGGCACGGGCACTC
Source organism: Streptomyces sp. NPDC037288 (assembly GCF_055603265.1). Taxonomy (NCBI): domain Bacteria; kingdom Bacillati; phylum Actinomycetota; class Actinomycetes; order Kitasatosporales; family Streptomycetaceae; genus Streptomyces; species Streptomyces sp. NPDC037288. Next base: position 38,424 of record NZ_JBVJVY010000024.1, read on the forward strand.
CGATCATCGGCCACCAGCTGACCTGGCTCGCCGAGGAAGGCGTGACCGACGTGGTGGTCTCCTGCGGCCACCTCGCCGACGTCCTGCAGAAATGGCTGGACTCCGCCGACCTGCCCGTCTCCGTCACCACCGTGGTGGAGACCGAACCACTCGGCCGTGGCGGCGGCCTCAAGTACGCCGCCGCCCGTCTTCCCCGCCCCGACCGGCCCTGGTACGCCACGAACGGCGACATCTGGACCCGCTTCTCCCTGCGGGACATGGCCGACTTCCACACCGAGCGGGATGCCGTCGCGACCCTGGCCCTGGCCCGGCCGCGTATCCCCTGGGGTGCGGTGAAGACCGACGGGTTCGGGCACATCACCGACTTCATCGAGGCTCCGCCGTCGACGTTCGAGATCAACGCGGGTGTCTATGTCTTCTCGCCCGAGTTCGCGGAGATGCTGCCCGAGCGGGGGGATCACGAGCGGACCACGTTCCCCGGGCTGGCCCGGGAGCACAGGCTGTTCGGGTTCCCGATTCCTCAGGGTGCCTACTGGCGGGCCATTGACACGGCGAAGGATCTGACCGAGGCGGCCAGGGAGCTTGCGGCTCTGGGGCGGTAGTTCGGCGGTAGTGCGTCGGAAAGGGCCCCGTACCTCCACTGGTACGGGGCCCTCTGCTACGTGGGACGGTTACCCGAGCAGGCCGCCCACCAGGCCCTCCTGGCCGCCGGACGCGTTGCCGCCGGAGCTGCTCGAACCGCCGGAGGACGAGCTGCCCCCGGTCGACGTGCCACCGGTGCTCGTCGGGCCGGCCGTGGTGCTGGGGGCGCCGCCGGTCGGGGAGGACGGGCGGGGCGGGGACTGGCCCGTGGTGCCCTGGGTCTGGCTGGGGGCCGCGGTCGTACCGCCGGCGGCCTTGGTGGCGCCCGGGGTGGACGCCGCGCCGGACGGGCTCGCGCCGGCCGTGGCGCCGCCCGTGGGGGAGCTGGAGGCCGACGGTGTCTTCTTGCTCCGGCTGCCGGTGTCCTGCGGGAGCGGGGAGCCGGGGAGGTTGTTGCGGGGGGCCTCGCCGGGGCCGGGGACGACCACGCGGCTGGAGTCGCGTACGGCGCCGCCGAGCAGGGAGCCGACCAGCAGGGTGAGGCCGACCGTGACGACGGTGATCAGCGCGCCGCGGCGCAGGACGAACTGGCGCAGGTCCCAGATGTCGGCGCGGGGGCCGAGGCGGCGCCAGGCGCCGGCCGCGATACGGCCGTCCACGGAGTAGACGGGGGCGCCGGCGATGATCAGCGGGGACCAGGCGGCGAGGTAGATGATGTCGGGGGCGTCGTAGGCGGGGACCGTCTTCCAGCTGACGGTGACGATCAGCGCGGCGGAGAGCAGGGCGCCGACTACCGCGGCCACCCGCTGCCAGCAGCCCAGGACGGTCAGGACACCGACGACCACCTGGAGGAAGGCGATGACCAGGCCCGAGCCGACCGGGTGGTGCAGGGCGAACTGGCGCAGCGGTTCGGCGACGTCCCACGGGTGCAGGGTGTTGAGCCACTTGACCATCGAGCCGCGCTTGCCGCCGTCGAAGTAGACGGGGTCGCACAGCTTGCCCATGCCGGCGTAGATGGAGATGAAGCCCAGGAAGATGCGCAGCGGGAGCAGGACCACGCCGAGGTTCATCCGGCGGCCGGGGTAGTAGGCGTGCCGGGACGGGTCGTCCGCGTGGCGCCTGGCGGGGCGGGCGGAGTCGTGCTCGGACGCGTCGTCGTAGCCGTCGGGGTCGTCGTAGTCGTCGAAGTCGTCGAGGTCGCCGTGACCGTCGTACGGCTCGAGGTCGGCGTCGGAGTAGGGAGGGTCGTCGTAGGCGCCGCTCACCGTGCGCATGTGCGGCAGCAGGCGGGTGCCGTCGGCGTCGGGGGCGGTGCGCTGGTGGCCGACGACGGGGGTCTCGACGGTCTGGTCCAGCGCGTCGTAGGTGTCGGCGTAGCCGGTCTGGACCCGCGGGATGACCTGGGTGGCTCCGGGCTCGGGCTCGTCGACGTGGCGGACGCTGCTGCCCCGCACGGCCTGGAGGAGCCGGTGGGCGCCGGTGTCGTCGGGGGCGGACTTGCCGCTCCACACGACGGGGCGGCGTCGGCCGGTGGCACCGGCCGAGCCCGCGGTGCCCAGGAGGGGCATGCGGGAGGTGTCCTGGGCGGCACTCAGGAGCCGGGCGATCCGCGGGGATTGGGCGCGCCTCGCCGACGCGCCCAGCTGCACGCGGAAGCTGACGTGATTGACGATGACCTGCGCCGGATCGCTCGGCACCTTCACCATGCTCAGCGCGGGAGCGTCGTCGTATCCCGACGAACGGTCCCCCGTGGGTGTGCGGGGTGTTCTGGTGTCCACACGCATCTAACCGAGTGACGTGGTGTTAGGACACTGCTTTGACCGGGCGGATGTGTCCGGACCCCGTCAAAGCAGCCTCGAACGCCATATGGGCGCCGAAATTCCCCCGCCCGGGTGAAGTTGCGGACGGTTGTTCAGCTCCGCCTGCTGGCCGCCTCGTACAGGACGATCCCGGCCGCGACACCCGCGTTCAGCGACTCCGCGCCACCCGGCATCGGGATGCGCACGCGGAAGTCGCACGTTTCGCCGACGAGGCGGGACAGGCCCTTGCCCTCACTGCCGACGACGATGACGACGGGGCCCGCCAGGGCCTCCAGGTCGCCGAGTTCGACCTCGCCGTCCGCCGCCAGGCCGACGACCGTGATGCCGGCCTTCTTGTAGGCCTCCAGGGCCCGGGTGAGGTTGGTGGCGCGGGCGACCGGGGTGCGGGCGGCCGTACCGGCGGAGGTCTTCCAGGCGCCGGCGGTCATACCGGCCGAGCGGCGCTCGGGCACGACCACGCCGTGGCCGCCGAAGGCGCAGACGGAGCGGACGACCGCGCCGAGGTTGCGCGGGTCGGTGACGCCGTCCAGCGCGACGACCAGCGGGTCCTCGCCCTCCTCGGCGGCGGCGTCGAGGAGGTCCTCGGGGTGAGCGTACTCGTACGGCGGGACCTGCAGGACCAGGCCCTGGTGGTTGAGGCCGTTCGTCATGCGGTCCAGCTCGGGGCGCGGGGCCTCCATCAGGTTGATGCCGCCGCGCTCGGCGGCGAGCTGGAGGGCCTCGCGGACGCGCTCGTCGTTGTCGATGAACTGCTGGACGTAGAGGGTCGAGGCGGGGACGCCCTCGCGGAGTGCCTCGACGACCGGGTTACGGCCGACGACCAGCTCGGAGGTCGACCTGCCGCCGCCCCGGCGCTGCTGGGGGCGGCCCTGGCCGCGGCGGGACTTGGCCGCGGCGGCGCGCTGCTTGGCGTGGCCCTTGCGCATCTCGGCGGGCGGGGTCGGACCCTTGCCCTCCAGGCCGCGGCGCCGCTTGCCGCCGCTGCCGACCTGCGCGCCCTTCTTGCCGGACATGCGGCGGTTGTTCGCGGCCATGACCTACCTGTTCTCTGCGAAAAAGTGTGCGTACGTCTATGCAGTGTGCCGCCCGGGGGCCGGGCGGCACAATCGATCAAGGCCTGCGCTCAGCGCGGGCCCAGGGTCCAGCGCGGGCCCTGTGGGCCGTCCTCGATGACCAGGCCCGCCTGGCCCAGCTGGTCACGGATGGCGTCGGCCGTCGCCCAGTCCTTGCGGGCGCGGGCGGACTCGCGCTGGTCGAGGACCAGACGGACGAGGCTGTCGACCACGCCGTGCAGGTCCTCGCTGTGGTCGGACTCCCCCGCCCACTGCGCGTCCAGCGGGTCCATGCCGAGGACGCCGAGCATGGCCCGCACCTCGGCGAGCCGGGCCACGGCGGCTTCCTTGTCGTCGGCGGCCAGCGCGCTGTTGCCCTGCCGGACGGTGGTGTGCACGACTGCCAGGGCCTGCGGGACGCCCAGGTCGTCGTCCATCGCCTCGGCGAAGGCGGGCGGGACCTCGGCGGCCGGTTCCACGCTCTTGCCGGCCAGTTCGGTGACCCGCTGCACGAAGCCCTCGATCCGCGCGAACGCCGACTCGGCCTCGCGCAGCGACTCCTCGCTGTACTCGATCATCGAGCGGTAGTGCGGGGTGCCCAGGTAGTAGCGCAGCACGACGGGCCGCCACTGCTTGACCATCTCGCTCACGAGCACGCTGTTGCCGAGCGACTTGGACATCTTGTCGCCGGCCATGGTCACCCAGGCGTTGTGGACCCAGTACCGGGCGAATTCGTCGCCGTAGGCCCTGGCCTGGGCGATCTCGTTCTCGTGGTGCGGGAAGATCAGGTCGAGTCCGCCCCCGTGGATGTCGAACGCGCTGCCCAGGTACTTGTGCGCCATGGCCGAGCACTCCAGGTGCCAGCCCGGACGGCCCGCGCCCCACGGCGTCGGCCACGTCGGCTCACCCGGCTTGGCCGCCTTCCACATCGCGAAGTCCCGCGGGTCCCGCTTGCCGGTCTCGCCCTCGCCGGACGGCTGCAGCAGGTTGTCCAGCTCCTGCCGGGACAGCTCCAGGTAGTGCGGGAAGGAGCGTACGTCGAAGTAGACGTTGCCGTCGGCGGCGTAGGCGTGCCCGCGCTCGATGAGGCGCTGCATCATCTCGACCATCTCGGTGATGTGGCCGGTGGCGCGCGGCTCGTAGGTCGGCGGCAGGCAGCCCAGCGCGGTGTAGCCCTCGTTGAAGGCGCGCTCGTTGTCGTACCCGATCGACCACCAGGGCCGGCCCTGCTCGTGGGCCTTGGCGATGATCTTGTCGTCGATGTCCGTGACGTTGCGGACGAACGTCACGTCATAGCCGCGGTAGGCGAACCAGCGGCGCATGATGTCGAAGTTGAGCCCCGAGCGGATGTGCCCGATGTGCGGTGCCGCCTGCACGGTGGCGCCACACAGGTAGATCGAGACACAACCCGGCTTGAGCGGGGTGAAGTCACGGATCTGCCGGGCGCTGGTGTCGTACAGGCGAATAGTCACCACTCCAGGGTAGTGGGCGCGAGAGGGTGCCTCACGCCCCTTCCCCACAATGCGGGGGCCTCACAGCCGCCCCACCACCTTCCGGGGACTGACGCGTACGACCACCCGCTGGGCGTCCTGGGCCGACGCCGGGTTGCCCCGTCCGACAGCGGGCTCCGCCCGCGGGCCGCGTACTTCTGGCCCGCGCCCCGCCCACCCGGCCCACAACCCGACTCGGCCGACCGCCCCCGACAGGCACCCCGGCGGCCCCGTGAGACAACCCGCCGGGCCCGCCCCCTGCTCACGCAAGCCGCCGCCTCACAGCCGCCCCACCACCTTCCGGGGACTGACGCGTACGACCACCCGCTGGGCGTCCTGGGCCGACGCCGGGTTGAAGTCCGCGTATTTCTGGCCCGTGTACTTCTCGCTCAGTTCGTCGATGAGTTCCGGAGCGCCCTCGGTCGTCATCGCGGCGGTGCCGCGGACCTCGGCGTACTCGTAGGGCTGGTCGGGGTTCATGACGACGACCGTCACCCGGGGCTCGCGGTCCAGGTTCTTGTACTTGCGGCGGTCGACCGTGGTGGAGAAGAGGAGGTCGTCGCCGTCGCGCTTCACCCAGACCGGTGACAGCTGCGGGCTGCCGTCGGGCTGGACGGTGCCGACGACGATGAACACCTTGCCGTCGAGCAGGGACTTCAGACGGTCGGACAGTACGGCGGACATGGGCACCCTCCGGAGTCCAGAGATCACTGGTGGTCGTGTGGGTACCCTCGCACGCGCTCAGCTCACCCGCACCACGAGCGCCGTCGCCACCGCCATCAGCCCCTCCTCGCGGCCCGGGAAGCCGAGGCCGTCGGTCGTGGCGCCGGAGACGGAGACGGGCGCGCCGGCCGCCTCGGAGAGGATCTTCTGGGCCTCGTCGCGGCGCTTGCCGATCTTCGGGCGGGGGCCGACCACCTGGACGGCGATGTTGCCGATGGTGAAGCCGGCCTCGCGGACGATCCGGGCCGCCTCGGTGAGGAGGGTGGTCCCGGAGGCCCCCGACCACTCGGCGCGGCCGGTGCCGAAGTGCTGTCCGAGGTCACCGAGTCCGGCGGCGGAGAAGAGGGCGTTGCACGCCGCGTGGGCGACGACGTCGGCGTCGGAGTGGCCGGCCAGCCCTGCCCCCTCGCCCTCCCACTTCAGGCCCGCGCACCACAGCTCGCGGCCCTCCTCGAAGGCGTGGATGTCGGTGCCGATGCCGACCTGGGGGAGGATCAGCGGCTGCTCAGAAGCCATCGTTGAGCCTCCTGCGGGCCAGGACCGCCTCGGCGAGGACCAGGTCGAGGGGGCGGGTGACCTTGAATGCCTCCTCGTGACCGGGGACGGCGACGACCGTCAGGCCCAGCTGTTCGACCATGCTCGCGTCGTCGGTGACGCCCGCGGTGACGGTCTCGTGGGCGCGGACCAGGGTCGCGCGGTCGAAGCCCTGGGGCGTCTGGACGGCGCGGAGACGGGCCCGCTCGGGAGTGGCGACGACCGGTTCCGGGTCGCCGGCGACGGCCGCGGGCTCGACCTCCTTGACGGTGTCGGCGAGCGGCAGCACGGGGACGACGGCGGGGGCGCCGTCCCGTACCGCCTCGACGACCGCGTCGACCGTGTCGACCGGAACCAGCGGTCGGGCCGCGTCGTGGACGAGGACGACGCCGTACTCGGGCGGCAGGGCGTCCAGTCCGAGCCTGACCGATTCCTGACGGCTGTCCCCGCCGGGGACGACCAGGAAGTCCGTGCGCTCGGGCAGGGCGTGCGCGTCGAGCAGTGACTTGACCTCGGCCGCGCCGTCCGGCGGGGCCACGACGATCACCAGGGAGACATGGCGGGACGCGGCGAGGGCGCGGACCGCGTGGATGAGCATGGGGGTGCCGTTCAGCGCGCGCAGCGCCTTGGGGGCGCCCGGGCCGAGGCGTACGCCCCGGCCGGCGGCGGGAATCACGGCGGCGACGGGGGTCGGCGCGGGCGAAGGGCGCGATTCGTCAGACATCGGTTCCTGTCAGGTTTGTGTGCTCGACCTAGGTGGGTATGGCCTGGAGGAGTGCCGGGCGCGACGCCTTGACCGGACCCTTTCCGTGACCCTGGTCGAGCCATCTGCCCGGGCCCGGCACATCAAGTATCGGGGGGCTTGCCTCTCGGGGGCTTTCCGAAGAACACGGAAGAGCGGCGAAGAGCGGGGCTTTTCCGGGATCCGGCGCCATGGATACGAACATGCCGCAGCGCCCGGCGACAGGATCAGTGTCATCGGGCACCGCGGCATTTACTGTGCTGAGCGTGGCGGGAGCGAAGGATCGCTGCCGTGGCGCGTCAGGAGGCGAGCACCTCGTCGAGCAGGGCTTCGGCCTTGTCCTCGTTCGTGTTCTCCGCGAGAGCCAGTTCGCTCACCAGGATCTGGCGGGCCTTGGCGAGCATGCGCTTCTCACCGGCGGACAGTCCGCGCTCGCGCTCACGACGCCACAGGTCACGCACGACTTCCGCGACCTTGATGACATCGCCGGAGGCGAGCTTCTCCAGGTTTGCCTTGTAGCGACGCGACCAGTTCGTGGGCTCCTCGGCGTACGGCGCGCGCAGCACCTCGAAGACCCGGTCCAGCCCGTCCTGACCGACCACATCACGCACGCCGACGAACTCCGCATTGTCCGCTGGCACACGTACCGTCAGGTCACCCTGGGCGACCTTCAGCACCAAGTAGGTCTTGTCCACGCCTTTGATCTGGCGAGTTTCGATGGCCTCGATCAGCGCGGCCCCGTGATGGGGATAGACCACGGTGTCGCCAACCTTGAACGTCATGTGACAGGTACCCCTTCCGTGGCTATCCAGGGTAACACGGATACGGCGTCTTCTGAATGGCGTTTTCGCAGGTCAGGGCATATCTCGGGGCTTGACAACTGCGACAGGAACGTGCTGCGAGGGGCCTGCGGAACCAGGAATTCGCAGGTGGGAGGGGCTCTTCGGGCGAGGGGAAACGCGTACGTTACACACTTCCCGAGCCGTCTCCAAGTGGATGAACGTCCCGTTTTGTCCGGTTCCAAGCGTACGACTTCCGCTACTCCGTTCGGTGACCCGGGACGGATCCGAGCCGATTCCGGAATTGATCAACGGCTGCCGGAGGGGGTGGCGCGTGATCAATATCCGGGGTGTCGCACATTCCTTCACGTAGATTTTGCGAGCGGTTATGTGAATGCCGGACGAGCGCCCGGCAAAGTGACTGGAGGGTCACTTGTGACCGGGGTGACGAAGGCTCGCGGTACCTCCAGCCGGAGGGAAGCGGAGCGCTCGGGGAGGGTCGGGTGCAGGCGCCCGGGAACGGCTCGGTAACCTGAGGCCGCTGACAGACACTTAGGGTGGCTTTAAAAGAGGAGCCGCCCGCGCGTTCAAGGAGTTGCCGCCGCCGTGAGCAGCAGCCTTCGACGCGGCGCCCTCGCCGCCTCCGCCATCGTCTTCTCGATCGCCTCGCTCGCCGCCTGCGGCGCCGGAAACGACTCCCAGACCCTTGAGGTCAAGCCGGACAACGCGGCGACCAGCGTCGGTGACATCAAGATCCAGAACGCCACGATCGTCACTCAGCCCGACCTGAAGTCGACGGGCCCGGCCGTGGTCTCCGCGACCCTGTTCAACATGGGCAAGGACCCCCAGACCCTGCAGTCGATCACCATTCCGGGCAGCACCGAGACCGTGAAGCTGAGCCCCGCCAAGGGCGGCAGCCTGACCGTCCCGGCGCACGGCTCGCTGATCCTCGGCGGCAAGGGCAACGCCTCCGCCGAGATCCCCAACGGCCACGAGTCGGTCCAGAACGGCAACGCGCAGAAGGTGACCTTCACCCTCAGCACGACCGGTGACGTGAGCCTGCGCGCCTACGTGGTCCCGGCGACCGGCTACTTCGACAAGTGGGGGCCGAGCCAGATCCCGTCCGGCCCGGCGACGAACTCCCCGGCTCCGGGCGCCTCCGCCGGCGGCAAGCCCCACAAGGGCGGCAAGGCGAGCCCGTCGTCCTCCCCGAGCGACACGGCGAGCAGCACCGCGAGCACCCCGAGCACCGGCGCCACCCCGAGCGACTCCGCGTCCCAGTCGACGGCCGGCCGCTGAGCACCGAGACACGAACGAAGGGCGGCACCCCTTGCCGGGGTGCCGCCCTTCGTCACAGCCGCGTGCGGGAGAGCCGTACGGTCTACGGCTCGAACTTGTAGCCCAGACCCCGCACCGTCACCAGGTATCGCGGAGCACCCGGGTCCGGCTCGATCTTGGCGCGCAGGCGCTTGACGTGGACGTCGAGCGTCTTGGTGTCGCCCACGTAGTCGGCGCCCCAGACACGGTCGATGAGCTGCATGCGGGTCAGGACGCGGCCGGCGTTGCGCAGCAGCATCTCCAGCAGGTCGAACTCCTTCAGCGGGAGGTCGACCTTGGAGCCGGCGACCGTCACCACGTGGCGGTCGACGTCCATGCGGACCGGGCCGGCCTCCAGCGCGGCCGGGGTGACCTCCTCCGGCTCGCCGCGGCGGCGCAGCACGGCCCGGATACGGGCCACCAGCTCGCGCGAGGAGAAGGGCTTGGTGACATAGTCGTCGGCTCCTATTTCCAGGCCGACGACCTTGTCGATCTCGCTGTCCTTGGCCGTCACCATGATCACGGGGACGTTGGAGCGACCGCGCAGCTGGCGGCACACCTCCGTGCCGGGCAGACCCGGCAGCATCAGGTCGAGGAGTACGAGGTCGGCGCCGTTGCGCTCGAACTCGTCGAGTCCGTCGGGGCCGGTGGCCGCCACGGCGACCTCGAAGCCCTCCTTGCGGAGCATGTACGACAGGGCGTCGGAGAAGGACTCCTCGTCCTCGACGACGAGCACACGGGTCACGGAAGGACCTCCGGGGCGGGAAGCGGTTCATACGGGGATGACTCGGGGGCGCCGCCGTCCTCGTCGTCTTCGTCGAGGTCGGGGTGCTGTTGCGCGCGGTCGCGGGCCGCGCCCGCCTCCGGCAGCCTGAGGGTGAAGGTGGAGCCCTGGCCTTCGGCGCTCCAGACCGTGACCTCCCCGCCGTGCGAGGCGACCACGTGTTTGACGATCGCGAGGCCCAGACCGGTGCCTCCGGTGGCCCGTGAGCGGGCCGGGTCGACGCGGTAGAAGCGCTCGAAGATGCGCTCCTTGTCCTTGTCGGAGATGCCGATGCCCTGGTCCGTCACGGCCAGCTCGATCATGTCGCCGCCGGGTGCGTTGACCCGGCGGGCGGCTATGCCGACCCGGGTGCGGGCCGGGGAGTAGTTCACGGCGTTCTCGACCAGGTTGCCCAGGGCGGCGGCCAGCTGGCCGCGGTTGCCCCAGACGGCCAGGTCCGCCGTGCCTCCGGCGGCCATGGTGATCTGCTTGGCGCCGGCCTGGTGGCGGCAGCGGTCGACGGCCTCGGCGACCAGCTCGTCCACGCGGACGGGCTCGGCGTCCTCCAGCGGGTCGTCGTTCTGCACCCGGGAGAGGTCGATCAGCTCCTGGACCAGGTTGGTCAGCCGGGTCGCCTCGATCTGCATGCGGCCCGCGAAGCGCTGCACGGCCTCCGGGTCGTCGGAGGCGTCCATGACCGCCTCGGAGAGGAGGGAGAGCGCGCCGACGGGCGTCTTCAGCTCATGGCTCACATTGGCCACGAAGTCGCGCCGTACGGCCTCGATCCTCCTGGCCTCGGTCAGGTCCTCGACCAGCAGCAGGACCAGGCGGGAGCCGAGCGGGGCAACGCGCGCGGAGACGGCGAGGGCCTCGCCGCGTCCGGTGCCACGCCGGGGCAGGTCCAGCTCGACCTGCCGTATCTCCCCGTCACGTCTGGTGTCCCGGGCCATCTGGAGCATCGGGTCGACGGCGAGCTTGCCGCCCCGGACCAGCCCGAGGGCGTAGGCGGCGGAGCTGGCCTTGACGACGGCGTCGGCCTCGTCGAGGACGACGGCCGAGGAGCGGAGCACGGACAGTACGGTGTCCACGCCGGGCGGGAGTACGGGATCGGTGTGCAAGGAAGTCCTGGTCGGTCGCTTCTGGTCGCGTTCGCTCCAGCGGAACGCCAGCATGGCGATGACGCCGGTGAGCACCCCGGCGATCGCTGCCGCTGCGGCGACCGCCGCGTTCACGTCCATGCCTCCAGGTTAAGCAGCGGGTACGACATGACCCCAGCCGTCGAGGTGGGACCTCGGACACTCGTCGCCCAGAGTTCACCTTGGAGCCAGGATTGGTTCATTTGGGGTGGCGGAAACGGACGCGTGCGGGGCAGAACGTGGGAGCGTGGGGACCAAGCACACCTATGAGAGGGAACCCTGATGCGGGACGCGTACCACGAGGAACTTGACTCGATCGGCGACGGTCTGGTGGAGATGACCCGGCTGGTCGGGTCGGCGATCGGGCGCGCCACGACCGCCATCCTGGACTCCGACCTGAAGCTGGCCGAGAGCGTGATCGAGGCCGACCAGAAGGTCGACGAGCTCCAGCACGACCTGGAGGCGCGGGCGATAGCCCTGCTCGCCCGGCAGCAGCCGGTGGCGACCGACCTCCGTATCGTCGTCACCTCCCTGCGGATGTCCGCCGACCTGGAGCGGTCCGGCGACCTGGCCCAGCACGTGGCGAAGCTGGCGCGCCTGCGCTTCCCCCAGCGGGCCGTCCCCCAGGACCTGCACGCGACCATCCTGGAGATGGGCCAGCTCGCGCAGCGCCTGATGGCGAAGGCGGCCGAGGTCATCATCACGAAGGACATCGACCTCGCGCTCCAGCTGGAGCAGGACGACGACGAGATGGACCTGCTGCACCGCACGCTGTTCCAGCACCTGATCGACGACCGCTGGAAGCACGGCATCGAGACCGCCGTCGACGTCACCCTGCTGGGCCGCTACTACGAGCGGTACGCCGACCACGCCGTGGCCGTCGCCAAGCGCGTCGTCTACCTGGTCACGGGCGAGCACGCGGACGAACTCCAGGCGGACATCCAGCCGGTGACGGGCGTCGAGGGCGCGTGACCCCTCCGGGGCGGGCGGGCAGTCGGGGCGGTTCGGGGTTTCCGGGGCCGTTGAGGCCTGCGGGGTCCTGGGCCCGGTCCGGATCGGCTCCGGGCCGGTTCCCGGTCCGCTCCGGGTCCGCTCCCGATCCGCTCGGGGGCGCCTGGGCGCCTCCGTGCGCCGTTGATGCGCCCGGGGATACGGGCATGGAATGGACGAGGGCACCCCTGCCCCAGCGTTTAGGAGGGACCCATGGCCGAATCCCCCAGCACCACGCCCGACCCCACGCAGGAGCGCGAGACCGACCAGCCCGCCCCCGTCACGAGCCTTCCGCTGATCGGGGCGTGCGGGTGCGGCTCGGGCTGCGGGTGCGGGTGCCAGTCGGGCGCGCCCTGCCAGTGCGGCTGACGGACGGCACGACGTCGTAGGACCGGTAGGGCCGGTGTGAACGCGATTCACACCGGCCCTACCGGCGTACGGTCCCCGGTCACGGCCGTTGGGCACGCCCGTGCAGGTCCTCCAGCGCATCGCGAACGCTGTTCGTGCGGTGCCAGTCCAGCCAGGCCCCCGCCTCCCGCGCGACCCGGTCCAGCGCGCCGAGTTCGGCCCCCGTGTAGGCGTGCCCGGGCCGGTCGTAATGGGTGGAGAACATGCCCTGCGGCCGGCCGGCCGGACCCGGGATGGGGGTGCACTGCAGCGAGCGGATGTGGGCGGCGAGGAGCACCGCCCGGGAGGACTCGTCGTAGACCGGCGCGGTGGCGACGTCGTCGACGACGACCCGCTCACGTTTGCGCGCGGCGTGCCCGCAGGCGGTGCTGGAGTCGTCGATCACGGCGAAGAAGTGCACGAACTCGATGGGGAAGCCGCAGTGCGACTCCAGGCGCAGGGTGTTGTCGCTGGCGTCGATGAGCTGGACGTTCACCATGGTCGTACGGGTGATCGCGCCGACGGCGTCCCGCAGCGCGTCGAGGAAGACCGGCAGCGGCGGCGGCCGGTCCGCTGTCCCGGCGACGAACCCGACGACGGGCTGCGGAAGCCGGATACGGCCCGGGAACCAGGCCCTGTCGGCGCGGGGCGGCGGAGTCTGGGCGAGGGCCGCCGCGAGCGGGACGGCACCGAGGCCGTGGGCGCGGCCGACGGCCCGGAGCAGGGCGGCGGCACCGAGGGCGTGCCGCAGGCCGTACCGCTCCATGAGAATGCCCTGCGCGCGGGCGACCAGGGCATGCGCGAGCAGCTCGTGGCGCAGTTCGACGGCGTACGGGCGCAGGTGGGAGCCGTCCGGCACGGCGGCCGACGCGAAGACGGCGCTCAGCGCTTCGGACACCGACGGGTACAGCCCGCATCCGACGGCCCCGGGCAGCCGCGCCCCGGCCAGGACGGCGGCCGGCTCGGCGGGGCAGGCGGCGAGGAAGACATGGCGGCCGTGCTCACCGGCACCCTCGGCGAACCGGTACAGGGCCTTGACGGCGGGGACCGACAGACGGCGCAGACCACTCAGATCGAGGAGGAGCTGGGTGCGGCCGGGGGCGCGGAGCGCGGCGTCCAGCTCGGCGCCGGAGTCGGCGTCGCCGTACAGCGCGAGAACCGTCAGCCGGCCCGTCGCCAGTCCGGGCATGGCCAGTTCCGCCACGGTCCGGCAGGAGAAATGCTGCATCGCGGGCCCCTGCCCTGCTGCCACGAAACCACCCGGGCCCCGTGGCTCGGCCCCCCTCCCAGCGTAGTCACGCGGAAGGGGCGAGTCAGCCCGGCGCGGTGCCGAGTGCACCGGCTGTGCGACGAGCGTGCGGGCTGTGTACGGGGGTGAGTGGACGCATGGCGGTGGACAGCGGTGGACGGCGGCGGACGGGGTTGACGGCGGACGGGCCCGGCGACGGCCAGACGGCCACCGGATCCGGGGTGGTCAGATCCGGGCAACCGCCAAGCGGCCGGCGGGCGCCGGCTGGGCTCGGTGGCGGCCGGACGGCCGGCCAGGCTCGGCGGCAGCCGGACGTCGGCCGTTCTCCGCGGCGGCCCGCCGTCCACCGGACCGGGGCGGTGATCGGCCGTCAACCGGCTCGGCGTCGATCGGTCTCAGACGGGCCTGGGGTGAGGACGGTGTCCGGGTGCAGGGTGCGGTTGACCAGGGCCTGGGCGGTGTCCAGCAGGCGGCGGCGGTGGCCGTCGGCGTAGGCGCGCAGGGCCGCGTGGGCCTCGGACAGGGAGACGCCGCCGGTCTCCGCGAGCATCCCGGTGGCCATGTCGACGGCGGCCTTGGCGGCGAGCGCGGCCTGTACGCGGTTGCTGACGTCGGTCGTGCGCACCAGGTCCGGCCGCCAGTTGACCAGCGCGACGGCCGTGACGTCGGCGAGCGCCTGGGCCAGTTCCACGTCCAGCGGCACGAGCCCGCCGGGCCTGCGGAGCAGGAGGTTGACCGCGCCGACGGCCTGCCGGTGGACGCGCAGGGGAAGCCCGTGCAGGGAGCGGTAGCCGCGCCGCAGGGCGAACGGGGCGACGTGCGGCCAGCGGTCCCGGCTGTCCTCGAGGTCCGGGACGTCGATACGGCGGCACTCGCGGAAACTCTCCAGGCAGGGGCCCTCGTCTGCCTGGAGCTGGAAGAACTCCAGCTCGCCGGCGTCGTCCTCGGTGACCGCCAGCGGACGCAGCTCGCCACGGCCGGAGACGGCCATGATGCCGACCGCGTCGGCGCCGGTGATCTCGACGCAGTAGCGGGCCAGGCGCTCGACGACCACCACCGGGTCCATGTCGTCGGCGAGGGAGTCGGCCAGACCGACGAGCGCCTCGGCGAGCTGCTGTTCACGGCCCATCACCGTTCACCGTCCCTTCCCTCGTCCCCGCCGTCACGCCCGTCCTCACCGGCGTAGTCCCTGCGCTCACCGCTGTCTTCCGCCTGCGGCTCCGGCTCCGCCGCTGGTTCCTTGTGGAAGCGGAGCTTGCGGGCCAGGACCTCGCGGGCCACCTGGCTGACCGTGCGGCCGTCGACGTACGCGCGGGCCCGCAGCCGGTCCAGGGCCTGCCCGGGGTCCAGGCCCAGCTGCACCATCACCATGCCGACCGCCTGGTAGACCTCGGTGTGGTCGGCCTCGGAGGCCGCCACCCACGACGCTACCTCGCCCTCCGTGTCTTCCTCGGGGCCGTCGTGGCCGGCCGCCTGGAGGCTCACGAGCGAGTACGTCACCGCGTCCCGCACCCACAGTGCCGTCCGCATGTCCTGCTCCGTCAGCCCGCCGACGGATTCGCTGTACAGGTCGAGGGTGCCGATCGCGGCGCCGCTGACACCGAGCGGCAGGGAGAAGACCGCGCGGACGCCCAGTCCGACCGCCTCATGCGCGAAGATCGGCCAACGGCGGGCGTCGGCCCCGCTGGTGAGGTCGGCCGCGACGACCGGGGCGCCCTGGTCGAGAGCGCTCTGGCAGGGCCCGTCCCCCACGGTGTACTGCAGCTCGGCGAGCCGGGCGGCGACCCGGTCACTGGCGCACCAGGTGACGCGTACGCCCTTTCCTCCGGAGATCGACACCGAGGAACCGCTGACCGGCAGCAGCCGTACGCACGCCGCGCAGAGCGCGCCCGGCACCTGCTGAGGGGCGTCGGCACCCCGCGCCGCGGCGGCGAGCGCCTCCGTGACCCACAGCAGCCGCCCCTGTCCGTCCGGTGACGCTCCGCCACGGGCCGGTCCCTGCGGCTGCTCGGGCGGCATGGTCATCACCGCCCTCGCGGCACTTGGTCAGCAGACATGTTCCACCAGTATCCCGCCGGGCAAGCCCGGCACGACTGTTCCACGCCCCGAGTGCCCAGCCTGGGCCGAGTGACGTACCGCTTTTGACGGCTTCGCGGGCCGACCGGGCCCGGCACCCGGAGCCACCGTCGTTCGTGGAGCTAAGCCGCCTTGGGTGGCACCGTACGCATGTCCGAGTCGGGGTCCTGTGCGCCCTCGAACAGCCAGGTGTCGTCCTGCCCGAAGTCAGGGGTCTGGAAGGGGTTGGTCGCCGGAGGCGGCGATGCCGCACCGGAGCAGCGGGGCTGCCCCTCCAGGGCGGAGAACAGCGGCGTCAGATCGATGGGAGTCTCGCTTTCGTTGCAGGTCCCCGACGGGACCTGGTGTGCCGTGACCGGGCACAACGTTCCTACAGCTTGGTCATCTTGGCGTACGGGCTCAAGATACGCATCTGCGCTGAGCCGAAATCCACGAGCGCCGCGATTCCGTCCTCGATACCGATCACCCGGCCGAGACCGTACACGTCATGCGTGACCTGGTCGCCCATGGCGAAGTGCTTGGGAGCCGGTGTGACCGGGGCCTTGAAGGGGCTGGTAGGCAGATGACGCTTCGGTGCAGCAGGCTTTGTCATGGCTCAGTATGGGCCTACGTTTGGCCCGCTCGCTGTGGCCGTCGGCACAGATCCGGACCCGGACCAACCGCCCCAGGCCACTGACCTGGGGCTTCGAGAGTCAGTGAGCCGAAAAATCGACCCCGGGTCCATGGCCCCGCGCCCGACGAACAGCGACCCACAGCAACAAGCCCCCTACCAGCGGTGAAGCCGCAGGTAGAGGGCTTGTTCGTGCGGGCTTACTTCTTCTTGCCCTGGTTCTTGACCGCCTCGATCGCCGCCGCGGCCGCCTCGGGGTCGAGGTAGGTGCCGCCGGGGGTGATCGGGTTGAAGTCGGCGTCCAGCTCGTAGGAGAGCGGGATGCCGGTCGGGATGTTCAGGCCCGCGATGTCGGCGTCGGAGATGCCGTCCAGGTGCTTGACCAGGGCGCGGAGCGAGTTGCCGTGGGCCGCGACCAGGACCGTGCGGCCGGCCAGGAGGTCGGGGACGATGCCGTCGTACCAGTACGGCAGCATGCGGTGGACGACGTCCTTCAGGCACTCCGTCTTCGGGCGGAGCTCCGGCGGGATGGTCGCGTAACGGGCGTCGTTCGCCTGCGAGAACTCGGAGTCGTCCGCGAGCTGCGGGGGCGGGGTGTCGTACGAGCGGCGCCAGAGCATGAACTGCTCCTCGCCGAACTCGGCCAGCGTCGCCGCCTTGTCCTTGCCCTGGAGGGCGCCGTAGTGCCGCTCGTTCAGGCGCCAGCTGCGGTGGACCGGGATCCAGTGGCGGTCCGCGGCTTCGAGGGCCAGCTGGGCCGTGCGGATCGCGCGCTTCTGCAGGGACGTGTGGACCACGTCGGGGAGGAGGTCGGCGTCCTTCAGGAGCTCGCCACCGCGGACTGCCTCCTTCTCGCCCTTCTCGTTCAGGTTGACGTCCACCCAGCCGGTGAACAGGTTCTTCGCGTTCCACTCGCTCTCGCCATGGCGGAGGAGGATCAGCTTGTACGGTGCGTCGGCCATGGGACAGAGCGTAATCCACGGCTTCCCGCGCCCGCCCGGCCTGGCCAGTGGGTGGACTGTCGGCGGCATCTGTTAAACGAGTGGCCACGGCAACCCCCCGCTCTGTAAGTTGTGCTTACCGCTCGAGCCACTTACAGCGCCCCCATGGGGCGTTCTTCGATCCGTGGGGGGTCTTGTCATGTCCGCCGCCCGTCTCCGACGTGCCGCCCGGGAGACCGTCTCCGGACTCCCCCGTGAGTTCTGGTGGCTGTGGACCAGCACCCTCGTCAACCGGCTCGGCGCGTTCGTGGCCACCTTCATGGCCCTCTACCTCACCCTCGACCGCGGCTGCTCGGCCTCCTACGCCGGCCTCGTCGCCTCGCTGCACGGGCTGGGCGGGGTCGTCTCCTCACTGGGCGGCGGGGTCATGGCCGACCGGCTGGGGCGGCGGCCCACGCTGCTCATCGCCCAGTCGGCCACCGCCGCCTCCGTCGCGCTGCTCGGCTTCATGACCGACCCCGTCACGATCGCCGCCGTCGCCTTCCTCGTCGGCATGGCCTCCAACGCCTCCCGGCCGGCCGTGCAGGCGATGATGGCCGACATCGTGCGCCCCGAGGACCGGGTCCGGGCCTTCTCGCTCAACTACTGGGCCATCAACCTCGGCTTCGCCGTCTCCTCCATGGCCGCCGGGTTCATCGCCGAGGTCAGCTATCGCGCCGGGTTCCTGATCGAGGCCGGGATGACGGCGGTCTGTGCCCTCGTCGTCTTCCTCAAGCTGCCCGAGTCGCGGCCCACGGCCACGGCCAAGCAGGCCGGCTCGGACGTCAGCCTCGGGACCGTCCTGCGCGACGGGCGGTACATGACCGTCGTCGGACTGTCCTTCCTGGTCGCGCTGGTCTTCCAGCAGGGGTCCGTGGGACTGCCGGTGGCCATGGGGCGGGCCGGGTTCTCGCCCGCCGACTACGGCCTCGCCATCGCGGTCAACGGCATCCTGATCGTCGCCCTGCAGATCCCGGTCACCCGCTTCATCGAGCACCGCGACCCGCGCACCCTGCTGGTGGTCTCCTCGGTGCTCGCCGGGTACGGCTTCGGGCTCACCGCCTTCGCCGGTTCCGTCGGCGTCTTCGCGCTCACCGTCTGCGTGTGGACCCTCGCCGAGATCGTCCACGCACCGACCCAGACCGGGCTCGTGGTCCGGCTCTCCCCGGTGCACGGCCGCGGTCGCTACCAGGGCGTCTACACCCTGTCCTGGTCCGTCGCCGCACTGGTCGCGCCGCTGATGTCCGGCGCGGTCATCGACCGGCTGGGCACGGAGTGGCTGTGGGGGCTGTGTGCGGCCGTGGGGACGGTCGCGGGCGTCGGATACGGCGTGCTCATGCGCGGGCCGGCGGGTGAACGGCCGGTGCCCGCCCAGCCGTCGTCCGCCTCGGTTCAGGTCACCGAAGTCTGAGCGGAAGTCCGGGCGCGGCTCGCCCGCCCCCGCGGTCCCCGGCCGAGAGCCGTCCCACGCCCCGCACCGAGAGCAGCACGGTGCGGGGCGTCTACCGGGAAGGAAGGTACGGCCCGCCGTCAGTGGCCGAACTGCCGGTCGAAGATACCCCCGACCTTGCCGAAGTCAGGCATGTCCTGGTCGGTGTCCGACGCGCCCTGGCCGGCGTCGGACATGGCCGGTGCGCTGCTCCCGGACTCGACTCCGGTGGTACCCATGTCGTCGTTGTCGTCGGCCAGGGCCTGGGCCGCGCCTCCGAGCAGAACGGTCCCGGCGAGAGCGACGGCACCGAGTGCGGCACGTACACGCATAAGCGTCTCCTTCGGTCGATGTGTGATCGTCAGAGGTATGCCGCCGACCCACAGGCGAGAAGCGTTGACGTGCACACAAGCACCCGATTAGAGGCCGCCGTCAGGACAGGGTGCGGCCCGCCCAGCCCGAGCCGACGCGGACCCGGCTGCCGAAGCCGCCGTGGCCGGTGCCCGGGTTGAGCCAGGTCACGCCGTCGGAGTCGGCCGAGAGGAGGTCGGCCCTGCCGTCGCCGTCCAGGTCACCGGCTCCGAGCACCTGGCGGTAGCTCCGGCCCCAGTCGCGGAAGACCGGCACGCGGTCGGCGAGCTTGCCGGTGCCGGTGCCGTTGTAGCGCCACAGCTCGCCGGAGCCGTCGAGGGCGAGCACGTCCCCGTGCCCGTCGCCGTCGAGGTCCCCGGCGCCGATCACCCGGGTGTACCCCTTCCAGGCGGACCGGATCTTGACGCGCGCCGCGAAACCCGCGCTGCCGTTGCCCGCGTACAGGTAGATGTCACCGGTCGCGGCGGAGCGGGCCAGCAGGTCGGCGCGGCCGTCGCCGGTCAGGTCACCGGGGGTGGTGAGGACGTCGTAGCCGCGCCAGTCACTGCTGGTCTTCTTGTACGGGGACGCCGGCGCGGGCAGCCGGCCCGCCGGGGTCTGGTACATGCGGGCCTCGCCCGTGGGCAGCACGGCGAGGACGTCGTTGAGGCGGTCCCCGTTCAGGTCGCCGAAGCCGGTGAACCGGGTGCCGGCGGGCCAGCCGGTGGTGACGGCGCCGCTGTGCACGGAGCCCGTGGCGAGGTGGCCCGCGGCGTCGCCGTCGTACCGGGTCAGGGTGGTGCCGCTCAGGGCGAGTACGTCGGCGCGGCGGTCGTCGCCGTAGTCGCGGGCGCGGGGCAGCGGGCGGGTGGTGCCGGAGACGGCGTGCAGGGGGCCGCCGAGCGCGGAGCTGTCGTACCAGAGCGCGGTGGGGCGGGTGCCCGCGACCGTGAGGGCGCCGCCGACGGTCCGGTTGCCGGTGGTGGTGGCCAGCGTCTTGGGCGCCGACCAGCCGCCGCGGGTGCGGAAGGCGGAGACGAACCGGTACGAGCCGTTGCCGATGGACACGGTCCAGGCCGCGTGCACGGTGCCGTCGGAGGCGATGCCGGAGGTGGGGGACGCGCCGGGACGGCGGTCGTCGGCCTGCTCGACGGCGCCCCAGTCGCCGGTGCGGGCGGAGCGGGTGGTCGAGATGACCACCTTGTCCGCGGCCCCGACGAGGGTGATGTCGCCGTTCGGGGCGGTCAGCGGGCGGGGCAGGGCGCGGGGGGCGTACCAGCCGGTGAGTCCGGTCCGTTCGGTGGCGCTCCACGCGTCACCGGGAGCGGCCTTGCGGGCGAAGCGGACGGGGCCGCCGACGCTCGCCCACAGGAGGGTGAGGCCGCCGGCCGGGTCGGCGTCCAGGCGGAGGGCGCCGGGCTGGGTGCCGGTGACAGGGGTCAGGTCCTCGGCCGCGCCCCACGCGGTCGCGCCGGCCTTGCGCTCCATGATCCGGGAGTAGTACGAGGGCCCGCCCGGAGGGGTGGAGCCGCCGCCGTCGCGGGGACGGTCGTCGAGGTTCCATGCGACGGCCGCGTTGCCCGCCTCGTCGAGGGTGGCGTGCAGCCCGGTCAGGGAGAACTCCCCGTCCTCGGCCCCGCTCGTGACGGTGTCGAACACGGTGGGCTCGGACCAGGCGTCACCGGGGGCCGGCCGCTCGGTCATGCGCAGCTCGCGGCCGCCCGTGATCCGGACGGCCCAGACGGCCGTGAGGCGCCCGGCGGCGCTGCCGAAGACCCGGGGGTACTCGGCCCTGGAGGAGAGGGTGGCGACGGTGGCCGGGTCGGACCAGCGGGTGGCGCCGGGTGCCAGGGTGGCGGCCTTCAGCAGGCTCCTGCCCTCCGGGAGGCGTTCGCTCCAGTAGGCGATGAAGGAGCCGTCGGCCTGCGGGGCGAGGGCACTGCCGGAGAGATCGGCGGTGGTGGACAGCGTCCGGGGCGCGGACAAGGTGGTGGTGCCCGCGGGGCGGACCTGGACGGTGAGCCGGCGGACCGCCGCGGTCTGCGTGGGGTCCTGGGGCTCGTCACGCAGGGCGACGAGGGCGCCGTCGGCGCGGGCCTGCAGGCCCAGGACGCGGTGCTGGGCGCCGGCGGCGAGCTCGGTGGAGGTGCCCCAGGCGCCGGGCTGTACGGGGTCGGTGGCCACCGTGGCCGTCCCCGCCGCCGTCGTTGCCGTCACCGCCGCCGCCTCGGCGGACAGCGCGGGCAGGGCGCCCAGCAGGCTTCCGCTCAGCACGAGCGCGAAAGCCCCTTTGAAGGCATACGAGTTCACGATCCGGCCCCCCGACCCCAGACTTGGTAATAAAAGTGTGTGGATCTTATTAGGAGCGGAGTGACCGAGCCCCCTGCCTCGATCTCTCCCGGCAGGGGGCTCGGTGCGGTGATCGGAGTGATCAGAGGGCGGCGTTGAAGCCGACCTGGTGGGACTGGCCGAGGGTGCCCAGCGCCTCGCCCTTGACGACGTCGAGCTGGGACAGCAGGTCGGCGCTGCTGAGGGTGGTGGAGTCGAGAGTGAAGCCGGCCTCGGGGCTCAGGCCGCCGGCGACGGTGTCGAGGTCGGCGTCGGAGATCTCGAGGGTCTGCACCTGGTGAGCGGAGTTCATGGGGTAACTGCCCTTCGCATGGGTGGTCCACAGGGGAAGCGGCCCCGCTGGGGACAGACGGTGGGCCGCGACCGCAGGCACGCGCCGTCCTTTTCAGGACACCGTGGCGCGATCCCGGCGGCGCGAGCGATCAAATCACGGAGCGCTCCGGGCATCCAGCCAACCGAGGCCCGCACCGGGCCAGTTGCCGCGCCGGGTGACCGAACCGTGCGGGCACGGTCACGCTTTGGGGGCAGCTTCTCCACACGCCGGGGCACATGGGCGGACCGCAGGGCTTGCCAGCGCCACGCCGACCAGGACAACTCCGTACCAACGGAACCGGCGGCTCCGCAGTTGCGTACGCGCTGTGCAGATTCGGGCGTGATCTCTTCGGCGGGCGCGCCGTCCGCGTGCACCGCGCGGCGTATGGCGCGCGTCACAGGCGGCCGTGTCACATCTCCTCGGATCGTTCCGTCACAGAGGTGTAGCCACCAGGCACCGAACACACAGGCAAACAGACCCCAGCCACCACACGGGAGCAGATCATGGACGCGCGTCTGAACCTCTTCGAGAACCCCGTCTCCGGCAAGTTCTTCAAGTACTTCAACTCGGCGGGGAAGGCGGTCTCGGACTCCAGCCTGCCGGCCGCCACGCAGGAGCTGGTGAAGATCCGGGCCAGCCAGATCAACGGCTGCGGGATGTGTCTCGACATGCACACCAAGGACGCCGCCGCCGCCGGGGAGACGGCGCAGCGGCTGCACCTGGTCGCGGCCTGGCGGGAGGCCAAGGTGTTCAGCGACGCCGAGCGGGCCGCGCTGGAGCTGGCGGAGCAGGGCACCCGGATCGCCGACGCGGCCGGTGGCGTCCCGGACGAGGTCTGGGCGAACGCCGCCAAGCACTACGACGAGGACCAGCTCGCCGCCCTCGTCGCGCTGATCGCCCTCATCAACGCCTACAACCGCATCAACGTCCTCGTCCAGCAGCCCGCCGGCGACTACATGCCCGGCATGTTCGGCTGAGCGGCAGGCAGCCCCGTCACGGGTGCATCCGAGCCCCCTTCAGCACCTTGTCCACGCCGTTCCTCGGGCCGTACACCGCCAGCCCCACCAGGTCCAGCCCGTCCGTCGGTACGGCCCGGACCGCCGCCCGGTTGTCGCGGTCGGCACCGGTCCCGAACAGGTCCGAGGGGAAGACGGCGCACGGCAGGGCGCGGCTCAGCGTCCTGCCGTGCGCCGCCTTCAGGGTCTCCTTGGTGCCCTCGAAGACCAGCACCGGCTGGCGGAACATGGGCAGGTAGCCGACCCCGTCCGCGTCCTCGTACGGCTCGCCGATCACCTCGGGCACCTGGCTGCCGAGGCCGCTGACCAGGAACGCGGTGACGTTCAGGCGCTGCCAGGGCGCCAGGTCCGCGCGCAGCAGCACGGCGATCTTCGTGTCGAAACGGATGGGTTCAGCGCTCATGGCAGGAGACTGCCGGGCGTCGTACGGCGTCGTCTTGTACGTTCTTTGCGTGGCCGCCCGGCAGGAAGTCAGCGCGTGGCGCCCCCGCGTCCCGGGCGTCACCGAGGTCTTCCACGCCCGCTTCACCGAGTACGCCTACCCGATGCACGTCCACGACGCCTGGACGCTGCTCATCGTGGACGACGGGGCCGTACGCTACGACCTCGACCGGCACGAGCACGGCACCCCGCACGACACCGTCAGCCTGCTCCCGCCGCACGTGCTGCGCCGGCGCGTCGGGCAGCTGCACTCCGCCCTCGCCCGGCCCGGTGACGAACTGGAGGCGGAGAGCAGGCTGACCCTCGTCGCGGAGCGGCTGCGGGACCATCTGCGCCGGACGGCCGCCGCGGAGCACCGCCCGGATCCCGTTCTCGCCCGTTCGCTGCGGGAGCTGCTCGACGCCCGTGTCGTCGACGGCGTCCCGCTGGAGGAGGCCGCGCGTCTGCTGCATGCCCATCCCGCCCACCTGGTGCGGGCGTTCAGCGGCGCGTACGGCATCGCCCCGCACCAGTACCTGATGTCGCGGCGGGTCGGGCGCGCCCGGCGGCTGCTGCTGGACGGGCTGGCACCGGGCGAGGTGGCCTCGGTCACCGGGTTCTACGACCAGGCCCATCTCACCCGGCACTTCAGGAAGCTGGTCGGGGTGCCACCGGGGCGCTACCGAAGCAGCTCGCGCTGAGCGTCGTACGGGGCGGGCCGCGGTCAGTCGGCGGGACGTTCGATCAGGTGCCTGAACGCGTCCAGGTTGCGTGTGGACTCGCCGCGGGACACGCGCCAGGCGTACTCCTTGCGGATCGAGGAGGCGAAGCCCAGCTCCAGGAGGGTGTTGAAGGCGCCGTCGGCCGCCTCCAGGACCTGGCCGAGGAGGCGGTCGATCTCGTCGGGGGTGACGGAGGCGAGGGGCAGACGGGCGGTGACGTAGATGTCGCCGAGGCGGTCGACGGCGTAACCCACGCCGTACAGCTTGAGGTTGCGCTCCAGGAGCCAGCGGTGGACACCGGCCTCGTTCTCGTCGGGGTGCCGGATGACGAAGGCGTTCAGGGAGAGGGAGTGGCGGCCCACCAGGAAGGAGACCGTCGTGGACAGCTTGCGGGTGCCGGGGAGCTTGACGACGTAGTTTCCGGGCTCGGGGCTCTCCCACTCCAGCTCGGCGTCCTTCAGGACGGCTTCCAGGACCTGCCCGACCGCCTTGTTGCCATCACCCATGGTGGGAGCGTACGCGACGGCGGTGGGACTGGGTCGCGGCCGTGTAGACGTCGGCGGTCGCGGCGGCGGCCGTGTCCCAGCCGAAGGACCGGGCGTGGCGCGCGGCGGCCTCGCCCATGCTCGTCGCGAGGGACGGCTCGTCGGCGAAACGGCTCAGCACGCGCGCGTAGTCGGCCGGCTTGTGGCCGTCCACGAGGAAGCCGGTGCGGCCGTCGCGCACGGCCACCGGCAGCCCGCCGACCGAGGCGGCGAGCACCGGCGTGCCGGCCGCCTGTGCCTCTATGGCGACCAGGCCGAAGGACTCGCTGTAGGACGGCATCACGAGCACGGACGCGGCCCGGAACCAGTCCGCGAGCTGCTCCTGGCCGACCGGCGGGCGGAACCGTACGACGTCCGCGATGCCGAGCCGCGCGGCGAGCTTCTGCAGCCCCTCGGGCTTGGCGAGCCCGCTGCCGCTCGGGCCGCCGACGACCGGGACGAGGATGCGCGAGCGAAGCTCCGGGCGTTCCTCCAGCAGCACCGCCACCGCGCGCAGGAGGATGTCCGGGGCCTTCAGGGGCTGTATGCGGCCGGCGAAGAGCGGGATCAGGGCGTCCTGCGGCAGGCCGAGGCGGGCGCGGGCGGCGGCGCGGCCGTCGGCCGGGCGGAAGCGGTCGAGGTTGACGCCCGGGTGCACGACGGCGACCTTCGCGGGGTCGGCGGCGTAGTGCCGTACCAGCTCGTCGGACTCCTCCGCCGTGTTGGCGATGAGCCGGTCGGCGGCGGCCACGATCTGGGTCTCGCCGATGACCCGGGCGGCGGGCTCGGGGGTGTCGCCGTCGGCCAGGTTGGCGTTCTTGACCTTGGCCATGGTGTGCATGGCGTGCACCAGCGGCACGCCCCAGCGCTGGGCGGCGAGCCAGCCGACGTGGCCGGAGAGCCAGTAGTGGGAGTGGACGAGGTCGTAGTGGCCGGGGCGGTGACCGGCCCAGGCCTGCATCACGCCGTGCGTGAAGGCGCACAGCTGGGCCGGGAGCTCCTCCTTGGCCAGGCCCTCGTAGGGGCCCGCGTCGACGTGCCGGACGAGGACGCCGGGGGCCAGCTGGACCGTGGGGGCGAGGCCGCCGGCCGTGGCCCGGGTGAAGATCTCGACCTCGATGTTGATCGCGGCGAGCCGCTGGGCCAGCTCCACGATGTAGACGTTCATGCCGCCGGCGTCGCCGGTGCCGGGCTGGTGGAGCGGAGAGGTGTGCACGGAGAGCATCGCGACCCGTCGGGGCCTGCGGAGCAGACGGAGCCGTGACGCGGCCGACGGGGAGCGTCGCCCGAGCCTGCTGACGTACTGGCTCACGTGGCCGTCCTCCTTGCTGCGGGCATGCCGGACGGAGGACCGACCTCGTCCTCCACGGTGGTCCAACAGCGGACGGGTGCGCTGCCATTTCCCGCCCAAGGGGCTTTGCCCAATCATTACCTTCGGGGATACGGTCCCGCGCCCCCGCGGAGCTCCCCCTTACCCTCGTACACATGACAGCCCGCGCAGCGACCCTCCCCCGCCCTCGGCTCCGCCCGAGTGGGAGGACCCCCGTCGTGGGAAACGTGACGCGCGGGACCACCAACCCCAACCGGCTGCGCCGCATGGACCGCTGGATCGCCGCGGCACACGGCAGCGAACTGCGGCGCGCCGGCGATCCCCTGGCCGTCGACCTCGGCTACGGCGCCGCCCCCTGGACGGCCGTGGAGCTGCTCGGACGCCTCACGACCGTCGCGCCCCGCACACGCGTCGTCGGCATCGAGATCGAGCCGGAACGGGTCGCGGCGGCGAGGGCGTACGAGCGGGAGGGGCTCACCTTCCGGCACGGCGGCTTCGAGGTCCCCGTGCCCGGGCGGCCGATGCTCATCCGGGCCGCCAACGTGCTGCGCCAGTACGACGAGACCGAGGTCGCCGCCGTCTGGGCGCGGCTGTGCGCACGGCTCGCCCCGGCGGGCGGCGGCTCGCGCGGCGGGCTGCTGGTCGAGGGGACGTGCGACGAGATCGGGCGGCGGCACGTGTGGGTGGCGCTCGGTCCGGAGGGTCCGAGGACGGTGACGTTCGCGACCCGGCTGGGCTCCCTGGAGCAGCCCTCCGACCTCGCCGAGCGGCTGCCGAAGGCTCTGATCCACCGCAACGTCCCCGGCGAGCCCGTGCACGCCTTCCTGCGGGACTTCGACCGCGCCTGGGCCGCCGCCGCGCCCTACGCCTCCTACGGCGCCCGCCAGCGCTGGCTGCGCGCGGTACGGGACCTGGCTGCCGACTGGCCGGTGACGGACCCCCCGTCGCGCTGGCGGCAGGGTGAAGTGACGGTGGCGTGGGAGGCGTTGGCGCCGCTGAGCTGATCTCACCCGTTCGGGGGTGGCGGGGCGGAACGATCCTCGTGCACCGTTCGTCACACCGGCGGGGAGATTCGTCGCGCCGCCCGCCTCTGTCGCTTTGCGGCGCGACATGGCACCATCCCCG
The DNA here is from genome assembly GCF_055603265.1 of Streptomyces sp. NPDC037288. Taxonomy (NCBI): domain Bacteria; kingdom Bacillati; phylum Actinomycetota; class Actinomycetes; order Kitasatosporales; family Streptomycetaceae; genus Streptomyces; species Streptomyces sp. NPDC037288. The sequence goes on from NZ_JBVJVY010000024.1 coordinate 65,233, forward strand.
GGGCACCGTAAGTTACTGACGGTAAATCAGCTTGGGGGCATGTGTGATGGGCTGGGGCAAGCGCAGCATCCTCTCGGCCGCCGTGACCGTGGTCTGCGCGGTGACCGTGCTGGGCGCGCCCGGCACGGCCTTCGCCGGCCCGGCGCCCACTCCGAGCGCGTCCCCGACTCCCCCGCCGGGCAAGGACCTTGAGCAGGTCCGCGAGAAGCTCGACAAGCTCTACCACGACGCGGCCGTCGCCACCGACGCCTACAACGCGGCCGAGGAGAAGGCGAAGCGGCAGTCCGCCACGATCGTCGCGCTGGCGAAGAAGATCGACCAGGGGCAGCAGCGGCTCGCCAGGCTCAGGAACCAGGCGGGCGCCGCCGCCCGCGAGCAGTACCGCACCGGCGGCATGCCGCCCACCGCCCAGTTCCTGCTCAGCGACGATCCCGGCCAGGTCCTGGACGGGGCGGGCCTGGTACTGCAGGGCCAGCGGGCCACGAAGTCCCTGATCGGCGAACTGGCCGGCACGCAGAAGCAGTTGCAGGGCTACGCCGACGACGCCGCCGAGCAGTGGAAGAAGCTGGACGCCGAGCGCACGGCCAAGGCCGCCGCCAAGAAGAGGATCCAGCAGCAGATCTCCGCCGCCGAGAAGCTCGAGTCCGAACTGGAGAAGAAGGACCGGGAACGGCTCGCCAGGCTGGAGGAGCAGGCCGCGCTGAAGGCGCAGACGAAGTGGCTCGACACCGGCATCCTCAAGAAGGTGCACGGTGCGGCGTCCGCGCAGGGCGAGAAGGCCGTCGCGTTCGCCACCGACCAGCTCGGCAAGCCGTACGTGTGGGGCGCCGAGGGCCCGGAGACCTACGACTGCTCGGGCCTGACCTCACAGGCGTGGGCGGCGGCGGGCCACCCCATCCCGCGCACCTCGCAGGAGCAGTGGAGACAGCTCAAGCACGTCGACGTCAAGGACATGCGCCCCGGCGACCTCATCATCTACTTCGACGACGCCAGCCATGTCGCGATGTACGTCGGCGACGGCGCGATCATCCACGCCCCGCGCCCCGGACGCACGGTGACGGTCGCGGGCGCCGGCTCGATGCCGATCCTGGGGGTCGTACGACCGGACGCGTGAGGCAGGTCATATGACGGCGCACACGCCTCGTGCGGACCCCGTCATGTGACCCACCGCACGCCCAACCCCCGTACGCCACCGGGTGCCGCGTGAGCTTCGTCATCCCCGCCGCCGGGTCGTCCTGTCCAACTGTCGTACGGAACGCGGCATATGACAGCGGTCTGCGCGGGAGCGACGCGGCTCACACCATTCCATCGGGGCGGGCCGAGCCGCTATGGTCACCCGTCGGTGGCCTCGAGACCCTCGGTGCCACCAATGCCCTCGGGGGGAGGGAAGGAACCCACGACGATGCCCGTACCCGTACCGCGGCAGAGAGCGATCCCGGCCGTGGAGAGTGGTCAGGCGCAGGCTGCTGCCCCGGTTGCCGGCGGCGGCCCCCTCAAGGAAGAGGCCCACCGCGACGCCACGACCGTCCACGGCACCGGCGCCACTCTCACACTGCTGCTGATCGAGGACGATCCGGCCGGCTCGCCGATCGTGCCCGAGCTGCTGGACCCGTCCGGCAAGCCGATCCGCGTCCGCACCGCCCGCAACCTCACCGAGGCCGAGCGGCTGCTCACCGACGACGTGCACTGCATCCTGCTGGACCTGGCGCTCCCGGCGCCGGGCGGCAGCGGCACCGACGACGAGCTGGCCGTGCTCCGGCACGTCCTCCGGCTCGCGCCCCGGCATGCCGTCCTCGCGCTGACCGCCTCCGGCGACGCCGAGCGCGGCGCCGAGGCCGTGCGCGTGGGCGCGCAGGACTACCTCTTCCGGGACGAGCTGGACGGCCGGCTGCTCAGCCGCGCCATCCGGTACGCGGTGGAGCGGAAACGCTCCGACACGGCCGAGCGGCGGCTGGCGGAGGGCCGGCTGCGCGCGCAGGAGAACCGCCGCCTGGAGCGCGGGCTGCTGCCCACGCCCCTGCTGGAGGGCTCCTCGCTGCGCTTCGCCGCCCGCTATCGCCCCGGCCGCTCGCGTGCGCTGCTCGGCGGCGACTTCTACGACGCCGTCCGCACACCCGACGGCACCGTGCACGCCATGATCGGCGACGTCTGCGGCCACGGCCCGGACGAGGCCGCGCTCGGCGTGGAGCTGCGCATCGCCTGGCGGGCGCTGACGCTGGCGGGCCTGTGCGGGGACGAACTGCTCGGCACCCTCCAGGAGGTGCTGGAGCACGAGCGTGCGGACGAGGAGATCTTCGCGACGCTGTGCACGGTGGACATCGCCCCTGACGGCCGCCGCGCGGGCCTGTGCCTGGCCGGCCATCCCGCCCCGCTGCTGGCCCGCCCGGGCCGGACGGCTCGTCTCCTCCCGTACGACAACAACGGCCCCGCCCTCGGCCTGCTCCCCGGCGCCCGCTGGCCGCGGATGCAGGTGGAGCTGGGCTCCGAGTGGAGCCTGATGCTCTACACCGACGGTCTGATCGAGGGCCGGGTCGGTGCGGGCGGAGAGCGGCTCGGCCAGGACGGCATGGTGGAGATGATCCGCCGGCAGCTGTCCGAGGGGCTGCGCGGGGAGAACCTGCTGCGGGCGGCGGTCAGTGAGGTGCGGGACCTCAACGGGGGCGAGCTGACGGACGACGTGGCTGTGGTGCTGCTGGATCGGGCGCCGTGATCGGGGTCGCGCCGTAGGGGCTCTTCGCCGTCGCACCCGGCGGTCAGCCGGTGGCCCTACGGCGAGACGCCCCTAGCGTCCGCCGTTGTACGGCCCGTAGGGACCGTCGCTGCTGCTGCCTCGCCCCCGGCGGCGAAATCCCCGGCCCCCGGCCTGCTGAAGCGCAGGCCTGACATCCACGAAGAAGACGATCGTGGCGACCAGGCCCGCGAGCTGCAGGAACAGCATCGGTACGAACAGGTTCACGGCGACCGCGACGCCGAGGATGATCAGCCAGAAGCCCTTGTTCTGCTTGTCCGCGGCGCGGTACGCGTCCTCGCGGAAGATCGCGGCCATCACGAACGCCACGATGGCGAGCGCCAGCATGGCGGTGAAGATCAGCCACATCGCTCCGCCGACCGCCGTCATCAGCACAATGCCCACCACCCGAGTCGAGTCGTCCGTACCCACCGTACCCGTACAACGGGCCGGACACCCCCAAGGTGCCCGGCCCGTTGTCACGCCCCGGCCCCGGTCACTTGGCCGGAGGCGTCGTCTTCTTCACGGTGGTGGACTTCCGGGGAGCCGGGGCCTTCTTCGCCGCCGGCTTCCTCTCCGCGGCGGGCCCGGCCTCGGCCTCGGCCGGCTTCGGCCCGTCCGTGGCCTCGGCCGGCTCGGACCTGCCCTCGACGGCGATCGCCAGGTCCTCGATCTCCTCGGCGGCCTCGCCGCGCCAGCTCTTCACGGCCTGCTCACCGTGCTCGGCGACCTTCTCGTAGGTCTCGCGGGCCCTGACGGCGTACTCGGCGGCGACGCCGACCCCGCGCAGCGCGAGGTCCTGGGCCTGCTCACCGAGCTTCTTCAGGTCGACGTCGAGCGTGCCGATGAACTCGTTCACCTTGGTCTGGAGGGTCTCCTGCGCCTCCTTGGCCCGGGCGGCGGCCTTCTCCTGCACGGCCTTCGGGTCGGTGTTGCGCACGGCCTCGATGCGGGCCGGGGCCTCGGCGCGCAGCTGCTCGACCAGGGCGGGCACCTTCTTGGCCTGCTGGAGGGCGAGGTCGGCGGTGCCGGCGGCGAAGTAGAGCGGAGTCGGGTCGCTGAGGGTCTTGCGCAGGTCGTCAGTGATGGCCATGGTGATGGTCCTCCCGGATTCGCGTTCGGCTGAGGTTGGTGTGGTCCGCGGTGGGGGCCGGCGCCTTGGTCCGGTTATCCGGCCGTCCGCCGCGGACCGGCATCGACGTCGCTTCCGTCGGCCGTGCGGGTGCCGCGCACGGCGGTGCCGCCGGTGTCCTCGTCCGCGTCCCCCGCCTGGTCCGCCGCGTCCTCGCCCGCGGCGGGATCGCCGATCCCGAATCCGTTCTCTTTGCGGAAGGACTCGTAGATCTGCAGCAGCACCTGCTTCTGCCGCTCGTTGAGCGAGGGGTCGGCGAGGATGACGGCGCGCGTCTCCACTTCGTCCCGGTCCCGCTCGGCGTCGAGGATCCCGGCGCGGACGTACAGCGTCTCGGCGGAGATGCGCAGAGCCTTGGCGACCTGCTGGAGCACCTCCGCGCTGGGCTTGCGCAGCCCGCGCTCGATCTGGCTCAGGTAGGGATTGGACACCCCGGCGGCGTCGGCGAGTTGCCGCAGCGACAGCTGGGCGTTCCGCCGCTGTTCGCGCAGGTACTCACCGAGGTTGCCGACGTTCAGCGATGCCATGCCCCCACCTTGCCGCACTCTCGCTAACAATTGCAAGCACCTGCTTGCAAGAGTGTGTCGCCCCGGACGGCGTCCGTAGCGTTCGCATCCCATCCAATGCAACGGGCCGAACGCTCACCGTTGCGTTAAAAACGGACCGTTGCAACAATATTCGGCTCTCTAGCTGCGGTGATACCGGCACCATGCGGCGAACGTATTGCTCAATCCATGAACGCAACGTAGCGTTTCTCATGTCGGAAACACAGCCGCAGGAGGAGAGCACGATGCAGAAGTTCGACAGCCCCGCCCCGATCTCCGCCGTCCTCGACGTCCCCGCGGGACGCGTCCAGTTCGTCGCCGCCGACCGGGCCGACACCACGGTCGAGGTGCGGCCCGCGAACGCCTCGAAGGGCCGCGACGTGAAGGCGGCCGAGCAGACCAAGGTCGAATACGCCGACGGCGTCCTGCGGATCGCGGCCCCGCCCGCGAAGAACGCGCTGCTCGGGAACTCCGGCTCCCTGGAGGTGACCGTCCAGCTGCCCGCCGGTTCCCGGGTCGAGGTGAAGGCCGCCGCCACCGAGTTCCGGTCCGTCGGACGGCTCGGCGACGTCGCCTTCGACGGCGCGGACGGCGCGATCGAGGTGGACGAGGCCGCGAACGTCCGCCTCACCGCCCTCGCCGGTGACGTCTCGGTCGGCCGCCTGGGGGGCTCCGCGGAGATCAGCACACAAAAGGGCGACATCCGGATCGCCGAGGCCGTGCGCGGCACGGTCGTGCTGCGCACCTCGACGGGCGATCTGTCGGTCGGCGCCGCCGCCGGAGTGTCCGCCTCCCTGGACGCCGGCACCCGCTACGGACGCATCCACAACGCGCTCAGGAACGCCCAGGGCGCCGCCGCCGACCTGAACATCCACGCGACCACCGACCACGGCGACATCGACGCCCGCAGCCTCTGAGGAGCCGCACGCGACGCTCCCGGGTCTGTGCCACCTTCCTGGCGCACAAGCCCGGATAACGTCGGGGCATGCGCCCGGATGGCTGGCACCTCACCGAAGACGTCGACGACTTCCTCGCCCGAGCCGGAGACTTCCTGCGCTCGCGCCCCGCTCTGCACACCATGCCGCTGACGGTGACCGAGAAACTGCGCACGCGGGGGACGGCCGCACACGGCACCCGAGGCCAAGCCCCCGTGTTCGGCCGGCTGGAGCGCGCGGGCGAGGTCGGCGCCACCTTCTACCGCCTCCCGTCCCGCGGCCTGAGCGTCACCTCTCTCACTCCCGAGCAGGCCGATGCCCTCGCCGCCCACCTGGTCGCCCTGGGACACTCCCTTCCCTACGTCAGCGCGGACCACGGCACCGCCACCGCTTTCGCCGAGGCCTGGCAGCGGCACACAGGCGCGACACCGACGCTCCGCGTCCGGCTCCAGCTGTACCGCCTCGGCACGCTCACCCCGCCGGAGCCGGCCCCGGCGGGCCGGGGCCGGCTCGTGGGCGAGCAGGACCATGACCACCTCGTGCGCTGGTGCCGTGAGTTCGCCGCGGACGTCGGGGAGGCCGTCTCCGTCGACGCCGCTTCCTGGGCCGGCACACGCTTCGCCGAGAAGCGCTACACCTTCTGGGAGACCCCGGACGGCACGCCCGTCTCCATGGCGGGCGTGAACCCGATGGTCGCCGGCCAGGTCCGGGTGGACCCCGTCCACACCCCGGCCCACCTGCGCGGTCGCGGCTACGCGGGCGCCGTGACCGCCGAGGTGAGCCGGGCCGCGCTGGCCGCGGGCGCCACGGAGGTGGTGCTGTTCACCAACGCGGCCAACCCCACCAGCAACGCCCTCTACCAGCGCATCGGATACGTCCCGGTCACCGACTTCGCCGTGTACGACTTCTGATGCCTACCGGGCGAGCCGGATCGGTTCGTTCAGGCGGGTCAGCTTGTGGGGGTTGCGGACGACGTGGATACGGGTGATCCGGCCGTCCTCCACCGTGAGGCACACCGCGCTCGGTTCGCCGTCGAACTCGATGCGGCCGGCCGGTGTTCCGTTGAGCCACACGGCCGTCGCCTCCAGCGTGTCCACCACCCGGTGGGCGCGCGCGAGCACCTCCGCGACCTGGCCGGCCCCGTGGAACGGAACCAGCGCGGCGGCCACCACTCCGCCCCCGTCGGTGACCATGACCACGTCCGGGGCCATGACCGCCAGCAGGTCCTGAAGCTGCCCGGTGCGCAGCGCGGCCAGGAAGCGTTCCACCACGGCCTGCTGCTCCGAGCGGCTCACCCGCACGCGCGGGCGCCGGGCCGCCACGTGCTCGCGGGCACGCCGCGCGATCTGCCGTACCGTGGCGGCCGTCTTACCGACGGCCTCGGCGATGTCGCCGTAGCTCAGCTCGAAGACCTCGCGGAGTACGAACACCGCCCGCTCGGTCGGCCCGAGCGTCTCCAGTACGGTCAGCATCGCGACCGAGACGCTCTCCGCGAGTTCGACGTCCTCGGCGACATCGGGGCTGGTCAGCAGCGGTTCCGGCAGCCACTCACCGACGTACTCCTCGCGGCTGCGGGCGAGGGTGCGCAGCCGGTTGAGCGCCTGCCGGGTGACGATCCGGACCAGGTACGCCCGCGGGTCGCGCACCTGCGCGTGGTCGGCGCCGGCCCACCGCAGCCAGGACTCCTGCAGCACGTCCTCCGCGTCGGCCGCCGAGCCGAGCATCTCGTAGGCGACCGTGAAGAGCAGGCTGCGGTGGGCGACGAACGGATCCTGTGTCATGCCGCCGGTGCCGGCCCGGACGTCGCGGTCCGTGCGGCCAGGGGGATCTCGCAGGCGTCGGAGAAGCCCTGCGACTTCACCCCGAGCGCCGTGTTGTTCCTGGTCGCGAAGTTGGCGAAGGCGATCGACGCGGTGATCTCGACCAACGCCGCCGGTCCGAGCCGGTCCAGCAGGCGCGCGGACAGGTCGTCCGAGACGGTCGGCGGCGTGGCCGTCATGGCCTCGGCGTACTCCATCACGTCCCGCTCCAGCGGGGTGAAGACGTCCGATTCCCGCCAGCGCGGTACCTGACTCGCCTTGGTCAGGTCCAGGTTCTTGTTCTGTGCCTGGAAGTAGTTGACGTCGAGGCACCAGCTGCAGCCGACCTGCGCGGCGACGGCCATGTGCACGAACGACTTCAGGCTCTCGTCCGCCGCGTTCCACCCGCTCATCCTGACCCCCATCTCCTGGCCCGCCTGGGCGACGGCGGGGTTGTGCCAGGTGGCCTCGAGGGGTTCGGGCACGGCACCCAACTGCTCGATCAGGCTTTCCCTGGTCTCGGGGTCGATCTCGGCCTTCGGGACGCGGAGCGTCATGGTGTCCTCCTCGTGTGCTTACCGGTTCGACATGAAGACACCGCCGAGGGCGCGCATGTGACATCCCTGCGTCGTCAGTCGGTGACGAGGTCCTCCGGAGCCGACCGGGCGAGGCCCGCGAGGGTGCCGAGCGCCTGGGTGAGGACGTCCGGCCGGGCCGTGGCCAGGCCCAGCCGGACGGCGTTCGGCGCGTGGTGGTCGCCGACGGTGAACGCGGCCGCGGGGACCACCCCGATGCCGTGCCGTGCGGCGGCGGCGACGAACGTGTCCGCGCGCCACGGGCGCGGCAGCTGCCACCAGCAGTGGTAGGAGCGCGGATCGCTCCGCACGGCGAGACCGGCCAGCTGCCGGGCCGCGATCCGCTGCCGTACCGCCGCCTCCCGCTGTTTGGCCCGCACCAGCTTGCGCACGGTGCCGTCCTGCTGCCAGCGGTGAGCGGCCTCCAGGGCGAAGCGCATGGGGACCCCGCCGCCCGAGCGCAGACCGGCGGCGATCTCGCTCGCCAGGGTGGGCGGAGCCACCGCGAAGCCGAGGGTCAGACCGGGTGCGATGCGCTTGGACAGGCTGTCGACCAGGACGGTCCGTTCGGGGGCACGGGCGGCGAGCGGCGGCAGTTCGTCGCGCAGGAACGCCCAGACGGCATCCTCGACGGCGGGCAGCGCGAGCCTGTCCAGGACCTCCGCCAGCTCTGCGACCCGCTCCTCGGGCATCGACAGCGACAGCGGGTTGTGCACCCTCGGCTGCACGTACACGGCGTGCAGCCCGAGCGCGGCGTGTGCCTCGGCCACGGCCTGCGGGACCAGTCCGTCCCGGTCCATGGCCAGCGGTACGAGGGTGATGCCGAGCCGCGCGGCCACGGCCTTGACGACGGGGTACGTCAGCTCCTCCACACCGAGGCGACCGCCGGGCGGCACCAGGGCGGTGACGACGGCCGAGAGGGCCTGGCGTCCGTTGCCCGCGAACAGGATCCGCGCGGGGTCGGGGCGCCAGCCGCCGCGGGCCAGGAGATCGGCGGCGGACTCCCGCACGGCCGGCAGGCCGGCCGCGCCGACCGGCCCGAGGACGTGGCCGAGCGCGTCGGGGCGCAGCAGAGCGCCGAGCCCGTCGGCGAGCAGGGCGCTCAGCTCGGGGACGGCCGGGTAGTTGAGCCCCAGGTCGACGCGGGCGGACGCCGGTTCGGTGAGCGCGAGGCCGGAGCCGCCCGAGTCCGCGGACGCCGCGCGCACGAACGTGCCGCGGCCCACCTCGCCCACCGTCAGGCCGCGGCGGGCCAGTTCCCGGTACACGCGCGTGGCGGTGGAGTTGGCGATGCCGCGCTGCCGCGCGAAGGTGCGTTGCGGGGGCAGGCGGTCGCCCGGCCGCAGGGCGCCGGACCTGATCTCCCCGGCCACGGCGTCGGCGACGCTCCGGTAGTCCTGCACGGCCCTGCTCCCCTCGTCGCCCGAGCCCATCCCACCACAGGATTGCACCGAGCGCAATGTTTTGATTGCACTGAACTATTGCCCCGCCGTACGCTCCTGGCATTGCACCGCGTCCGGCACCGCGTCCGGCACCGCGTCCGGCACTCGACGAGGGGGTTTTCATGGTGGAACCGAGCGGGATCCTCGGTGTGTCGGTGGTGGCACTCGGCATGGTGCTCACCCCCGGCCCGAACATGATCTATCTCGTCTCCCGGAGCATCACCCAGGGCCGGCGCGCCGGGATGATCTCCCTCGGCGGTGTGGCGCTGGGCTTCATGGTGTACCTGCTCGCCGCGAACCTCGGCCTGTCGGTCGTCTTCCTCGCGGTGCCCGAACTGTACGTCGCCGTGAAGCTGGCCGGCGCCGCCTACCTCGCCCACCTCGCCTGGAACGCGCTGAAGCCGGGCGGCATCTCCGTCTTCGACCCGCAGGACGTGCCGCACGACTCGCCGCGCAGGCTGTTCACCATGGGCCTGATGACGAACCTGCTCAATCCGAAGATCGCCATCATGTACGTGTCCCTCATCCCCCAGTTCATCGACCTGGACAAGGGCCATGTCCTGCTCCAGGGGCTGATCCTCGGCTCGTTCCAGATCGTGGTCAGCATCGCGGTCAACACGGCCATCGTGCTCGCCGCCGGCACGATCGCCGTCTTCCTCTCCCACCGCCCCTCCTGGCTGAAGGCGCAGCGCTACATGATGGGTACGGTCCTCGGCGCTCTGGCCGTCTCCCTGGCCGTCGACACCTCGGGCCCGGCGTAGCCGGCCAAGGCCGTCAGGAGTCGTCAGGAGGGGTCAGGAGCGGTCAGGAATCGAGAAGCGCCGGCCGGTGCACCCCCGCTAGCGTGGCCGCCATGGACCTCACCGCCCCGCACGCCGCCGACAGCCACGACCTGATCCGGGTGCACGGCGCCCGCGAGAACAACCTCAAGGACGTCAGCGTCGAGCTCCCCAAGCGCCGGCTGACGGTGTTCACCGGCGTGTCCGGCTCGGGCAAGAGCTCGCTGGTGTTCGACACGATCGCCGCCGAGTCACAGCGGCTGATCAACGAGACGTACAGCGCGTTCGTGCAGGGCTTCATGCCCACGCTGGCGCGGCCCGAGGTCGACGTGCTCGACGGGATCACGACCGCGATCATCGTGGACCAGCAGCGGATGGGCGCCGACCCCCGCTCCACCGTCGGCACCGCCACCGACGCCAACGCCGTGCTGCGCATCCTGTTCAGCCGGCTCGGCAGGCCGTACATCGGCTCGCCCAAGGCGTTCTCCTTCAACGTGGCCTCGGTCAGCGGCGCCGGTGCGGTCACCGTGGAGCGCGGCGGGCAGCAGGTGAAGGAGCGGCGCAGTTTCAGCGTCACCGGCGGCATGTGTCCGCGCTGCGAGGGCCGGGGCACGGTCTCCGACCTCGACCTCACCCAGCTCTTCGACGACTCCCTGTCCCTCAACGAGGGCGCGCTGACCGTCCCCGGCTACAAGTCCGGCGGCTGGAACCACCGCCTCTACACGGAGTCCGGCCTGTACGACCCCGACAAGCCGATCCGGCAGTTCACCAAGCGGGAGCTGCACGCCTTCCTGTACAAGGAACCGACCCGGATGAAGATCGCGGGCATCAACATGACCTACGAGGGTCTGATCCCGCGCATCCAGAAGTCGATGCTCGCCAAGGACAAGGAGGGCATGCAGCCGCACATCCGGGCGTTCGTGGACCGTGCGGTCACCTTCACCACCTGCCCGGAGTGCGCGGGCACCCGGCTCACCGAGGCGGCCCGGTCCTCGAAGATCGCGGGTGTCAGCATCGCCGACGCGTGCGCTATGCAGATCAGCGACCTGGCCGAGTGGGTACGGTCCCTGGCCGAGCCGTCGGTGGCGCCGCTGCTCGACTCGCTGCGGCACACCCTCGACTCGTTCGTGGAGATCGGCCTCGGCTATCTCTCGCTCGACCGGCCGGCGGGCACGCTGTCGGGCGGTGAGGCCCAGCGCGTGAAGATGATCCGCCACCTCGGCTCCTCGCTCACCGACGTCACGTACGTCTTCGACGAACCGACCATCGGACTGCACCCGCACGACATCCAGCGGATGAACGAGCTGCTGCTGCGGCTGCGCGACAAGGGCAACACCGTGCTGGTCGTGGAGCACAAGCCGGAGGCCATCGCGATCGCCGACCACGTCGTCGACCTCGGTCCCGGCGCGGGCACGGCGGGCGGCACCGTGTGCTTCGAGGGCACCGTCGAGGGGCTGCGGGCCAGCGGCACGCTCACCGGCCGCCACCTGGACGACCGGGCCGCCGTCAAGGACACGGTGCGCAAGCCGGCCGGTGCCCTGGAGATCCGGGGCGCGACGACGCACAACCTGCAAGGCGTCGACGTCGACATCCCGCTGGGCGTGCTGTGCGTCGTCACCGGGGTCGCCGGCTCCGGCAAGAGTTCACTGGTGCACGGGTCGATCCCGGCCGGCGAGGGTGTGGTGTCGATCGACCAGACGCCGATCCGCGGGTCGCGCCGCAGCAACCCGGCGACGTACACCGGGCTGCTGGAGCCGATCCGCAAGGCGTTCGCCAAGGCCAACGGCGTGAAACCGGCGCTGTTCAGCGCCAACTCCGAGGGTGCCTGCCCCGCCTGCAACGGCGCCGGGGTCGTCTACACCGACCTGGCGATGATGGCCGGTGTCGCCACGACCTGTGAGGAGTGCGAGGGCAAGCGGTTCCAGGCCTCGGTGCTGGAGTACACCTTCGGCGGGCGCGACATCGCGGAGGTGCTGGCGATGCCGGTGGCCGAGGCGGAGGAGTTCTTCGGCGCGGGCGAGGGGCACCTCCCGGCGGCCCACCGGATCCTCGACCGCATGTCCGACGTCGGCCTCGGCTACCTCACCCTCGGCCAGCCGCTCACCACCCTGTCCGGCGGCGAACGCCAGCGCCTGAAGCTGGCCACGCACATGGCCGACAAGGGCGGGATCTACGTCCTGGACGAGCCGACGACAGGCCTCCACCTGGCGGATGTGGAACAGCTCCTCTCCCTCCTGGACCGCCTGGTCGACTCCGGCAAGTCGGTGATCGTCGTGGAACACCACCAGGCGGTCATGGCCCACGCCGACTGGATCATCGACCTCGGCCCCGGCGCCGGCCACGACGGCGGCCGCGTCGTCTTCGAGGGCACCCCGGCCGAGCTGGTCGCCGCGCGGCCCACGCTGACCGGCGAGCACCTGGCCGAGTACGTGGGGTGTGAGGGCGCGGTTCGGCGCCGTTGAGCCGAGTGCCGTCTCCCGAGTGCGGGTGCGTCGTGGCTGATCGCGCAGTTCCCCTCGCCTCTGGGGAGGTGCAGCCGGCGTCACCTTCCGGGCTACCCCGCGAGCACCGCCTCGCACGTCGACCAGGCCGGTGCGCTCAGCAGGGGGCGGACGCGGGTGAAGAGGCCGAGGAGGGCCGGCCCCCACCGGCTGCGGAAGGCGGGGTCCAGGCGGGCGAGGTCGAGTTCGTTGGCGGCGGTCAGCTCGGCGAAGTCCCGGCGCTGGCCGGCCCCGGGGACGTGGGCGCGGCCGGTGAACCGGTCCTGGAAGACCCCGTCGTCCTCGGCGAGCGCCGGATAGGTGGCCTTGCGGTCGCAGGAGCCGTACAGGTACACGAGTGCCTCGGCCTCGGCACCGATGACGGCCGCCAGTCCGGCGCGGCGCCCGGGCGGCAGCAGGGCGTCGGGAAAGCCGTCGGTTCCGTAGCAGGCGTGGCACAGGCCCGCGAGCCGGAGAGCCGGGCGGGCGCCCCACCGCGCCAGTTGCCGTTCGACGCGCTGGAGATGCGCGAGGAGGGTGCCGCCCGGATGCGCGAGCTCGGCGGCTCCCAGGCCGCGCAGGAACGCGAGCGCGGTGGTCGGGGAATCCGGCACGGGCCCCCTCCGTCCGTCGGTCCGCGGGACGTCGCCCTGCCGATCATCCGGCGGCCGGTGCGGGCCGGTCAATCCTCGGTTCTCCTCCGCCGGCCCGAGCTTTCGCTTCACCCCGGTCATGGACCGCGCGCTCCGTACAGCCGGTGCGCGCCCCGCTCCCCCGCTTCCGCCACGCACCCATGGGGCGAGCCTACGCAGCGCCGCCCGGACGGGTCGGCCAGGCCAGGGTGCGGGCGAGGTACGGGTCGGTCCGGCGCCGGGACGACAGGCCCAGGGAGGCGATGGCCGCCGCCAGGGTCATCGCGTACGACTCCACCGCGCGGCGCACGTTGGGGGCGTCCAGGCTCGTCCCGGTGACCAGGCGGTCGAGGTCGACGTAGGCGGAGCGGACGATCTCGATCCACCGGTACACCCGCCAGTCCTGCTGCCAGTTCCGGGTGAACCGGGCGGGCAGCAGGCTCTCCCAGCGGCGGAACATGCGGTCGCGGATCTCCGGCCGGGTCGGCGTGAGGTGCATGTGCCGGACCAGCTCGTACAGCGGGTCGCCGACCAGGGCCAGTTCCCAGTCGATGAGGGTCAGCGCCAGGTCGTCGTCGCGGCGCACCAGGTTCCAGGGGTTGAGGTCGCCGTGCAGCAGGGCGGGGGCGCGGTCGGTGACCTGGTGCCGGGCGAGGATCTCGCGCAGCCGGGGCGCGTCGGGCAGGCCGAGGAAGCGGGCCAGCCGCTGGGACTGGCGGGGCAGCCCGGCCACCAGCGCGACCAGCTGGTCGCTGAGCCAGCCGTAGAAGCCGGGCCGGCCGGCCACCGGGTCGACCGTGGCGTAGTCGATCCCGGCCAGCGCGGCCAGCTGGTCGACCAGGCGGTCCGCCTCGTGCGGGCGCAGCCCGTGCACCGGGTGCTCGGGTCTGCGGCCGAGGTCGCGGCCGGCCTCGTAGGTGTGGACGGCGAACCGGTCCCCGGCGTAGCGGTGGGCGGGATCGGTGGCGTGGCTCTCGCCGAGCGCCAGCACCCGGGGCGCGGCCACCAACGCCCCGGACCGCTCGATCGCCGCGAGGACGGCGTGCTCGCTGAGGAAGCTGCGCTCGCGCCGCAGCACGACGGTCGCCTCCCGCCGGACGACGACGGGGAAGGGCGCGCCGGGGACCTGGATCACCGTGTTGAGGTGCGCGGCGCCCTTGAACACCCGCTCGGCCGGGGCCGCGCCCTCCAGGAACAGCGCGTCGCCGACCGCGCGGTGCCCGAACGCGGGGTGCTCGGGCACCCGCCGGTCCGGGGTCCAGGCGATGCCCCGGCGGGCGCGACCCGCCGCGCCGGGCCGCCGGGCACCGGCCGAGACCCCCCGCCGGAAGAGGATCCGCTCGATCTCCGGCTGCTCCGGCACCCGGCCCAGCCGCAGCGGCTCGGTGGCGCGGCGCAGGGCCGCGTGCACGGCGGCGGTCGCCTCGTCCAGGCGCCGCCGGCCGCAGGAGTCCTCCAGGGAGCGCGCGGCGCGGATCACGTCCGCGTAGAGAGACTGCGCGTGCTCGAAGGCGACGTAGTGGCGCAGGTCCTTGTGCAGTCCGGCGGTCGCGGCGGGCCGCACCCGGCGTACCGCCCGCTCCCAGGCGCCGGTGGCCTCGGGCCACTGGTGGTCGGGGTAGCGCATCCGCACGAGGTGGACGGCGAGGTCGTGCAAGGGGTCGCCGTAGCCCGCCAGTTCCCAGTCCAGGCAGTGCAGCGGCGCGTCACCGGCGGCCGGCACCACCAGGTTGCCGCGGTGCAGATCGCCGTGGAGCAGGCCGTACGGCCGCCGGGTCATCGCCGGCACCCGGTCGGCGAACCGCAGCAGGGCGTCCTCGGGCACGCCGAGGGCCGTGAACAGGCCGCCGTAGCGGCTCCAGTTGGGCCGGCGGATCTGCCGGTCGGCCTGGTGGGCGAGGGCGCGCAGGAAGGCCTGGGAGTCGGTGTGGTTGGCCGGCCAGGACGACGGCAGCGGCGGCAGGGCCGCGCCGCGCACCTGCGCGATGGCCGCGAGCAGCTCCGCCAGCTCGGTCAGCAGGGGCCCGGCGACCGGTTTGCCGGGGCCGCACAGCTCGGCCAGCGGGGTGCCCTCGGCATGGCTGTGGAGGGCGAAGCCGTCCCCGTCCAGCAGGCATTCCGGCACCTGCGGCAGTACGGCCCGCACCGCCCGCAGGATCTCCGGCTCGCTCGGCCAGGTACGGATCACCACCGGCGGCACGTCCGGTCGCGCCACCCGTACGGTCACCAGGGTGCCCGGCTCCCGGCCGAGCAACCGGGCCAGCGGCTCGGTCAGCGGCAGCACGTGGTTGTCGTGGTGGAAGCCGGGGCCCCTCGGCCGGGTGGCGAACGCGCGGGCCAGGAACGCCCGGACGACGTCCGCTGGAATTCTGCCGGCGTGCCCCCCGGCCGCGGCACGGGGAACAGGCGGTGCGCCCACTGGCCGCTCCGGGGTCGATCGCGCGAAAAGGAAGGGTCGGGCCCAGTCGAGCAGCCGGGCGGGTGGTCCGCCACTCGTCTGTGCCAGGCCGAGGGCCGGCTCGTTGCCGTTCCTCCCGCACGGTTACGCACGCGTCCGAGCGGTGACCCGGACGTGTCGGCATGCTAGCCGACCGGACGGCCGCTCCGGAGCAACCTCAGCAGGGGCTGGAGCGACCGTACGACGTGCCGGGCGCCGGCTGCGCGCAGCAGTCTCTCCTTCACCTCGTTACGCGCGTAGCCGAGGAAGGGCACGCCCGCGGCACGGGCCGCGGCGAGGTCCGACGGGGCGTCGCCGATCATCAGGGCGGCCGAGGGCGCGGCGCCCATCGCGTTCAGGGCGCGGTTGAGGCACTGCGGATGCGGTTTGAGATGGTGCAGCTGCTCGGTACGGCCGTACAGGTGCGGGCTGAAGCAGCCGGTGAGGCCGCGGGTCTCCAGGTAGGTGCGGGCAGCCCGCGGCGAGTTGTTGGTGGTGACGGCCAGCCGGGCGCCGACGGCCGTCCAGGTGCGGATCAGCGGGTCGGCGTAGGCGGTGGGCAGCGCGGAGGCCGCGGCCTTCAGCTCCTCCTGGGTGAGCCGCTCCTCCAGCCCGGCGACCAGGTCGCTGCCGGGGCGTCTGCGGCCCACCGCGCGCAGCACGACCTGCGGGTCCAGCGTGTCCCGTTCGCTGTCGGTGAGCAGACCGTGCAGGCCCTGCCGTGCCAGCCACTCCACCAGGTCCGCGGCCACCCGTTCCGCCTTGTGCCCGGCGAAGAGGCGGCAGATCGGCCCGTCGAAGTCCCACAGCACGAACCGGGCCGGTGTGATCAGTTCCCGAAGCTTCTCGATCTCACTCGCATCAGAAGTCACTAGGAGAGTGTCAGGTCCGTCGTGATGGTTTCCCAGAGGGCGTCGAACCACTTCTGCGATTGCTCCACGAACGCCGCGTCCCGCTGCCCGGCCCGCTGCTCGAAGGAGAACAGCAGCGACTCGGAGCCGAGGGTGTCGTACATCTCCAGCATCCCGCGCTCGGTGGGCTCCTCGCGGCGCGTGATCATGTAGTGCGCGAAGAGCGCCTCCTCCCCGTTGAGCAGGTAGAGCTTGACCGGAGGGGTGAACGGCAGCGCCCGGAAGGTGACATGGACGTCGATGTCGTGGGTGCCGCGCAGCGCCTGGAGGTTGTACTGGAGCACCTGGCCCTGGGCGTTGCGCATCGCCAGCCAGCGCTGGTGGACGGCCTCGTCCTCCTCGCTCCCGGCGTCGACGGAGACCGGGAAGGCGAGGTTGATGTCGCGGGACGGCAGCAGGATGCGGGCGTCGATCCGCTCGGGGTGCAGCCGGCCCTCGTGGATCAGGCGCAGCGGCTCTCCGAGCGCCGGGATCAGGCTCTGCGCGGTCAGGCAGACGGCGTCGATGCGCACGTGCGGTGCCGAGAACGCCTGGGTCAGCCGGGGCGCGAGCGCCACCATCGTCGGCTGGGGCTCCTCCCGCTGCCACGCGGACTGCGGCTCGGCGACCCGGGGCGGGCTGCCCTTGCTGACGCCGGCGAGCAGTCCGTCCCCCTGGAGCACCCGCAGCGCCTGACGTACGGCACCCCGCTCGACCCCGAACTCCCCGGCCAGTTCGGCCTGGGTCGGCAGCCGCTCGCCGGGCCGCAGTACGCCGGTGCGGATGCGCGCACGCAGGGTGTCGGCGATCTCCTGAGGCGTGAGTTTTCTGCTGCCGTTCGCTGCCATATGCTCCTGGGTCACGGCCAAACGCTACAACTCTGATCCATCTACCGGGAGTTGGCTGCCAACGATTCCAAGTTGGCCGGTGGCGCGGCCGGGCTAGGGACCGAGGACCAGCTCCGAACTGATCGTCCCCCACAGCGCGTCGAACCACAGCCGCGACTGCTCCACGAACGCGGCGTCCCGCTGCCCGGCACGCCGCTCGAACCCGAACAGCATCGAGCGCGTGCCGTCGGCGTCGTACAGCTCCAGGTGCGCGTGCTCGATCTCCCGTTCGCGCCGTTTGAGCGTGTAGTACGCGAACAGCGCCTCCGAGCCGTTGAGCAGGTACAGCTTGACCGGCGGGGTGAACGGCAGGGCGCGGAAGCAGACCCGCACGTCGATGCCGTGCGTGGCGTACAGGGCCAGCAGGTTCTGCCGCAGCACCAGGCCCTGGGCGTTGCGCTGGGCCAGCCAGCGGCGGTGCAGCAGACCCTGGTCGTCGGCGGCCACGGGCACCGGGAAGGCGAGGTCGATGTCACGGCTGGGCAGCAGCACCCGGACGTCGATCTTGGCCGGTTTGAGCCGTCTGGCATGGATCTGCCGGAGCGGCTCCCCGACGGCCATCGTGAGCGAGACGGCGGTCAGGCACAGTGCGTCGATGCGCACGTGCGGCACGGCGAAGGCCTCAGCGATGCGGGGGGCGAGGCCCACCATGGTGGGCTGCGGCGGCGCCGCCTCTCCGGCCGGCGGGCACGCCGGCCCCGGCACCGCCGCCACCCTGGCCGGGCTGCCCTTGGAAACGTTGGTCAGCAGCCGCTCCGACTGCAGAATGCGCAACGCCTGCCGCACGGCGCCCCGTTCGACACCGAACTCGTCGGCCAGCGCGGCCTGGGTGGGCATGCGCTGACCCGCCCGCAGCACCCCGGACCTGATCCGGGTGCGCAGTTCGTCGGCGATGTCACGGGACGCGTGAGGCCGGTGTGACCTCGTCCGTCCATTGGCGGAGACGTGCTCCGGGTCCACGAACAAACACTACAACTTCCCGCCAAGTTGCGGCAGTTCGCCGACGGCTGGTTATGAGTCGCTTCCCAACGGAGATAAGTACAGTGGAGTTGGCTGCCAACTCGCATGACATGGTCAAGCTTCCCAGTGGTTGGCCGCCGGGCTCCCTTCCGGAGGGGAGCCGGGAGTCCGGACAGGGGACGGCCACCGAAGCGCACAGTCACAACTGAACACGACTTCGCACAGCCACAACTGAAGACCGCAGCACAGCCACAACTGAACAGCTCGCTACGGATGAACGGTCAGCGTCACCGGGAGAGAGGAGCGGTCAGAAGATGTCCGGGCACCACGGCCGCCCGGACGAGCGGAACAGGGCGTCGGCCTTCCGGGCGACGCCCTCTCGTTCTTCCTGGACCCGGCCGAGCGCGGCCAGCCGCACCAGGGACTCGCCCCCGAGCCAGAGCGAGGCCAACTCACCCACGTCCAGCGTCAGATCGGCGCTCTCGGTGCTCGTCGGGGTGCAGGACGCCCCCTCGGGCGAGACCTCCAGCCGGAACCGGCCCCCGGCGAGACCGCCGCCGTCCACGACCTCCAGTACGACCGTGCCCGCCCCCTCGTACGTCCGTGCCTCCAGAGCGCGTACGACGTCCAGGATCCGCACCCAGAGCCAGTCCGCGTGCGAGGTGATCCGGGCCGCGCGCGGGTCGGGGAGATAGCGCGGGAGCAGGTCGTCGGGGCCTCGGTAGCCGCACCTGACCCTCGTGATCCAGTCGATCGAGCACAGGAAGTGCCACAGGGCGCGCTCGGCCGCCGTCGTGGTGGCGATGAGCCCCAGCACACTGGCGGTCTGATCCGGCTGCTTGCCGGTCCAGGTCTCGTCGGACTTGTACGCCACCAGCCCCTCGACCTCGCCATGGGCCGAGCGGTAGACGGCGTAGAAGGGCTCGGTCCAGTCGTCGTGGAAGCGGACCGCCCCGGTGTTCACCTGCCACCACAGCTCGTCGCGGCTGACCGCGCCGGGCTGGAGGCGACGGAACCGCTCGAACAGCTCGGGGCCGAGCTTGCGCACGTCCTCACCGTCCACCAGATCGATCCGGCCTCCGTCGCCCGGGCCCGACCAGCGCGGGTCGAGGCCCGCCCGGGGCACCTCGACGGTCCACTCGTTCGACCAGGTGGCCGGGCCGAAGCCGTAGCGGCCGTAGATCGGGTACTCGGCGGCGATCAGGGTGGCGACGACGTCACCGCGCTCCTTCGCCGCGGCCAGGTCCTGCGCCATCATGCGGCTCAGCAGGCCGCGGCGGCGGTGGGTGGCGCTCACACTGACGTTGGTGATGGCGTCCGCGGGCACGGACGCGCCGCCGACCGCGGTCAGTTCCTGGGCGAAGGACCGGAAGGTGGCCACACAGCGGCCGTCGTCGAAGGCCCCGAGGAGCCGGCCCGGCACGAACTGCGCCCTCCGGGCCTCGATCTGCTCAGGTGTCAGGACGGGCGGGCGCAGGAACCCGACGGCATGCGCGTGCAACCAGTCCTCGAACTCGGCCTCGGTGAGGATGCGGACGTCGCTCATAGAGCCACGGTAGGCGGCGCCCCGGAGCCTGTCGCCCGTATTTCGCCGCCCCCACCGTGCCCATCGTCCCCCACCGTGGCGCACCATCCCCCGCCGTCCTCCTGTCGACTCAGAGCAGCAGGTCGTCCACCTGGGCCTCGCCCACGCGGTAGCGGCGGGCGATCTCCGCGCTGCAGTCGTCGGCCGTGCGCTGCAGGTGCTGGCGGCGGCGGGAGACCTCCTGCTCGTAGCGGACCAGGCGGCCCATCGCGGTGGCCAGCTCCACGTCCGTACGCGCCTGAAGATCGCTCAGCTCGACCTCGGCGAGCATCTCGGCGGCCAGTTGCCGGTACTCCTCGTTGTGCGGGGTGCCGAGCGTGACATGGCGGGCCGAGGAACGGTGCCGGGCCGGGGCGTCCTTGAGGATCTCCGGAAGCCGGTCGACCATGGAGCCGTCCGCCGGCGCCGGCACGGACGCCCGGCCGCGCCGGCACAGCTCGGCACGCAGGATGTCGATCCGGCCCTGCAGCAGCCGCCGCACATAACTGAGGTCCGCCTCGTCGCGCTGGGCGTCGCGGCGCAGGGTGCGCAGCTCGGGCAGACTCAGCCGGGCCAGATCGGGCCCGGGAGGCTCGGCGGGCAGGGCCGGCGCCACGGACAGCGCCGGATCCACGGACAGCGCCGGATCCACGGACAGGACGGGGTCCACGGACAGGACGGGGTCCACGGACAGGACGGGGTCCACGGACAGGACGGGGTCCACGGGCAGGGGCGGATCCGCCGGAGCGTCGGCGCGCTGGGCGGGCGGCCGGTACGTCCCCTGCACCCCCTGCGCCCCGTGTGCCCCCGGTGTTTCCAGCCGCCCGCTGGTGCTCGGTGTGCTCATGTGCGTGTGACCGTCCCCTCGACCGGCGTGTGGGAGCATCGTGCCACCCCAACTGGCCGCTATGTGACCGAGTGCTCCCGAACAGCCCCAGATGGGGGGTAAGGGATCTATATTGGACCCCCTATGACCATGTGCCGGGCACCCGGCATGATGGTCCGCATGCGTGCGGTGGTGCAGAGAGTGGACGGCGCGAGCGTCGTCGTGGACGGCGAGACGGTCGGCGCGATCGAGGGCGAGGGGCTGTGCGTCCTCGTCGGGGTGACCCACGAGGACACCAAGGAGAAGGCGGCGCAGCTGGCCCGCAAACTCTGGTCGATCCGCATGCTGCAGGACGAGCGGTCATGCAGCGACATCGACGCCCCGCTGCTGGTCGTCAGCCAGTTCACCCTCTACGGCGACGCCCGCAAGGGCCGCCGGCCCACCTGGAACGCGGCGGCCCCGGGTGACGTGGCCGAGCCGCTGGTGGACGAGGTCGTGGCTCAGCTGCGGGCCTTGGGGGCGACGGTGGCCACGGGCCGCTTCGGCGCCCGGATGCGGGTGTCTCTGACGAACGACGGGCCGTTCACGGTGCTGCTGGAGATCTAGGCGCGGGGCAGCCCGCGACGGCGGGTCGCGCACCGGAAGGGGCGCGGGGAACTGCGCGACCAGCCCACCCGCACCCGCACGACTACGGCTGAACCACGACCTCCTGCGCCGCCGCGGTCTCTCCGGCCAGGAGCCTCGCATCGACCGGCACATTGCGCTTCACCAGTGCCAGCGCCACCGGCCCCAGCTCATGGTGCCGTACGGACGTCGTCACGAAACCGATCTTCCGGCCCTCCGGCCCCTCGTCCGCGACGCGGATCTCCGTGCCCGCCACCGGCAGGTGGACGTCGCTGCCGTCCAGGTGCAGGAAGACCAGGCGGCGCGGCGGCTTGCCCAGGTTCTGGACGCGGGCGACCGTCTCCTGTCCCCGGTAGCAGCCCTTCTGCAGATGCACGGCCGTGCCGATCCAGCCCAGCTCGTGCGGAATGGTCCGGTGGTCGGTCTCGAAGCCGAGCCGCGGCTGGTGGTGCTCGACGCGCAGCGCCTCGTGGGCGAGGAGCCCGGCGGCCGGGCCGTGCGTGGCCGCGAAGGACTCCAGGTCGGCACGCGGCAGGAACAGATCACGGCCGTACGCCGTCTCCCGTACGACGACACCGTCCGGCACCTCGCCGATGGACCCGGCGGGCAGGTGCACCACGGCGTAGTCACCCGTTCGGTCGGCGACCTCCACCCGGTAGAAGAACTTCATCGACTCCAGGTAGGCGATCAGCGCGTCCTGCGTACCCGGCTCCACGTGCGCCCAGACGGTCGTACCGTCGTCCACCAGGTACAGCGCGTGCTCGATGTGCCCGTGTGCGGACAGGATCAGCGCCTCGGTCGCCTCACCGGCCGGCAGCTCGCTGACGTGCTGGGTGAGCAGGAGGTGCAGCCAGCTCAACCGGTCGTCGCCACTGACGGTGACGACGCCCCGATGGGACAGGTCGACGAATCCGGTGCCGTCGGCGAGGGCGCGCTGTTCGCGGAACAGGTCGCCGTAGTGGGCGGCGACACCTTCGTCCACACCCTCGGCGGGGACGGCGCCGGGCAGGGACAGCAGGGGACTCTTCATGGGGTCAGCCTACGACGTGGTAGTTGAACTCTTCAGGGAACAGTCCTTGCACCGGCCGAAGATCGCGAAGTGCTTCATGTCGGTGTCGAACCCGAACTGTGCACGCAGCTTCGCCGTGAACTCCGCGGCGATGCCGACGTCGGCCTCGATCACGTTCTCGCAGTCCCGGCACACCAGGTGCAGATGGTGGTGGCGGTCGGCGAGATGGTAGGTCGGCGCACCGTGCCCGAGGTGGGCGTGGCTGACCAGACCCAGTTCCTCCAGCAGCTCCAGGGTCCGGTAGACCGTGGAAATGTTGACCCCCGACGCCGTCTTCCTCACCTCGCTGAGGATGTCGTCGGGGGTCGCGTGCTCAAGGGTGTCCACGGCTTCGAGGACAAGCTGCCGCTGCGGCGTCAGCCGGTAGCCGCGCTGCCTGAGGTCGCTCTTCCAGTCGGTGCTCACCACACCGAAGAGTCTAGGACCACTTGGTACCGGGGCTACTGGAGCGGGCCTACTTGAAGAAGGCGATCCCGTCGTCCGGCATGTCGTCCGGCAGGGCCTTGGCCCAGCGCTCGACGTCCTCCGGGGTGACGACCTTCTTCAGGTGCGCCGACATGTAGGGGCGCAGCTCGACCTCGGGGGTCTGCTTCTCGCCGACCCACATCAGGTCGCTCTTGACGTAGCCGTAGAGCCGCTTGCCACCGCTGTACGGCTGCGAGGCGGCCGTGCGGGCGACGGCGTCCGTGACCAGGTCGATCTGCGGCTTCTTGTCGGCCATCTCGCCGTACCAGATCTCGATGACACCGTCGTCGCGGGTCATCGTCACCTCGACCTTGCGGCCGGCGTCGATCCGCCAGAAGCCGTGCTCCGACTCCAGCGGACGGACCTTGTTGCCGTCGTTGTCCAGCACCCAGGTGTGGGATTGGTACTCCAGGAAGTCCCGGCCGTCGTGGGTGAAGCTGACCTCCTGGCCGAAGTTGCACTTCTCGGAGCCGGGGAAGTCGTGCACGCCCGCACCGGCCCAGTTGCCGAGCAGGAAGGCGAGCGGGACGAGGTCCTTGTGCAGGTCGGACGGGATCTCGATCATGAGGGGCGTTTCCTAGGTGGGGGTCAGCGCTGGCCCTGGTACAGCTTCTTCACGGTCAGACCGGCGAAGGCGAGCACGCCGACGCAGACCAGGACCAGCAGGGTTTCGAAGAAGATCTCCACGGGTGCTCCTTGAGCGAGGGTGGGCATACGACAGAGCCGGGGCCCAGCTTACGCGGCCGGGGTCGGGCTCTCTTGAGGAGGTGGGCCGACCAGGGCCCCGGCCCCATTCGGCCCGCCTGGCTCGCCCCGGGATCGGTCGGCACCGAACCTTGATCCAGGTTCAACCTGAAATCGGAGGCCAGAACATGCTCAAGGTGCTGCGGAGGATGGCGACGGGTGTGGCTGCCGGCCTGTTGCTGACGGTCACGCCGACTACCGCCCACGCCCAGGACACCGGCTCCCTGGAACACGCCCCCGCTCCCAGCGCCGAAGATCCCGCGGCCCTGTCAGACGTCACAGACCTGGTGGGCACCCCGCTGAACGCAGGACTCTTCGGCTGAGCCCTGGTCACGTGACGACAGCAGGATGAGGCACAGCGTCCCGATCACCATCGCACCCTGGCCAGCGGGAGGCAGCAGTCGCGCCTACTTTTCCCCACGGGGCATATGCGGGGCAGGGACGGGCCAGGACTCGTTCGCCGGGTCGTCCAGCCACACGCGTTGTCCGTACGCGTCGACCGTGAGGCCGAAGCGGGTCACGCTGGGGGACCCCCGCTCCTTCCACCACCAGTAGGCGTCGGTCACCTCGTCCCAGAGGCGTCGGTGTCCTGACTGCCAGACGCACGCGCGCCGCTCGCCGTCCCGGAACATCACGCACGCCCACGACTCGTCCGTCAAGCTGTAGAACCACACAGGCCGAGCGCCGTCGCGCTTTTCTGCCACGGCCTGACGGCACTGGAACACCCGCAGGCCGAGCACGAACGGCAGATCTGTGAACTGGCCCGTCACGAAATCCTCGTCAGTGAGGGGTGTCGTGGTCCGCTCCGCGTCCTCCAGGGGGCCCGCCGACAGATAGTCGGCGTGGCTGACGGCCGGGCCCCTTTGCGCGCGGAGCTTCATGAACTCCACGCACCGGGTGAAGGGCCCCACGGCCACCTCACCCTCGGCCTCCAAGCGGACCACGGCGTCCGCGTTGCCGTAAGGGGTACCCCATGGCGCGAGGATCACGCCGCCAGGCCGGGTCTGCCGGATCCACGCTGCTGGTACCTGGCGGATGCCGACGGTGGCCAGGATCCGGTCGTACGGAGCCGCCGCGGGGCAGCCCTCGAACCCGTCCCCCACGACCACTTCCGGATACAAGCCGTGCCTGCACAGTCGGTCACGGGCCAGCGCGGACACGGCCCGGTCCACTTCGACGGTGGTCACGTTGCGGGGCCCGAGCCGGTGGGTCAGCACGCCGGCCGTTTCGCCGGTGCCCGTTCCCACGTCCAGCACCCGCATGTCGTCTTCCACCGCCAGGTCCTGGAGCAGGGCGTAGACCACGGACGGCATGGACGAGGAACTGGTGGAAAGCTCGCCCGGACCGGCCCCCACGTGTGCACCGTCATCCCACTGCGTGACGATGGGCACGTTGCTGTCCGCCGCCGCGTACCAGGCATCCGGGTCCTCGCACCTGTCGACGGGGACGCTCGCACGGGTCGTCATGTCGTAGGGCCACATCAGATCCGGGAGGAACGCGGCCCGGTCGACGGCCGCGAACGTCGGCGCCCAGTCCGAGGACAACGCGCCTGATTCCATGAGGACCCGCCCCAGCTCTTTTCGGCCGGGGCGGTCCACGCGCAGCACGTCGGGTGTCACTTGCGGTGCTTCCCGTCGCCTTCCGGGCTGCCGCCGTCGGGGCTCGGGGGCTCCTGGGGCGGGTTCCACGGCTGGCCGGGAAGGTTGTCGTCGTCCCCGTGGGCGTGCGGCTCGATGGGTACGTTCATCGCCTGGGCTCCCTCCGTAGTCGCCATGACGACAACGCTAGGAGCCCAAGCACGTCAACTCCCAGCCGATTGCACGTGATTGCGGCCCGATCATCCGAGTGAGTCCATAGCCGCCGTGATCAGTGCGCGCGCCTTCGGCCCGTAGACAGCCGCCTCAGACAACCTGGCAAACGTGTCGGCGTATGCGCCTACCTCACTGGGCTGCGTGAGCGTGAGGTAGCCCGAGACCAACTCGACGTTGACCTGCACCTTGTCGAAGATCCAGAACCCCTCTACCGGCATACGAGAACGGCCCAGCCCCATGGGCACCACGCCCACGCTGACATTGGGTAGTGAACCCACGGTAAGCAAGTGGTCGAGCTGTTCGAGTTGCGTGTCCGCCCCGCCCAACGCATTCCGTAGCACTGGCTCCTCAATCAGGAACGCGAAACGGCGATGCCCCTCGTAGAGGACGCGTTGACGATCCATGCGCACGGCCACGGCATCCGCCACGTCGTCGATCTCGACCCGCCGACGCTGGACCCCCCGCAACACGTCTTCCGTGTAGCCGTACGTCTGGATGAGTCCCGGAACGAGCCCAGGTGAGTACGAGCGGAACCAACAGGTCCTCTCATACAAGGGCAAGCGCGCTTCCTGTGACTGCCGGAGGCCGGCACGCTCCATCCGGTGCCACTGCACGAACATGCCCTCTACGGCGCGGAGAGAGGCGATCAGGTCGTCCGTCTGGTCCTCGGCGCCGCAGGCCCGGCACCAAGCTCGAATGTCGTCGGCAGAAGGCTGAGTCTTCGCCGTCGAAATCCGCGACACCTTGGACGGGTGCCACCCGCAGGCTTTCGCGAGTCCCTTGCCATCCAGGCCGGCGTCCTTGCAGATCTCCCTGAGCCGATCGGCAAGGACTTGCCGAGCTGCCTGAAGGCTTGACGATCCTGACGCGGGCATGGCTCCGACCGGTCAGACCGGCTTGTACTCGTCGTGCGGCGTGGCCCGCTCCCAGACCTTTTCGAACGCCGTGCTCACCAGCTCCACGACCGCCGGTTCGGTGTGCCATTCACGGTCGACCACCTCACCGTTCCCGGAGAAGTACGTGAACAGCACAGAGGAGTTGTCGAACATCCACAGGTCGGTTCCCGGGAGCGGGATGTCCGCCGCCCTGCGCCGGGGCAGCCATCGCACCAGCTCACCAGCCGCGATGTTGGGGAACGTCACGTCGTACTCGTACTTGATGTAGTCCGTCACCGGCTCCGAGACGATCCGGGCCCGCCTCATCACCACTCCGCGCGCCCTGGTCTCGATCACCACGTCCAGGAACGGACGCCACCAGGTCGACCGGTCTGCGGTGGGGTCGAGTCGCTTGCCGTTCTGCCACGCGATGAACTCCGGATCACCGGGCTGGTAGGCATCGCGCATTTCGAGGTGCACGGCCGAGCGCTGGGCCTTGGCCAGACCCTCAAGAACAGGGTTCATCACTGGCGCTGCCCTCCGAGCGCGGGATGTACTGCACCATGACCTTGGGCAGCCGAATGATCGTCTCGTGGTCCGGCACGTCCGTCGAGTGCCCCGGAACAGAGCCGATCTCCTGGCACGCCTTCACCTCAGCCTCGGTGGCCTTGTAGGACTGGATCAGCAGATCCCCCGTTTCCTCTTCCAGCCAGATCGTCGGCGAGTCCGTGTCAGGCGTGTTCGGGATGATCCCAAGGAAACGTAACCGCATGCCTTCTCCCTGCATCGATGCCATTGCGTCCGGTGGATGACGTTCGCCTGGCGAGCGATGCCCGTCAAGGGCGCATGGGAGCAGGTAAGTCGACGACCATGAGGGCTCAGCCGAGCGGCCTTACCGCTTGACTCCGTCCACGAAGGCGGACCAGGCGCCCGCGCCGAAGAGGAGGGGGGTGCGGGTGGTGTCCTTGCTGTCGCGGACGGGGACGAGCCCCTTCGCGGGGACGTTGTCGGCGACTTCCAGGCAGTTGCCGCCGTCCGAGTTGCTGTAGCTGCTCTTGCGCCAGTCGGCGGTGCGGAGGAGGTCGTCGGACACCTCGACGCACTCGCCGCCGTCCTGGTTGCTGTAGCTGCTCTTGCGCCACGTGATGGTGCTCAGATCGATGGCTCGCATGGCGCCTCCTCCAGGATCCGGCCGATGAACTCCCGCGATTCGCCCGGAGATAGGGCCACATCGCGTACTCGATCGTATCGGAGCTGGAGCCGGTCGACGGCAGTACTTTCCTGGACCAGTTCGCCCGAATAGCCCGTCTCGACCCAGGCGACGATCCGGCCGGCATGGTGCAGGAACATGGTGTGGGTGTTCGTCAGCGCGTGCAGCCCTTTCGCATGCGGCAGCACCTGGACGGTGACGTTGGGGCGCTCGCCCATCGCCAGAAGATGACGCAGTTGCGCCTGCCACGCGACCGGATCACTCAACGGGCTGCGCAGCACCGTCTCCGAGAGGATTGCGCGGAACTGCGGCCCGCCCTCCGCCAGCAGCGGCTCACGACGCCCCATGCGGGCCGACACCTGCTTGTCCAGCTCCGCTCCCGTCAGTCCGCCCTGCGTAAGCAACTCGGCCGCGTATTCGGGGGTTTGCAGCAGACCAGGGACGATGCTCGGCGAGTACTGCCACATACTCACCGCCTCAGCCTCCCGCAGCATGTACTGCCGATACCGCTCCTTGAACTGCGTAGGGTCCGCCACCGCCAGCTCCCACAGGGTCAGCACCAACCGCCCCGTGCCGTAGTACTGGTCCAGCGCCTGCGCCACCTCCGGCCCGCCCAGTGTGTGGCCGTTCTCCAGCTTGCCGAAGAGGGACGCGTCCCAGCCCACCGCGTCGGCCAGCGTCCGCAGGCTCACGCCCCGGGCGGCCCGCAGTAACCGCAGCTCCTCGGCGAAACGAACCCTCGGCTCCTGGCTCCGCCCCGTGATCGCCCTGCGCTGCGGCACCGCGCCCTCCCCTGTTCGTGGAACTTGTGGAATTTGGGCCGCCCGCTGTGGCACTAGCCGCCATTCCGCTCGTGTCCGCCTTCGCCCTGGGCCATCCTCGTATCAGCCCAGGAGTACGCAGAGTAGTGCAACTGTCGCATTCCGTAGAGAAGTTGAGCAAAGGAGCGAACGCCATGAGAACGGAACCGGCCGGCTACGAACCCGGAACCGTGCTGTACGACCCCGCCACCCGGCGCGTCGGCGAGTACCAGGACCGCTCGGGGCCGTACGCGCTGCTGCGTCCCCTCGGCGGTGGCCGCGAGTGGCAGGCCGATCCCGCCACGGTGCGCCCCGCCACCGACCGCGAACGCCTCAGCGCGAGCGTCCACGCGAGGAACGGCCGTACGCGGGCCGTGCCGCCCGACCCCGGCGACCTCAGCCGGCCGCCCCGGCCGGTCCCCGGTTGCCCGGCGTGCATGAGGCTGGCCGAGCTGCGGGAGACGGCGCGGGCGGTGTGTGATCGCAGCGCCGAGACCGACGCCAATGTGCTGCTCCGGCAGCACCAGCGGCAGGAGCACCGGGCATGAGCGGCGCCCAGGGCGGCGGGCTGCCGTACGAGGAGTGCAAGCGGTACCGGGCGGAGCACGGCGCACCGGGGGACGAGGCCCCGCTCTCCCCGGGCTATGCGCTCCCGCCCTTCCACCCCGGTTTCGCCACCCGGCCCCGGCACCGGCAGCGGCGGCGGCCCCGGCTCGACGGTGCCACCGTGAGCGGCGTACTCACCGCCCTCTGTGTCGCCACGCTGCTCGTCACGATCGTCGCCGCGGCTACGCTTCCGGTATGACCAAGAAGCTCGTGATCAAGGTGACGGCCGGGGCGGACGCCCCCGAGCGCTGTTCGCAGGCGTTCACGGTGGCCGCGGTGGCCGTGGCCAGCGGGGTCGAGGTGTCGCTGTGGCTGACCGGGGAGTCGTCCTGGTTCGCGCTGCCGGGGCGGGCCGCCGAGTTCGAGCTGCCGCACGCGGCTCCGCTGCCGGACCTGATCGAGTCGATCCTCGCGGCCGGGCGCATCACGCTGTGCACGCAGTGTGCCGCCCGGCGGGAGATCACCGAGAAGGACGTCATCGAGGGCGTACGGATCGCGGGCGCGCAGGTCTTCGTACAGGAAGCGCTCGGCGACGACACGCAGGCGCTCGTCTACTGATCCGTACGGACCGGCTGAGGCGAGCGCCCGCTCACGCGTCTCAGAAGACGAGGGCGTCCGCCGCCGTGGGCTCCCGAACCGTGATCTTGGGGGCGTGGACGTATGTCCTTGCGGCGACCGGCAGGGCACGACCCGCATCGACGACCACGGCAGGCCCTTCCGCACCGCCGGCATGCGCGGCGACAAGCAGTACTGGTACAACGCGGCGGACGGCGTGGGCGCCTGGCAGCCCTGGACAGGCCGAACGCGCGGGCTACCGCCGCTTCTTGCCGTCCAGCTCGTCCCACCACTCGTCGGACTGGGGATCGCCGGAGGGGTCGTCCCACCAGCGGTCCTCAGGGCCCCGCCGGTTGGCGATCATCGCGGCTACCGGCGGGATGACCATGGCCACGACGCACATGCCGACGGCCGCCGGCACCGACCAGAGGCGCACGACCGCCCACGCCAGGACGAAGAGACCGATGCACGTCCCCATCATGGCGAAGTAGACGTGACGCCGCCGCGCGTACATGCATCCAGGGTAGGGCGGGCGGCCCCTGTTACAACTGATCCACAATTCCCGCTCGTCCGCCCCCGCGGGGTTACCGTGGCGTAGCCACACCAGTCGCCGCCCCGGGGGGAAACACCACATGCGCGCCCTGCGAATCATCCTGATCCTCGTCGTGATCCTGGGCGGGCTGTTCGTGATCGCGGACCGGGTCGCCGTGCACTTCGCCGAGGGGGAGGCCGCCGACAAGCTGAAGGCGACCGAGAACCTGGCCGCGACGCCGGACGTGGACATCAAGGGGTTCCCGTTCCTGACCCAGGTCGCGGGCGGGTCCCTCGACGACGTCGAGGTCGGCATCAAGGACTACCAGGCCGCCACCGGCAAGGCCGGGCAGACGATCAGGATCGACGACCTCAAGGCCGACATGAAGGGCGTCACCTTCTCCGGGGACTACAGCTCCGCCACCGCCGACAGCGCCACCGGTACCGCGACGATCTCCTACTCCGAGCTGCTGAAGACCGCCAACTCGCAGCCGACCGAGGTCGCCCCCGGGATCACGGCCCGGATCGTCGGCCTGTCCGACGGCGGCAACGGCAAGATCAAGGTCATGGTGGAGGGCACCGTCGCGGCCCTCGGGATCAAGCAGACCGTGCCCGTGCTCAGCACGGTGACCGTCGAGAACGACAAGGTGCAGGTCCACGCCGACTCGCTGCCCAGGCTCGGTGCCGCCGCGATCGCCGAGAACCGCATCCGTGAGATCACCGACTTCCAGCAGGCCGTCGACCGGCTGCCCGGCGGCATCAAGCTGGACAAGGTGCAGGCCGCGAAGAACGGGGTGGAGATCACGGTGAAGGGTTCCGACGTCAAGCTGGCCGGGTAACGGGACAGCAGGGCGATCGTCCGGTCTCGTCCGACTGGCGAGACGGGGTCGTCCGTAGCGTAGATGAGAAGACTCCCGCAAGCGCTCGGCGGGCCGCGCGACGGCCGCCGGGCGTTTGTTCGTTCCGCCATACGGACGATCGTGTCTCGCCATGTGACACACCGGTGACACGCCCGCCCGGACGTCCCTACGATCGTCGGCATGAAGCGACAGGCGGATCTCACGAAGCGGCGGGCAGTGGACCTGTGCCGCGTTGCCGCCATGCTCTGTCGCCCCTTCTGAGCGAGAGTCCCCGACTCCCGCATCCCTCAGCCGCCCTGCTGCAAGGGCACCCGTGCGCCGCCCGCCTCGCGAGCGCGCACCCCTCTACTCGCACGCCCCGCCGCAACTGCCCCGGAGGAGAAAGAGCATGAGCCGCACCGACGTCCTGGTCGACGCCGACTGGCTGCAGGAGCACCTGGACGACCCGGCCATCGCCATCGTCGAGGTGGACGAGGACACGTCCGCCTACGAGAAGAACCACATCAAGAACGCGATCCGCATCGACTGGACCAAGGACCTCCAGGACCCGGTCCGCCGCGACTTCATCGACCAGGAGGGCTTCGAGAAGCTCCTGTCGAAGAAGGGCATCGCCAACGACACCCTGGTGATCCTCTACGGCGGCAACAACAACTGGTTCGCGTCGTACGCCTACTGGTACTTCAAGCTGTACGGCCACGAGAACGTCAAGCTCCTCGACGGCGGCCGCAAGAAGTGGGAGCTGGACGCCCGCGAGCTGGTCGCCGGCGACGAGGTCCCCGAGCGCCCGGCCACCGACTACAGGGCCAAGGCTCAGGACACCTCCATCCGGGCCTTCCGTGACGACGTCGTCGCCGCGATCGGCTCGCACAACCTGGTGGACGTGCGCTCGCCCGACGAGTTCTCCGGCAAGCTGCTCGCCCCGGCGCACCTGCCGCAGGAGCAGTCGCAGCGTCCGGGCCACGTCCCGAGCGCCCGCAACATCCCGTGGTCGAAGAACGCCAACGACGACGGCACCTTCAAGTCGGACGAGGACCTCAAGGCCCTCTACGCCGAGGAGAACGTGGACCTCGCCAAGGACACGATCGCCTACTGCCGCATCGGTGAGCGCTCGGCCCTGACCTGGTTCGTGCTGCACGAGCTGCTCGGCGTCGAGAACGTCAAGAACTACGACGGCTCCTGGACCGAGTACGGCTCCCTCGTCGGCGTGCCGATCGAGCTCGGCGCCAACAAGTAATCCCAACCCCTCTGGAGAGACAGCATGTGCGGAGCGAAGGCCGGCGGCCCGGACGCCTCGACGATCAAGCCCGGTGAGACCACGATCCAGGGTCAGGTGACCCGCGACGGCGAGCCGGTGACGGGCTACGTCCGTCTGCTGGACTCGACCGGCGAGTTCACCGCGGAGGTGCCCACCTCGGCGACCGGCCAGTTCCGGTTCTACGCGGCCGAGGGCACGTGGACCGTGCGCGCGCTGGTGCCCGGCGGCACGGCGGACCGCACGGTCGTGGTGGCGGAGAAGGGTGCTCTGGCCGAGGTCGCCATCGCGGTCTGAGTGCACCGCGTGACGGCCGTGCGCTGAGAGACGGCTGAGGGCCGTACCCCCGGGGTTGGACGCCAGTGGGGGTGCGGCCCTTCGGCATGCCGGGGCGTTCCTTCAGAGGGGCGCCCCTCAGAGGGGTGTCCCTTCAGAGGGCGCGGAGCAGCCCCGGGCTGAGACGGTGAGGTGCCGCTCACGACGGCACCGTCGCCGGGTGCGGATGCGTGGGGCTCATTCGCAACGAGCCCGCACCCGGCAGACGGCCGGTCCCCCAGGGCGCCTAGCCCAGCGCGCGCCCCAGCAGCCACACGACCGGTGCCGCCGCCGACAGGGGCAGGGCCACGCCCGCGGTGAAGTGGACGAAGCGGGACGGGTAGTCGTAGCTCGCCACCCGGTGTCCGATCAGTGCGCAGACGCCGGCCGCCGCTCCCAGGGCGGCGCCCTTCGCGCCCAGGCCGGTCATCCCGCCGACGGCGATCCCCGCACCCGCCGCCGCCAGCAGCGACACCACCACCGACACCGGCGAGGGCAGCGGCAGGGCGCGGGCCAGGATCGCCACCGCCACCGCCGCCGCGCCCACCGACACCGCGTGCGGATCGGCGCCCAGGTACCCGGTGGCCAGGACCGAGAGGGCCGCCGAGACGACCGTCGCCATCAGGCCGTACATCCGCTCGTCCGGCGAGGCGTGCGAGCGCAGCTGCAGGACCAGGCACAGCAGGACCCAGACGCCGAGCGGGCCGAGGATCGCGGCGGGCACGTGGTCGCGGCCGGCGGCCAGGACGGCCACGTCCGCGGCGAGCCCGCCCGCGAAGGCCAGCGCGATGCCCTGCCGGGCCGGCCACATGCCGTTCAGCCGGAACCAGCCCGCCGCCGTCACCGCCTGGAGCAGCACGAGCGGGACGACCAGCGCGTACGAGGCGACCGGTGCCGTCGCGGCCAGCAGCAGGCCCAGTACCGCGGTCAGCAGGGCCGGCTGCATACCGGGCTCGATGATCGGCGAACGGCCCTCGAGGCGCGCCCGCTGGGCATCCGTGATCCGCGAGTTGCCGCCGATGGTGGCGGGACCGTAGTCGGGCTCGGCCTCCTCCGCTACGGCCTCCGGCGCCGCTGCCGGTGCCGGTGCGGGCTGCGGCTGAGGAGCGGCCGGGTACGGCTGGGCGTACTGCTGCCCGTACTGGCCCTCGAACGTCTGCGGCGGCACATGCGCCGCCTCCGCCGCCTGCACCGGCATCTGCACCGACCCGTGCGTCTGCGTCTCCCAGGTCTGCCCCTGCCACTGCTGGGTCAGCTGGGGGTCGTAGCCGGGCTGCTGCCCGTACTGCTGCTCGTCGTACCCGGACCACTGCTGCTGGTACGGGTCGTAGCCCTCGTAGGGGCCGCCCTGGTACGGCTGTCCCCCCTGGTAGGGCTGTCCGCCCTGATACGGCTGGTCGCTCATCGCCTCACCCTCCTGCGAACGGCGGGAGCACCTCGACCGTGCCGCCCTCGGCCAGCCGTACCGTCTCATGCGCGCGGGTCCCGACGGGGTCACCGTCGACGAGGAAGGAGCATCGCTGCAGTACGCGCGTGAGTTCACCGGGGTGTCGCGCGCGCACCGCGGCCAGCGCGTCGGCGAGCGTGTCCGCGTCGTACGGCTCCTCGGCGACCTGGGCCGCGGCCTTGGCGGCGGCCCAGTAGCGCACCGTGACCTTGGGCATCTCGTTCCTCAATCGGCGGCAGGAAAGACAAAAGACAGAAGACAGATGGTGTCAGGCTAGCCCGCCCGGCCCGCGGCCCAGTGCGCGATCCGGGCGAGGAGCGCCTCGCCGGCCGCGTGTTCGGCGTGCCCCATGCCCGGCTCCACCCAGAGTTCCCCGTGGTCACCGGCTGCCTCGGCGAGCATCCGGGGGTGGTCGAGGGGGAAGTAGGCGTCGCGGTCGCCGTGCACGATCAGCAGGGGCGTGGGAGCGATCCCGGGGACCGACTCCACCGGGGACAGGGGGACCGGGTCCCAGTCGCGGGGGTGGATACGGGTGCGCAGGCCGTAGCGGCCGACCAGGCGGCCCTCGGGGCGGGTGACCAGCCAGTGCAGGCGGCGCATCGGGGCCGTACCCCGGTAGTACCAGCGGGCCGGGGCGCTGACCGAGACCACCGCGTCGATCGTGCCGGGGTGCAGGGCCGCGTGCCGCAGGACCACCGAGCCGCCCATGGAGAAGCCGACGGTCACCACGCGCGCGTGGCCGAGAGCGCGGGCCCGCTCGACGGCCGCGGACAGGTCCAGAACCTCCTTGTCGCCGACCGTGGAACGGCCGCCGGAGCGTCCGTGGCCCCGGAAGGAGAAGGTGAGGACCGCACCGTAACCGCGCAGGACCCCCGCCACCCGTCGTACATGCGGCCGGTCCACGTCCCCGGTGAACCCGTGGGCGACGACGAACACCAGGTCGCCTGAACGTGTACAGGAGGCATCCGGATGCGTTTCGTATACGACCGCGCCCGGGTCGTATACGAAATCGACCGGAACGCCGTCGGCCGTGCGCAGAAACGTCCGGATAGGCGCCCGTCTGCCTGTCTCGCGATACGGACGAACGGTGGAACGTGCCACATGACCTGCCGGACCGTTGCTCATGTGGGCTATTCTGCTGGGCAGAGGACTCGGGCAGCGCAGCCCCCGGGTCCTTTTGTGCTTTCGGACGCGTTGTATACGAAGCGGGAAACCTCGGGTGACCGCCGGTGTACGGGCCTTCGGGAACGCAGAGCAGTGCCCGTCCGCACAGCCTCGCAGGGATCGAGGAGGAACCAGACGTATGAGTTCTCTGCTGCTCCTGACCAACGCCCTCCAGCCGTCGACGGAGGTGCTCCCGGCCCTCGGCCTGCTGCTGCACAACGTGCGCGTGGCTCCCGCGGAGGGCCCCGCCCTGGTCGACACCCCGGGCGCCGACGTGATCCTCGTCGACGGCCGCCGCGACCTGCCCCAGGTGCGCAGCCTGTGCCAGCTGCTGCGCTCCACCGGCCCCGGCTGTCCGCTGGTCCTGGTCGTCACCGAGGGCGGTCTGGCCGCCGTCACCGCCGACTGGGGCATTGACGACGTACTCCTCGACACCGCGGGCCCCGCGGAGGTGGAGGCCCGGCTGCGGCTCGCCATGGGGCGCCAGCAGATCGTCAACGACGACTCCCCCATGGAGATCCGCAACGGCGATCTGTCGGTGGACGAGGCGACGTACAGCGCGAAACTCAAGGGCCGGGTCCTCGACCTCACCTTCAAGGAGTTCGAGCTGCTCAAGTACCTCGCCCAGCACCCGGGCCGCGTCTTCACCCGCGCCCAGCTGCTGCAGGAGGTGTGGGGCTACGACTACTTCGGCGGTACCCGGACGGTCGACGTCCACGTGCGGCGGCTGCGCGCCAAGCTCGGCCCGGAGCACGAGTCGCTGATCGGCACCGTCCGCAACGTCGGTTACCGGTTCGTCACGCCCGAGAAGGCCGACCGGACCGCCGAGGAGGCCAGGGCCAAGGCGGACCGGGCCAAGGCCGACCGGGCCAAGGCGGCGGATGGGGCCGCATCGGCCGCCCGGGACGACGCCGAGGTCCACGCGGACGCCTAGTCCGGCGCCCGGTTCATCGCTTGCGCACATCCAAGGACTGGTACGCCCTGCCCAGAGCAGGTCAATCCGCGTAGACTCCGCGCGTGGCCAAGGTGACTCGGGATGACGTGGCACGGCTGGCTGGGACCTCCACCGCCGTCGTCAGTTATGTCATCAACAACGGACCCCGGCCGGTCGCCCCGGCCACGCGCGAGCGTGTCCTCGCGGCGATCAAGGAACTGGGGTACCGCCCCGACCGGGTCGCCCAGGCGATGGCGTCCCGGCGCACCGACCTCATAGGCCTGATCATCCCGGACGCCCGCCAGCCGTTCTTCGGCGAGATGGCGCACGCGGTCGAGCAGGCCGCCTCCGAGCGCGGAAAGATGGTCCTGGTCGGCAACACCGACTACATCGGCGAGCGCGAGGTCCACTATCTGCGCGCCTTCCTGGGCATGCGCGTCTCCGGGCTGATCCTGGTGAGTCACGCCCTGAACGACCTCGCCGCCGCCGAGATCGACGCCTGGGACGCCCGGGTGGTGCTGCTGCACGAGCGCCCCGAGGCCATCGACGACGTGGCCGTGGTCACGGACGACCTCGGCGGCGCCCAGCTCGCCGTACGCCACCTGCTGGAGCACGGCTACGAGTACGTCGCCTGTATGGGCGGTACGGCGGAGACACCGGCCGTCGGCGACCCGGTCTCCGACCACGTCGAGGGCTGGAAGCGGGCCATGGACGAGGCAGGCCTGCCCACCGAGGGCCGGCTGTTCGAGGCGCCGTACAACCGCTACGACGCCTATCGCGTCGCTCTGGACATCCTCTCCGGCCCCGACCGGCCGCCGGCGATCTTCTGCTCCACCGACGACCAGGCGATCGGCCTGCTGCGGGCCGCGCGCGAGCTGCGCATCGACGTGCCCGGCAAGCTGGCGGTGGCCGGGTTCGACGACATCAAGGAGGCGGCGCTGGCCGACCCGCCGCTGACCACGGTCGCCTCGGACCGCTCGGCGATGGCCCGTGCGGCGGTCGACCTGGTCCTGGACGACGGGCTGCGGGTGGCGGGCTCACGCCGCGAGCGCCTGAAGACGTTCCCGTCCCGGCTGGTACTCCGCACGAGCTGCGGCTGCGAGGCCTGAGCCTCACCGGCAGGTCAACCGGCACGTCGACCCGCACGTCAACCGGCGGGTCTTTATATCGGGCAAACGAGGTTCTGCCGGGCTTCTCAGCGAGCACTCAGGAACCTCTCATGGTCACGGGGGATTCTTCTGGACATGACCGAGAGCCAGGGTTCCCACCCCCAGCAGCCCAGCAGCTACTCCGCTCCCGTGAACTCCGAGTGGCCGCCTCCGCCGCCGTACCAGCCGGTGACGGCGGTGGTGGCCGAGCCGCGCAAGAAGCGCAACCGCCGCCCCGCCGCCCTCCTCGCGGCCGTCGCGATCGTGGCGGCGGCGGTCGGCGGCGCCACGGCGTACGGCTTCCAGGAGCTGACCGGCAAGGACACGGTCGCCTCCGCCGGTACGGCCACGCATGTGGTGCCGACCGGCAAGAAGGGCGACGTCGCCGCGATCGCCGCCGCGGTCAGCCCGAGCGTGGTCGAGATCAACGCGGCCCTGGGCAACGGCTCCTCCACCGGCTCCGGGGTGATCATCAAGTCGAACGGCGAGATCGTCACCAACAACCACGTCGTCTCCGGCGCGCAGTCCCTCAAGGTGCGCACCAGCGACGGCACGAGCTACACCGCCGACGTCGTCGGTACCGACAGCTCCAAGGACCTCGCGCTGATCAAACTGCGCGGCGCCTCCGGGCTGAAGCCGGCCTCACTGGGCAGTTCGTCGGGCGTCCAGGTCGGTGACACGGTCGTCGCGATCGGCTCCCCCGAGGGCCTGACCGGCACCGTCACCAGCGGTATCGTCTCCGCGCTCAACCGGGACGTGACCGTCTCCACCGACGAGAACCAGGGCCAGGGCGGCGACGGTCAGTGGCCGTTCCAGTTCGGCGGCCGTGAGTTCAACGGCGACACGGGCTCGTCCACGACGACCTACAAGGCCATCCAGACCGACGCCTCGCTGAACCCCGGCAACTCCGGCGGCGCGCTGATCGACGCGAGCGGCAACGTCATCGGCATCAACTCCGCGATGTACTCGTCGAGCCAGCAGTCCTCCTCGTCGTCGGACGCGGGCAGCATCGGCCTCGGCTTCGCGATCCCCGTCAACACCGTCAAGTCCGACCTGGCCAAGCTGCGGGCGGGCGACAAGAGCTAACGCTTCACCCTCAGTCAGCAGGGAGTACGTCATGAACCAGCATGTCTCGCACCAGACCGCCGGCCTCCGTCCCGCCGACGTCACCCTCGCCCTGTCGATCGTCCGCGACCTGCACGCGCCCTTCCCGGCGCCCCGCGCCCCCCGGGTGATCCTGCCGCCGGTCCCGCGCGAGCTGATGGGCCTGCGCACCTCCGCCGCCCGCCCCCACCGCCGCAAGGTGCCGCTGCGCCGCCTCACCGCGGTCCAGGCCTGACCCCGGCGCTGCGCCACCCGGCGCGACCCGGCGCTGTGCCGCCCGGACCATCGGGCGTGGCAGGCTGAGACACACGCGTTCATCCTGTCCACCGCACCCCGAGGAATCGCGAGCGATGAGCCCCGCCGAAGGCGACCGTGACCCCCAGCGCATCCTGATCGTCGACGACGAGCCGGCCGTGCGCGAGGCACTGCAGCGCAGCCTCGCGTTC
This sequence comes from Streptomyces sp. NPDC037288, assembly GCF_055603265.1. Classification (NCBI taxonomy): domain Bacteria; kingdom Bacillati; phylum Actinomycetota; class Actinomycetes; order Kitasatosporales; family Streptomycetaceae; genus Streptomyces; species Streptomyces sp. NPDC037288. Next base: position 103,804 of record NZ_JBVJVY010000024.1, read on the forward strand.
GACGGGTACGACACGGAGGTGGCCGTCGACGGCGCGGACGCGCTGGAGAAGGCGACCGCCTACAAGCCCGACCTGGTCGTCCTGGACATCCAGATGCCGCGCATGGACGGTCTGACGGCGGCCCGCCGCATCCGCGGGGCCGGCGACACGACGCCCATCTTGATGCTGACGGCCCGGGACACGGTCGGCGACCGGGTGACCGGTCTGGACGCGGGCGCCGACGACTATCTGGTCAAACCCTTCGAGCTGGACGAGCTGTTCGCCCGTATCCGCGCGCTGCTGCGGCGCAGCTCGTACGCGGCGGCGGTGTCGGCTCAGGCCCAGGAGGACGAGGCGCTGGCCTTCGCGGACCTGCGGATGGACCTGGCGACCCGCGAGGTGACCCGGGGCGGCCGGCAGGTCGAACTGACCCGCACGGAGTTCACTCTGCTGGAGATGTTCATGGCGCATCCGCGCCAGGTACTGACCCGCGAGCAGATCCTGAAGGCGGTCTGGGGCTTCGACTTCGAACCGTCCTCCAACTCGCTCGACGTCTACGTCATGTACCTGCGCCGCAAGACCGAGGCCGGCGGCGAGCCGCGCCTCGTGCACACGGTGCGGGGCGTGGGATACGTCCTGCGCCAGGGCGGCGCCGAGTGAACAAGCTGGTACGGCGCTACCGCTCGCTCCCGATCCGGGCCCGGCTGGCGATGCTGGTCGCGGCGGCGGTGGCGTTCGCGGTGGCGGCGGTCTCGGTCACCTGCTGGTTCATCGTGCAGCGCAAACTGGACGTGCAGGTCGACAAGACCCTCGACAACTTCAACCAGCGGCTGTCCGAGGACCAGATCGCCGCGGTCCTGGCCACCTGTCCGAGGACCGCGGACCAGCCGCCGCCCAACGCGGTGCGTCCCACCTTCTACTACATGCAGGTGGTCAGGTCGGACGGCCGGGCCTGCGTGTTCAACTACTCCAAGGGATCGGTGACGCCCTCGGCGCAGGACGCGGAAGTGGCCGCGAAGGGGGACGTCCGCATCTACCACGACGCCAAGGACATCCACGGCAACGACGTACGGGTCAAGACCGTGCCCATACTGGTGGGAGGCCCCGGCCTCGTCCCCCAGCGCTACCCGGGCGTCGCCCTGATGGTCGCCGTCTCCCTCAAGGACACCCAGCGGACCCTCAACGACCTGGCACTCGTCCTGCTCCTCGTCTCCGGCATCGGGGTGATCGGCGCGGGAGCCGCGGGGCTCGTGGTGGCCCGTGCGGGTCTGCGCCCGGTCGACAAGCTCACCGAGGCCGTGGAGGAGGTGGCCCGGACCGAGGACCTGACGATCCGCATCCCGGTGGAGGACGACAGCGAGGACGAGGTCGCCCGGCTCTCCCGGTCCTTCAACTCGATGACCGCCTCGCTGGCCAGCTCCCGTGACCTCCAGCAGCAGCTGATCGCCGACGCCGGCCACGAACTCCGCACCCCGCTGACGTCGTTGCGCACGAACATCGAGCTCCTCACCCGCAGCGAGGAGACGGGCCGGCCGCTCCCGCCCGAGGACCGCAAGGCCCTGCTGGCCTCGGTGAAGGCGCAGATGACGGAACTGGCCGCGCTGATCGGTGACTTGCAGGAGCTGTCCCGCTCGGAGGGCCAGCGCGGCGAGCGCCTCCAGACGGTGGCGCTGCGCGACACCGTCGAGGCGGCCCTGCGCCGCGCCCGGCTGCGGGGACCGGAGCTGACGATCACGGCGGACCTGGAGCCCTGGTACGTCCGGGCGGAGCCCTCCGCGCTGGAGCGGGCGGTCGTCAACATCCTCGACAACGCGGTGAAGTTCAGCCCCGAGGGCGGCACGATCGAGGTGCGGCTGGGCGAGGGCGTACTGACCGTACGGGACCACGGCCCCGGCATCCCCGAGGACGAACTCCCCCACGTCTTCGACCGCTTCTGGCGCTCCCCCAGCGCCCGCGCCCTGCCCGGCTCGGGCCTCGGCCTGTCCATCGTGGCCCGCACGGTCCAGCAGGCGGGCGGCAAGGTCACCCTGACCCGGGCGAACGGCGGCGGCACGACGGCGACGGTACGCCTGCCGGGCGCACCGACACCTCCGCCGGAGACACCGGAGACACCCGGGAGGCCGGCCGGCTGAGCGGGCCTTCCGGGCGCGCCCGGTCGGCTCAGTCCGGCTTCGGCCGGGTGCGCAGGTGCTCGATCTGGGCGCGGCTGAGGTCGTTCGCGCGGCGCATGTGCCGGATGATCACCTGGAGTTCGGCATCGGTGTGGTCGTCGAAGATGGCCTGCCAGCCCTGCCGGAGGTCCCCCCACACAGCGGCGACCCGGGCGATGTGCTCCGGGACCGGGGTGACCAGGACGCGGCGGCGGTCCCGCCGGTCGGGGGTGCGCACGACATAGCCGCCGCGTTCGAGCCGGTCCACCAGGCGGGTGGCCGAGCCGGTGGTGAGACCGGTCATGTCGGCGATCTGGCGGACCGTGAGGGGTTGCGGCTCGGCCGTCAGCAGGCTCAGACACTGCACGTCCGTGGGGTGCAGGCCGAGGTGGTCGGCGACGGCCTGGTTGAACAGGACGTAGGCCGCCAGGTAGCGGCGCGATTCCGTGGACAGTTCCTCGTACAGCCGGTCCCGGCTCGGCTCCGTCATATCGCTCGCCTCCAAAATCGCTGCGCGGCGCAGCAACCGACTGCTATTCTCCTGCGTGACGCAGCTAATGCGCCACACAGTCATTCTATCCACTGGGGGACACCCATGCTCACCGTCGCCGTCACCGGCGCCACCGGCGCCCAGGGCGGGGCCACCGCCCGCGCCCTGCTGGCAGCCGGCCACCGCGTCCGCGCCCTGACCCGCCGCCCCGACGCACCGGCCGCCACCGCCCTGCGCACCCTCGGCGCCGAGATCCGCCGCGCCGACTTCGACGACCGCGCCTCCCTCGACGCGGCCCTCACCGGCGCCGACGCGCTCTTCGCGGTCACCACCCCGTTCGGCACCGACACCGACACCGAGGTCCGGCAGGGCCGGGCGCTGGTCGACGCCGCCTCCGCCGCCCGCCTCGGGCACGTCGTCCTCACCTCGGCCGCGCACGCCGACCGCGGCACCGGCATACCGCACTACGACAGCAAGTACGCGATCGAACGGCATCTGCGCGAGTCCGGGGTGCCCTGGACGGTGATCGCACCGGCCGCCTTCATGGACAACCACGCAGGCGGCTGGGCCCTCGAAGGGCTGCGCGAGAACACCTTCGGCTGGCCCATGCCCGCCGACCGGCCGATCACGCTCATCCCCTCCGCCGACATCGGCGCGTTCGCCGCCCTGGTCATGGACCGCCGCGACGAGTTCTCCGGCAGTCGCATCGACATCGCCTCCGACACCTGTACGCCCGCACAGATCGCGGACGTCCTCGCCACCGCCACCGGCCGCCCGGTCACCCACCACGAGGTGCCCCTGCAGTACGTCCGGGCCCACTCCACCGACCTGGCGGCCATGTTCGAGTACTTCAACACCCACGGTCTGGATGTCGACGTCGCCGGCCTGCGGCGCTCCTGCCCCGAGGTGGGCTGGCACACCTTCGCGCAGTGGGCGTCCGCACAGGACTGGCCGCGGCTGCTGACCGACCCCGCCCTCGGAGGAACCCCCGCATGAAACCCGTCGGCTACTGGCTCAACCGCACCGACAAGGCCCTGACCCACGCCATGAACGCCACGCTGACGGAGTTCGGCCTCACCCGTGTCGACTGGCAGGTGCTCAACGTCCTCCGCGACACACCCCGGGCCGGCGACTCCGACGTCCTGTCGGCCCTCGCCGTCAACGCCGACGTCCCCACGCTGAAGGCGTCCGTCGACGCCGTACTCACCGGCGGCTGGGCGACCCGCACCGCCCGGGACCGGCTCACCCTCACCCCGGACGGCCGGCGCCGGCTGGCCGCCGTCGCCGAGCGGGTCGACGCGTTCCGCGACCGGTGCATGACCGGAATCTCGCCCGACGAGTACCGCACCGCCGTCCGGGTCCTGGAACGCATGGCCACCAACGCGGAGGACGTCACCGCGGAGGACGGCAACCTTTCGCCCGGCCGGTGACGACTGCCCGGCGGTCACCCCCGGGAGAAGGTCAGCCCCGCATGCCGCAGCACCGCGGTACGGCCAAGCCCCGCCACCGCAGGGGCCGCACGGCGCTCGGGTCCGGCCGGCCGCTCGCGCTCACCGCCACCGCCGCCCTCGCCTACGGCCTCCTGGGCACCGGCACCGGCACCGGCACCGGCACCGGCACCGAGCAGCGGGCTCCAGTGGCAAGGTGTTGCCGATGTGGGCGGTGTGCAGGAGGTCAAGGACCGACTGGAGGCCGCCTTTCTCGCGCCGCTGCGCAACCCCGAGTTGAGGAAGCCGTACGGCCCCGGGATGCGGGAAGAGTTCATCGCGCGGGCCGTCGCCGGGGAGCCGGGCGCCGCCTTCCCGTCCGTGTCGGTCGACGACGTGCTCGACACGTGGGCCGGCAACTGCGAACGCAACATGCACGAGGTCTTCCAGACCACCTAGCCGGAAAAGGGCAATTCCGGTGAGACCTCAATCAATGAGTCACCTGCCGTACCCTCTACCCATGAGCAGCGACGACACCGTACGGGCCTTCCCCGCCCGCTCCATCGAGACCCATTCCGCGCTCACTCCGGACCAGGCCGAGGCCGTGCTGGCCCTGCTCGCCGAGGCCGCCCGGGTCGACGGACAGCAGCCGGTGTCCGAGCAGGGGCGGCTGCAGCTGCGCGGAGGTGCCCGCGAGGGCGTCTCGCATCTGCTGCTGACCGTCGGCGGCGAACTCGTCGGCTACGCCCAGCTGGAGGACACCGACCCGGTGGAGGCACCGGCCGCCGAACTCGTCGTACACCCCACGCACCGCGGGCACGGGCACGGCCGGGCGCTCGGCTCGGCGCTGCTCGCCGCCTCCGGCAAGCGGCTGCGGGTCTGGGCGCACGGCGGGCACTCCGCCGCCCGGCATCTCGCCCAGGTGCTCGGCCTGACCCTGTTCCGCGAACTGCGCCAGATGCGGCGGCCGTTGACCGATCTGGCGCTGCCCGGACCGGTACTGCCGGAGGGCGTGACCGTGCGCGCCTTCGTGCCCGGCAAGGACGACGCCGCCTGGCTCGACGTCAACGCCGCCGCCTTCGCCCACCACCCCGAGCAGGGCTCGCTGACCCAGCGGGACCTCGACGACCGCAAGTCCCAGCCGTGGTTCGACCCGGCCGGGTTCTTCCTCGCCGAGCGGCGCGGGGAGTTGATCGGCTTCCACTGGACCAAGGTGCACGCCGAGGAGGGGCTCGGCGAGGTGTACGTCCTCGGCGTGCGGCCCGGCGAGCAGGGCGGCGGGCTCGGCAAGGCCCTCACCACGATCGGCCTGCGCCACCTGGCCGACCAGCAGCTGCCGACCGCGATGCTCTACGTCGACGCCGACAACCAGGCGGCGGTGTCGGTGTACGAGCGGCTGGGGTTCAGCACGTACGAGACGGACCTGATGTACCGCACGGAGACCTGAGCACCGGCCGCCGGCACACCTGATCACCGTCGGGCTACGGGCGACCGCGGGCCGTAGCCGGCGGCGACCGGCTCCCGGCCCGCACCGGCGAGGGGCACCGGAACGTCACATTCGCGATCATGACGCCCGGGAGCCGCCCTGCGCTATCCCGCACGTCATGTCGCCGTAACCATCGATTCAGCCAGGCTTGCGACGCTCGGCCAATGAAGCCCGCCGTGCCAGAGCCTTCGCCGCCCCCCGGGGGGCCCGCGGTGAACGGGACCGTGACGCTCCCTCCCGCACGTTCCGACGCGCCCGTCTCGCCCATGGCGCGGAAGAATGGGTTCATGAGTCAGCAAGACACCCAGGCAGCCGAGGTCCAGCACGTCCAGCCCTCCGTGGGCTCCATCGCCGCGCACCGCCCGCACACGGTGTCCGCGACCGTCTCCGATCTGGAACCCGACCTCGATGCCGACCTCGACGCATACGAAGAGTCGCAGGTCGACGGCGCACCGTTGCCGCAGGGCCGGTTCCTCGACCGTGAACGCAGCTGGCTCGCCTTCAACGAGCGCGTCCTGGAACTGGCCGAGGACCCGAACACGCCCCTGCTGGAGCGCGCGAACTTCCTGGCGATCTTCGCCAGCAACCTGGACGAGTTCTTCATGGTCCGGGTGGCAGGGCTGAAGCGCCGCATCGCCACCGGTGTGGCGACGCGCTCCGCCTCCGGCCTGCAGCCGCGCGAGGTGCTGGAGATGATCTGGGCCCGCTCGCGCGAGCTCATGGCCCGGCACGCCGCCTGCTACCACGAGGACGTCGCCCCCGCACTCGCGGACGAGGGCATCCACCTGGTCCGCTGGAACGAGCTTGCCGAGAAGGAGCAGGCCCGCCTCTTCACGCTCTTCCGCCACCAGATCTTCCCGGTCCTCACCCCGCTGGCCGTGGACCCCGCGCACCCGTTCCCGTACATCTCCGGCCTGTCCCTGAACCTGGCCGTCGTCGTGCGCAACCCGGTCAGCGGCCACAAGCACTTCGCCCGCGTGAAGGTGCCGCCGCTGCTGTCCCGCTTCCTGGAGGCCGCCCCGGGCCGGTACGTCCCGCTGGAGGACGTCATCGCCGCCCACCTGGAGGAGCTGTTCCCGGGTATGGAGGTGCTGGAGCACCACGCCTTCCGGCTGACCCGGAACGAGGACCTGGAGGTCGAGGAGGACGACGCCGAGAACCTCCTCCAGGCCCTGGAGAAGGAGCTCATGCGGCGCCGCTTCGGCCCGCCGGTGCGCCTGGAGGTCGAGGAGTCCATCGACCGCGAGGTGCTGGACCTGCTGGTCCGCGAGCTGAAGATCAGCGAGGCCGAGGTGTACCCGCTCCCCGGCCCCCTGGACCTCACCGGCCTCTTCCGCATCCACAGCCTCGACCGGCCCGAGCTGAAGTACCCGAAGTTCATCGCCGGCACCCACCGGGACCTCGCCGAGGTCGAGTCGGCGTCCGCGCCCGACATCTTCGCGGCCCTGCGCACCCGGGACGTACTGCTGCACCACCCGTACGACAGCTTCTCCACCTCGGTGCAGGCCTTCCTGGAGCAGGCGGCGGCCGACCCCGACGTCCTCGCGATCAAGCAGACCCTGTACCGCACCTCCGGCGACTCCCCGATAGTCGACGCGCTCATCGACGCCGCCGAGTCCGGCAAACAGGTCCTCGTCCTGGTCGAGATCAAGGCCCGCTTCGACGAGCACGCCAACATCAAATGGGCGCGCAAGCTGGAGGAGGCCGGCTGCCACGTCGTCTACGGCCTGGTCGGCCTGAAGACGCACTGCAAGCTGTCCTTGGTGGTCCGCCAGGAGGGCGAGACCCTGCGCCGCTACAGCCACGTCGGCACCGGCAACTACCACCCGAAGACGGCGCGCCTGTACGAGGACCTCGGCCTGCTTACGGCCGACCCGCAGGTCGGCGCGGACCTCTCCGACCTGTTCAACCGCCTGTCGGGCTACTCCCGCCGCGAGACCTACCGCCGCCTGCTGGTGGCCCCCAAGTCCCTGCGGGACGGTCTGATCTCGCGGATCGACAAGGAAGTCCAGCACCACCGCGCGGGCCGTCCGGCCTTCGTCCGCATCAAGGTCAACTCCATAGTCGACGAGGCGGTCATCGACGCCCTCTACCGCGCGTCCGAGGCGGGCGTGCCGGTGGACGTGTGGGTGCGCGGCATCTGCGCGATCCGCCCCGGCGTCACCGGCCTGTCCGACAACATCCGGGTCCGCTCGGTCCTCGGCCGCTTCCTGGAGCACTCCCGCGTGTTCGCCTTCGGCAACGGCGGCGAACCCGAGGTGTGGATCGGCAGCGCCGACATGATGCACCGCAACCTCGACCGCCGGATAGAGGCCCTGGTGCGGGTCGTCGACCCCGCCCACCGCGCAGCCCTCAACCGGCTGCTGGACACCGGCATGTCCGACACGACCGTCTCCTGGCACCTCGGCCCGGACGGCGAGTGGACGCGACGCGCGACCGACGCGGACGGCCAACCCCTGCGCAACGTCCAGGAGATGCTCATAGACGCCCGGAGGCGCCGGCGTGGCACAGCAACACCTTGACCCGACGGACCCCACGGCCGAGGTGGTGACCGGGGACGCCCTGGCGGCGTACCTGCGCGCCCAGGCCACGGAGTTCCTCCGCGCCCTGCGCCTGCACCGCGAGACGGGAGGCAACACGGCGAACGGCACGGAGGAACCCGTCGACGCGGCACGCCTGCTGCGCCGCTCGGCCCGCCGGGTCAGCGGCAGCCTGCACACCTTCCGCCCCCTCCTCGACCCCGACTGGTCCGAGGAGATGCGACCCGAACTGGCGTGGCTGTCGGGCACGTTGGGCCTGGAGCACGCATACGAGTCCCGCCTGGAACGGCTGCTCCTGGCATTGCACCGCCTGTCGGGGGTGACGGCGCTCCCGGCCCAGGCGGTCGATGCGGCAGCCGTCGTGGCTGCCGGCAGTCGTGCCGCCGGGGCGGCGCCCGCGCCACTGAAAGCGGCACCTGCCGACGCCAGTGGCCCGGCCAACCGGACGACCACCGCAGAACGCGGCAGCCTGACCGTCGGCGCGGCGAAGGCCGGCGCCCTGCTGGAACGCCAGCTGACGCTGGCCCGGACCCGAGCCCACTCCACGGCGCTGCAAGCCCTCGGCTCCTCCCGCTTCCACGCCGTCGCCGACAAGGTCGCCGTACTCGCCAGCGAGGTCCCCCTCACCGCCACCGCCCCCACCACCGGCCTGCGCCCCCTGGCAGCCGCCGCGGAGGAACGGCTGACAGACGCCATCACCGCGCTCCCCCTGGTCACCGCGGGCCACCCGTACAACGCGGAGGCCCTCGTCCACGGCCTGTCCCCGGACCCGTCCCCCCACCCGCAGGACGGCCCCTGGCACCAGGTCCGCCTGCTGCTGCGCCTGCACCGGTACGCCCGGGAGGTGCTGCACGGGGGCAACGCGCCGGTGGACGTACGGCTGTTGGCGGCGGGGCAGGCGCTGAACCGGCACCGGGACGCCTCGGAGGCGGCAGCGGCGGCGGCCCAGGCCGCCCGTACCCCCCGTATCGCCCCGGCGACGGCGTACGCGCTCGGCGTGCTCCACGCCGACCAGCGGCACGAGGTGGAGGCCGCCAGGTTCGCCTTCCAGCAGGCCTGGCAGAAGCAGACCGTCAGCGCACCCTGAGGCCCACGTGGCCTGCGCCAGGTCAGGCCACGGCGTCGCCGGTGGGTCCGGACGCGAAGGCCAGGATGTGCGGGACGGCTTCGCGCAGGCTCGCGAAGTGGCAGTGCACGCCCTCCACCGGGGCGGGGGCGTTCACGCCCCACACCGTCATACCGGCACGCAGCCCGGACCGCACTCCGGACGCGGCGTCCTCGATGACCAGGCAGTCTCCCGGCTCCGCACCCAGTCGCGCAGCGGCCTGCAGGTACGGAACGGGAGACGGCTTGCCCTCCGCGACAGCGGCTGCGTCGACGATCAGGCCGGGCACCGGCAGGCCCGTCCGCAGGAAACGGCCGCGCACCCGGTGCTCGTAGTTCGAGGTCACCAGAGCCCAGGACCCCGGCGGCAGGCCGCACAGCACCTCTGCCGCACCGTCGAAGGCCGTGTAGAGGCCGGACCGGACGTCGTCGTCCTCCAGCTCGTGCAGCGTGGCCAGGCACTCACGCGGATCGTGGCACGCAGCGACCTGGGCGAAGGTTTCGACGGGTCTGGTCCGCAGAGCCACCCCGTAGACCTCGTCCGGGTCCAGTCCGTAGTGCTCCGCCCACGCTCGCCACACCCGGCGCTGGTTGTCCAGGGCGTCGATCAGCGTGCCGTCGACATCGAACAGGACGTACCTCGTCCGGCCGGGCTGCGCTGTTTCGCTGGTCACGCCTCGATCATGCCAGCACAAGGGAGTTGACGTCCGAGGCGTAGCCGGGTCTCCGGACGCCCTGGATCGACCAGCGCCTCGCCCGACCTACCCGCGCTCGATGGCTGCGAGGGCCGGGGAGATCAGTTCCCTGTCCCGTTCGTAGGTCAGACGTGCGCGGGCTTCATCCGGCGACAGCCAGAGCAGCTCGCTCACTTCGGCGGTGGGCTCGAAGGTCCCGCCCGTCGACTCCGCGCACCAGTACTCGACTTCCTTCTGCCGGCCCCGGTGGTCGGTGTAGCGGGAAGACGGCAGGCCGGCTCCGAGCCGGCAGGTGTGCCCGGTCTCTTCCTGTACTTCTCGCAGGGCGGCAGCGCGGGCCGTCTCGCCCTTCTCGATCTTCCCTTTCGGCCAGGACCAGTCCGACCACCTGGGCCTGAAGATCAGGGCCAGTTCGACGGTGCCGGAGGATGAGCGGCGCCAGAGCACACAGCCGGCCGCACGAACCGGTGAGGTACGTCCCATGGGTCCATGTTGCCCGGTTCCAGGGCCGCGCCCGGCCAGGAGCAGCACGGTGCGCCCTCCTCGCGAACGGCCGCCCGAAGCCGGTGCGTTGCGGGGCGGCCGGGACGGTTTCCGGCCACTTCATCCCCTGGGCCCAAGGGCGGGATGCGGCGGTCACAGGTCCGCCAGGTGGCCCTCCGCGTCGGTGCGGGCCTGGCTGCGGGCCCTGCGGGCGGGGCCGCGCCAGCCGCAGCTGCAGCGGGCCACGCAGAAGCGGCCCTGTTCGGTCGTCGTGACGAGGTGTTCCTGCCCGGACCGGGCGTGTTCCGGCCCGTCCTGCCGTACCGCGGTGACTGTCACCCCGACAACGTTACCCACCCGTGCGCAAAGGGTTCGCACGGCTGTCCCCGCGCCCGGCCCGCGCGTGACGGCGCCTCCTACCCGTCGTTATCCGGACGACAGGGGGCCCGTGACGGACGTACCGGCTGGGGGTAGGCAGGCGATGGATCGGCGGCAGCAAAGGAACGCGGGCAGGACGTTCGTCGCGGTCGGCATCATGCTCGGCCTCGGGGCTGGTGCCACGGGCTGTTCCGGCACCGGGGCCGCCGCCGAGGACGTCAGGGGCGGGGGCGACCCGGTCGCCGTTCTGCACCGGAGCGCCGACACACTGAGCGGCGCGGGCAGTTCCAAGGCCACCACGTCCATGGAGATGGCCGCGGGCGGCACCCGCGTCACCATCCGCGGCAAGGGCGTCTACGACTTCCACAGCCGGCTCGGCCGGCTCACGGTCGTCCTGCCCGAGGACCCGTCGGGCACCGCCGAGCACCAGCCGATCACGGAACTCCTCGCTCCCGGCGCCCTGTTCATGAAGAACCGGGGTGCGGGTGTGCCGGCCGACAAGTGGGTGCGGGTCGACACCGCCACGCTGTCCGACGGGAACCTCGTCACCGGCGGCGCGACCGACCCGTACGCGGCGGCCGAGGTGCTGCGCGGGACGCGGACGGCGACCTACGTCGGCAGGACCGAGGTCGGCGGCACAGCCGTACGGCACTACCGGGGCACGGCCGACCTGCGCAGCGCGGCCCGCCTGGCCTCCGCCGACTACCGGCAGCCGCTGGCCGCGGCGGCGAAAGGGTTCGCCACCACCCGGGTTCCGTTCGACGCCTATCTGGACGACCAGGGCCGCATCCGCAAGCTCAGACAGCACTTCAGCTTCGTCAACAGCCGGCAGAAGATCCCGGTGGCGGTCGCCTCGACGACGCTGCTGTACGACTTCGGCGCCCCCGCCGGCGTACGGCTGCCACGCTCGGCGGACATCTACGCGGGCCGCATCGCCGAGGGCGGCAACTAGTCCGTCCCATCACCCCGTAAGTAGCCCGTCCGTGCCATGCGCGGCGTGTAGAGGGCTGCCTACTCTAGGAATTCGGTGACGGCAGGGAAGAGGTGAGGCGGGTGGCTCCGGTCGGCGGTACGGCGGTGCAGGACCATGTGGCCCTCGCCGAGATCGAGCTGTGCGGAGAGCTGATCATCGCGGCCTCCGCGGCCGAGGACCGGCTCAGCCTGGAGAGCATCGACGAGGTGCTGCGGGTCGCCGAGGAGAAGGAAGCCTGAGGACCCAGGCGTGAGCCGGGTGGGACCCGGGTCGGCTCAGGTGCGCAGCAGACGGCCGATCGCCTTCGTCGCCTCGTCCACCTTCGCGTCGATCTCGTCGCCCCCCTTGAGGGCCGCGTCCGCGACACAGTGCCGCAGATGCTCCTCCAGCAGCTGCAGCGCGAAGGACTGCAGTGCCTTGGTGGAGGCCGAGACCTGGGTGAGTATGTCGATGCAGTACGTGTCCTCGTCGACCATGCGCTGCAGGCCGCGGATCTGGCCCTCGATCCGGCGCAGCCGCTTGAGGTGCTCGTCCTTCTGCTTGTGGTAGCCGTGCGTGGCGCCGGCCTCGGTCGTCGTCATCGCTGGGCCTCCCTCTCGGACGAACGGCGGATCCCACGGATCCCGCGGATCAAGTGGATACATACCCCTACTGGGTATATGGTAACGAATTCCGCGGGGTAGGAGGGCCTTGGTACGCCCCCGTGCTGATCACTCTGCCCGATGGGCGACACTGGGATGCGGCCCGATAGCCGTGGCCGGATGATGCGCCTAGCATCAGCCTGACCGAAACCGAAGCACCGCGAGGACCCCAAGTGCGCTTTCGTCTGACCCCCAGGGAGACGAGCTTCTACGACATGTTCGCCGCATCCGCGGACAACATCGTCACGGGCTCGAAGCTCCTGATGGAACTGCTCGGGGCGGACGCACCTGCCCGAGCCGAGATCGCAGAGCGTATGCGGGCCGCGGAACACGCGGGTGACGACGCCACGCACGCGATCTTCCACCAGCTGAACTCCTCGTTCATCACGCCGTTCGACCGCGAGGACATCTACGCCCTCGCCGGGTCCCTCGACGACATCATGGACTTCATGGAGGAGGCCGTCGACCTGGTCGTCCTCTACAACGTCGAGGAACTGCCGAAGGGCGTCGAGCAGCAGATCGAGGTGCTGGCCCGGGCCGCCGAGCTGACGGCGGAGGCGATGCCCAACCTGCGCACGATGGACAACCTCACCGAGTACTGGATCGAGGTGAACCGCCTGGAGAACCAGGCGGACCAGATCCACCGCAAGCTTCTCGCGCACCTCTTCAACGGCAAGTACGACGCGATCGAGGTGCTCAAGCTCAAGCAGATCGTGGACGTCCTGGAAGAGGCGGCGGACGCGTTCGAGCACGTGGCGAACACGGTGGAGACCATCGCCGTCAAGGAGTCCTGAGGCGTCGATGGCCACCTTCGCCCTGGTCGTGACCATCGCGGTCGCGCTCTTCTTCACGTACACGAACGGCTTCCACGACTCGGCGAACGCGATCGCCACGTCGGTGTCGACGCGGGCGCTGACCCCGCGGGCGGCCCTCGCCATGGCCGCGGTCATGAACCTGGCCGGCGCCTTCCTGGGCTCGGGCGTCGCCAAGACGGTCAGTGAGGGCCTGATCGAGACCCCGGCCGGCTCGACCGGCCTGGGCATCCTCTTCGCCGCCCTGGTCGGCGCCATCACCTGGAACCTGACCACCTGGTACTTCGGCCTGCCGTCCTCCTCCTCCCACGCGCTGTTCGGCGGCCTGGTGGGCGCGGCCCTGGCAGGCGGTACCGCCGTCCACTGGAACGGCGTGGTGGACAAGATCATCATTCCGATGTTCCTGTCCCCGGTGGTCGGCCTGATCGTCGGCTACCTGGTCATGCTGGCCATCATGTGGCTGTTCCGCCGATCCAACCCGCACAAGGCCAAGCGGGGCTTCCGCATCGCGCAGACGGTCTCGGCGGCGGGCATGGCGCTCGGGCACGGCCTCCAGGACGCCCAGAAGACGATGGGTGTCGTGGTGATGGCACTGGTGATTTCCGGCCACGAGACCTTCGGTGATCCGATCCCGGTCTGGGTCAAGATCGTCTCGGCCCTGATGCTCTCCCTCGGCACCTACGCGGGCGGCTGGCGCATCATGCGCACCCTCGGCCGCAAGATCATCGAACTCGATCCGCCGCAGGGCTTCGCGGCCGAGACCACCGGTGCCTCGATCATGTTCGGCACGGCGTACCTCTTCAAGGCCCCGATCTCCACGACCCACGTCATCACCTCGGCGATCATGGGTGTGGGCGCCACCAAGCGCGTCAACGCCGTCCGCTGGGGCGTGGCCAAGAACATCGTCCTGGGCTGGTTCATCACGATGCCGGCCGCCGCACTGGTGGCCGCACTGGCCTTCGGCGTACTGAACCTGACGGTCCTGTAACCGCCCTTCCCGAGCGCCCGGCGAATCGGCCGGGGCTGAGCAGCAGAACGCAGTGGGCCCGCCCCCGGGAGCCAGGGGCGGGCCCTTTTGCGTCCTCGCGGTGGCACCGCCATGCAGCACCGCGAGGGGATCAGGGGCCGATCAGCCGAAGCGGCCGGAGATGTAGTCCTCCGTCGCCTGCACCGACGGGTTGGAGAAGATCCGCTCGGTGTCGTCGATCTCGATGAGGCGGCCGGGCTGGCCCACCGCCGCCAGGTTGAAGAACGCCGTACGGTCCGAGACACGCGCGGCCTGCTGCATGTTGTGCGTCACGATGACGATCGTGAAGCGCTCCTTCAGCTCGCCGATCAGGTCCTCGATCGCCAGGGTCGAGATGGGGTCCAGCGCCGAGCAGGGCTCGTCCATCAGGAGGACCTTCGGTTCCACCGCGATCGCACGGGCGATGCACAGGCGCTGCTGCTGGCCGCCGGAGAGGCCGGAGCCCGGCTTGTTCAGGCGGTCCTTGACCTCGTTCCAGAGGTTCGCGCCCTTGAGGGACTTCTCGACGATGTCGTTCAGTTCCGACTTCTTGTACTTGCCGTTCAGGCGCAGGCCCGCCGCCACGTTGTCGAATATCGACATCGTGGGGAAGGGGTTGGGGCGCTGGAACACCATGCCGACCTCGCGGCGGACGGACACCGGGTCGATGCCGGTGCCGTACAGGTCCTCGTCGTCCAGCAGCACCTTGCCCTCGACGCGGCCACCGGGGGTGACCTCGTGCATCCGGTTCAGCGTGCGCAGGAACGTCGACTTGCCGCAGCCGGAGGGGCCGATGAACGCCGTCACCGAACGCGGCTCGACGGTCATCGAGATGTCCTCGATCGCCTTGTGGGAGCCGTAGTAGGCGGTCAGTCCGCTTACGTCGATTCGCTTGGCCATGTCGTCTACTTCACTTCCAGAGATTCAAGCTCGGTCGCTGTTGGCCGCCGTCAGCGACCGGTCTTCGGGGCCTTCCAGCGGGCGATGCCGCGGGCCACCAGGTTGAGGATCATCACGAAGGCGATCAGCGTGAGGGACGCCGCCCACGCGCGGTCGTAGGCCGCGTTGGCGCCCGCGCTCTGCGCGTACTGCTGGTAGATGTACAGCGGCAGCGACGCCTGCGCACCCTCGAACGGGTTGTTGTTGATGAACGGGTTGCCGAACACCAGCAGCAGTACCGGGGCGGTCTCGCCCGCGATACGGGCGATGGCCAGCATGACGCCGGTGGTGATACCGCCGATGGAGGTCGGCAGGACCACCTTCAGGATGGTCCGCCACTTCGGCACACCGAGCGCCAGCGAGGCCTCGCGCAGCTCGTTCGGGACGAGCTTGAGCATCTCCTCGGTGGAGCGGACGACGACCGGCATCATCAGGATGGCCAGGGCCAGCGAACCGGCGAAGCCGAACGGCTGCATCTCGAAGATGAGCATCAGCGACAGGATGAACAGGCCGGCGACGATCGACGGGATACCCGTCATGACGTCCACGAAGAACGTGACGGCCTTGGCGAGCTTGCCCCGCCCGTACTCCACCAGGTAGATCGCGGTGAGGATGCCGATCGGCGCACCGATGACGGTGGCGAGGCCGACCTGCTCCAGGCTGCCGATGATGGCGTGGTAGATACCGCCACCGGGCTCGGAGTCGGCGACGACGCCCATGGAGTGGGTGAGGAAGTAGACGTCGAGGACCTTCACACCGCGCGAGACGGTCACCCAGATCAGGGAGACCAGCGGGACGACGGCGAGCAGGAAGGCGACCCAGACGAAGGAGGTGGCGATCCGGTCCTTGGCCTGCCGGCGGCCCTCCACCCTGGAGGCGATGCCGTAGGTGCCGAGGAGGAAGAGGAACGCGGCGATCAGACCCCACTGGACCTTGCTGTGCAGGCCGCCGACCAGGCCGATGGCCACGGCCAGGACGATCGAGCCGGCGGCGATGGCCCACGGGGACCACGTCGGGAGGCTGGCGCCGCGCAGCGTGCTGGGGCGCTTGTCGGTGACGGCTGCGGTGGTCATGCGTTGGCCCCCGAGTACTCCTTGCGGCGGGCGATGATCGCGCGGGCCGCGCCGTTGACCAGCAGGGTGATGACGAACAGGACGAGACCGGAGGCGATCAGCGCGTCGCGGCCCTGCTCGGTGGCCTCACCGAACTTGCTGGCGATGTTCTGGGCGAAGGTGCCGCCGCCCGGGTTCAGCAGGCTGAGGTGGATGACGTAGTCCGGGGAGAGCACGGTGGCGACGGCCATCGTCTCGCCGAGGGCGCGGCCGAGACCGAGCATGGACGCGGAGATCACACCGGAGCGGCCGAAGGGCAGGACGGCCATGCGGACGACCTCCCAGCGGGTGGCGCCGAGGGCCAGCGCGGCCTCCTCGTGCATCCGCGGGACCTGCCGGAACACCTCACGGCTGACGTTGGTGATGATCGGCAGGATCATGATCGCCAGCAGGATGCCGACGGTGAGCATGGCACGGGGCGCGCCGTCGTCCCAGGAGAAGAGGCCGGTCCAGCCGAGGTAGTCGTTCAGCCAGCCGTACAGGCCCGTCATGTGCGGGACGAGGATCAGGGCGCCCCAGAGGCCGTAGACGATGGACGGCACGGCGGCGAGCAGGTCGATCACATAGGCGATGGGACCCCTCAGCCGGCGCGGGGCGTAGTGGGTGAGGAACAGCGCGATCGCGACGGCGACGGGGACCGCGATGACCATGGCGATGATCGAGGAGACGACCGTGCCGTAGGCCAGCACCGCGATGCCGAAGCTCGGCGGGGTGAGGTTGGTGTTCCACTCGAAGGTGGTCAGGAAGTTCCCGTGGTCCTTGCTGATCGCGAGGGAGGCACGGTAGGTGAGGAAGACCGCGATCGCGGCCATGATCACCAGCAGCAGGACGCCGGAGCCGCGGGACAGGCCGAGGAAGATGCGGTCGCCGGGGCGGGCCGCGCCGTGGGCGCCTCGCTTCTGCTCGGTCGCTGTGGGCTGGGGCGTGGGGGGAGGTGCGTCGGTTGTCTTGGTCGATATGTCCATCGGGATCTCCGGTCTGCGGAGCCGGGCGCCCTCACGGGCGGCGACTCATGGCGGCGGTGCACCGGACGGTGCGGCCCGGGCCCTGTCGGGCACGGGCCGCACTCTCGGATCAGGTCAGCTCAGGCCCTCGATGGTGGTGCGGACCTTGGCGATGATCTCGTCGGGGATCGGGGCGTAGTCGTTGCTCGACAGCGCCTTCTGGCCGTCCTCGCTGGCGATGTAGCGCAGGAAGGCCTTGGTGGCGGGCAGGGTGTCGGACTTGTTGCCCTTGTCGCAGACGATCTCGTACGTCACCAGGGTCATCGGGTAGGCGTTCTCGGCCTTGGTGGCGTAGTCCAGCTTCAGCGACAGGTCCTTGCCGGTACCGACGACCTTGGCGGCCGCGATGTCGGCGGTGGCGCTCTCCACGGACGGCTTGACCGGGGTCTTGGCGCCGGTGGCGATGGCGACGGTGGTCATGTCCTTGGCGTAGGACAGCTCGAAGTAGCCGATCGCGCCGGCGTTCTGCTTGACGCCCTGGGCCACACCGGCGGAGCCGGAGGCCGCCTGGCCGCCCTGGGCCTGCCAGGCCTTGCCGCCGGAGTACTTCCAGTTGTCCGGGGTGGTGGCGATCAGGTACTTGGTGAAGTTGTCCGTCGTACCGGAGTCCTCGGAACGGTGGAAGGCCTGGATCTTCAGGTCGGGCAGCTTCGCCGACGGGTTCAGCTTCTTGATCGCCGGGTCGTTCCAGTTCTTGATCTTGCTGTCGAAGATCTTGGCGATCGTCGGGGCGTCCAGGACCAGGTTGTCGACACCCGGGACGTTGTAGCCGAGGGCGATCGGGCCGCCGACCATCGGCAGGTCGATGCCCTGGCCGCCGGAGCAGACCTTCTTGGAGGCGGTGACGTCTTCCGGCTTCAGCGCGGAGTCCGAACCGGCGAACGCGAGCTGGCCCTGGTTGAAGGAGGTGACGCCGGCGCCGGAGCCGCCGCCCTTGTAGTTGATCTGCACGCCACAGGCCTGCGAGAACGCCTTGACCCATGCGTCGATCGCGTTCTTCTGCGCGGACGAGCCGTCTGCCAGCAGCTGGCCCTTGGCACCGTCGCACTTGACCGAGGAGGCGTTGGCGGAGCCGGACGGATTGCCCGAGCCCTTGCCGCCGCCACCGTTGTCGTCGGAGCCGCACGCCGTCAGGGCCAGGGCGCCGGTCACGGCGATCGCACCGAGCGAAAGGGCGCGCAGCCGGTTCTTGCGCTGAAGCTTCACTTTCGGGAGTTCCTTCCAGGAGCCGCCGCTGTCGGCGGCGTGCGAGGTGGTGAGGTGCCGAGCCCATGAGCGAGCGCGCTCCGCACCGTGCACGGCCGAAATTAGGCAGAACAGGTGAAGCCGCCGATGGCCGGAAGTGAACGGGGGGTGAACCCCTGCCATCGGCCCGGTGAGGTCACGGAATGCTTACGGGGAGAGCACGTGGAGGTTCCGACGGCCGGGTTACACGCACACGTCTTCGACGTTCGTTTCCCTGTGCGCGAACTGTTACGAACCAATGTGCGCACGGGGTCGTCTCACCCCAGGAAGGGCCAAGGGGGCCCGCGGAGAGGCGACAGAAGACGATGCACATGGAACGCCGTACGTTCATCGCGGGCGGCACGGCCGCGCTGGCCGCGACCGCACTGACCGGCTGCGGCTCGGGCTCGGGCAGGTCCACCGCGTCGGCGACCACGGGCTCATCGTCCCTCACGTCCCTCAAGACCACCAGCGCGAACGCCGCCGCGACCTGGGCGGCGCTCGCCCGTGACCTGGACGGCCCCCTGATCCGCCCCGGCGACGCCACGTGGAAGACCGCCCACCAGCTGTACAACACCCGCTTCGACGGTCTGAAACCGGCCGCGGTGGCGTACGCGGCGCACACCGACGACATCCGTACGACGCTGGCGTACGCCCACGCGCACAACCTACGGGTGTCGATACGCAACGGCGGCCACTCCTACGCGGGCTACTCCTCCGGCGACAACCGCCTCGTCCTGGACGTGTCCCGGCTGAACCGCATACGGGTCAGCGGCGGGACGGCGGTGGTCGGCGCCGGCTCCAAGCTGATCGACGTCTACCGGGCGCTGGCCGCCAAGGGCGTGACCATACCCGCGGGCTCCTGCCCCACCGTCGGCGTCTCCGGCCTGGTCCTCGGCGGCGGCCACGGCGTCGCCTCCCGCGCCTACGGCCTGACCTGCGACAGCCTCACCCAGGCGACACTGATCACGGCCGACGGCACCCAGGTGACGGCCGACGCGAGGAACCACTCCGACCTCTTCTGGGCGCTGCGCGGCGCGGGCAACGGCAACTTCGGCGTCGTCACCGAGCTGCAGTTCAAGACCCACCCGGCGCCGCAGGCGGTCACCGCGTACATGACGTGGCCCTGGGCGAAGGCGGCCGCGGTGCTGAGGGCCTGGCAGGAGTGGGGCCCGAGCCAGCCCGACGAGATCTGGTCCTCCGTGCACCTGGCGGCCTCGCCGGGCCGCACCCCGACCATCTCCGTGGCCTGCTTCTCCCTCGGCACCTACGGCGAACTGCAGAACGCCGTGGACCGCCTGGCCCACGCGGCCGGCGCGAACGCCGCCTCCGTCACCCTGCGCCGCCGGGGCTACGAGGAGGCGATGGAGATCTACGCCGGCTGCTCCTCCTTCTCCACCGACGCCCAGTGCCACCTGCCCGGCTCCACCCCGGGCCGCTCCCCGCAGGGCAAGCTCGGCCGTGAGACGTACGCGGCCCGCTCCGACTTCTTCGACCGCTCCCTGTCCGCGGCGGGCATCCAGACGGTGCTGCGGCAGATCGGCTCGGTGCGGGGCGGCGCGGGCAGCATCGCGTTCACGGCCCTCGGCGGCGCGGTCAACCGCGTCTCGCCCACGGCGACGGCGTTCGTCCACCGCCGCTCCCGGATGCTGGCGCAGTACATCGCGTCCTGGGGAGCGGGGGCCTCCGGCGGTTCGGCCCAGTCATGGCTGGCCTCGGCCCACCAGGCGATGTCTCCTTACGCCTCCGGCGCGGCGTACCAGAACTACACGGACGCGACGCTGAGGGACTGGAAGAAGGCGTACTACGGGGACGCGGTGGCGCGGCTGGGGAAGGTGAAGCAGCAGTACGACCCGCAGCGGTTCTTCTCGTACGCGCAGGGGCTGTGAGGACGGGGCCCGCGGGGCGCCGCCGGCGCGGACCCAAGCGAACCCACCCCGCCCAGCCGCAGCACC
Source organism: Streptomyces sp. NPDC037288 (assembly GCF_055603265.1). Lineage (NCBI taxonomy): Bacteria > Bacillati > Actinomycetota > Actinomycetes > Kitasatosporales > Streptomycetaceae > Streptomyces > Streptomyces sp. NPDC037288. The sequence goes on from NZ_JBVJVY010000024.1 coordinate 124,202, forward strand.
GGCTAGGCCGCCAGGTCGCGTTCCTCTGACCCGACCGGCTTACGGGCGCTGGGAAGCACCGCACCCTCACGCGCCCCGCCCACCGGCCGGCGCCGTACGATCCACCCCGCCCTCGGCGACCGCTCCACCGCCCGCATCAAGGGGGTGAGCAGCGCCATGGCCGGCGGCGACAGCAGCAGCGCGACCGCCGTACCGAGCGCGAAACCGCCGACGACGTCCGTCGGGTAGTGCACCCCCATGTACACCCGGCAGAAGCCCTCCAGCAGCGCCAGCCCGATCCCGGCGATGCCGAACCGCCGGTTGGCGACGAACAGCCCCACGCCCAGCGCCATGGTGATCGTCGCGTGGTCGCTGACGAAGGAGAAGTCGGTCTTGCCGGAGACGAGGACGTCCAGCCCCTGGTGTTGCACGAAGGGGCGGGGTCTCTCCACGAACCCCCGGATGGGCACGTTCACCAGCACCGCGACGCCGGCCGCGAGCGGCGCCCACACCAGCGCGGCGACAGAGGAGGCGGCATCCTCGCCGCCCCGGCGCCGCACGGACCACCAGCACCACAGCACCAGCAGGACCATGGCCAGCAGCAGGCCGTACTCGCCGACGAACTCCATGACCCGGTCGAACCAGTGCGGGGCGTCCTTGGCCAGGCCATTGATGTCGTAGAGCAGGTCGACGTCGGGGTTCGATCCGGATTCGGCGAGTACAGCCATGGTGCTGCGGCCCCTTCGTCGGCTACCGGACGCACCTCGTGTGCGCCGCTCCTACCCCCGTGGTTCGTAGATCCGCTTCCGCTGCACTGCCGTACTGACGTCCGCTCGGCTACGTCAACAGGAACGCACGGCCACCATCAATACGTTCCACTCTCCACTGAAAGATCACGCAGACGTTATCGAAGAGAGACTCATCACCGCAGCTCAGGCTGGTGGTTCACGCACCGTGCACACCGTCTCAAACCGGTGTGGGGAGCGCTTTTGCGCCATCCGCGGTGACCCGGGTGGCGCCGAAGTAGTCGCCCGTGTCGACGGGATCGAACCGGATGACGGCCCCGGTGCGCGGCGCGTCGATCATGTACCCGCCGCCCACGTAGATGCCCACGTGATGGATGGCCCGCGAGTCGCTGCGGTCGGTGGAGAAGAACACCAGGTCACCCGGCAGGAGCTGATCCCGCGAAGGGTGCGGGCCGGCGTTGTACTGGTCGTTGGCGACGCGCGGCAGGGTGATCCCGACCTTCGCGTACGCCGCCTGGGTGAGCCCCGAGCAGTCGAACCGCCCGCCCTGCGCGGCCGATCCCTCGCCGCCCCACAGGTAGGGCGTCCCCAGCTTGCTCTGCGCGAAGGCGATGGCACCGGCGGCCTGCCGGGTGGGGTCGAGCCGGCTGACGGGCGCGGCGAAGCTCTGCTCCAGGCTGCGGATCCGCTTGACGTAGTTCCGCGTCTCGCTGATGGACGGGACCCCGCCGGCCCTTATGACGCGGTAGGCACCGGCGTTGTAGGCGGCGAGCATGTTGTCGGAGACGTTGCCCGGCACGTCCTTCACGTCCTTGGCGAGTTCGCAGTCGTACGAAGCGGCCGACGGGATCGCGTCGTTGGGATCCCAGACGTCCCGCTTGCCGTCCCCGTTGCCGTCGATGCCGTGCGTGGCCCACGTGCCGGGGATGAACTGGGCGATGCCGCGCGCGTCGGCGGGGCTGACGACGTTCGGGTTCCAGCCACTCTCCTGGTACAGCTGGGCGGCCAGCAGCGCCGGAGTGAGCGCCGGGCACAGGTTGCCCCACTGCTGCACGAGCGACGTGTAGGCGGCCGGTACGGCCCCCTTCGCGAGCCCCCGGCTGCCCGAGGTGGCCGAGTTGAGGAGGTTTCCGGCGACGACGTACACCCCGACGACGAGCAGCACGACGAAGCTCAGCCCGCCCCCCACGAGGGCACCACCGACGACCCACGCCTTACGCACCGTCAACCGCCCCTCGCCACCGGCAAGTCCACCGGCAGCAGTCTAAGAGCGGACCCGTCCCGGCACGAGAACCCCGGACCGCCGCACCGCACGAAGGTGCGGACAGGTCTCTGACGCGCCATCACCCGGCGGGAGTGCGGGGCACCGGCTCAGGAGTCGCCGGCCGCGTCCCTGTACAGCTCGGCCGCCTCGCCGCGCAGCACCACGCTGTACGACACGTCGTCGGTGGAGCCGCCGTCCTCGTGTCCGCCGAGGATGCCGACGACCTGGCCGTCGCCGTTGATCCAGGGACTGCCGCTGGTGCCGCTGGTGAAGGCGGGGCAGTTGATGCGCTGCTGGCCCGTGCTGTGCCGGGTCGGCTTGTTGGTGCAGCTGATGGGTTCCTCGCGGGTGTCGGGGTAGCCGATGAGCGTCACGGCGGTGGCGCCGGTGGCCGTGCCGGGCGCGAACCGGTTGCCGCCCACCACGTCCTCGACGCGCTTGCCGTCCAGTTCGGTGACGGCGGCGAAGGCCAGGTCGCCGTCCTCGTCCCGGCCCCTGGCCCAGCTGTCGGGCAGGTACCGCCTGCTCACCGTCCACACCCCGTACGGCGCCTTCCCGTCCCGGTAGCCCGGCACGAACACCAGGTCGCCGTCGGTGTCGCTGACGCAGTGTGCGGCCGTGGCGATGAGGTCGCGCCGCGGGCTGTGCACGACCGAGGCCGTGCAGAAGTGCCCGCCGGCCAGATGGCCGGCCCGGTCCGCGCCGAACAGCGCGCCGACCCGCGGCGTCTGCCGGTTCGCGACGGCATCGACGGTGACCCCGAAGGGCCCCGGCCCGTCGTCGGCGGCCGCCACGGATGCCGAGGTGACGGCGAGCATCACCACAGCACCGAGCAACGCGGGACGCGAGGTGACCGAGATGCGTGAGGAGCACTTCATCAGCCCCCACTCTGTCCCAGGAAGGTGAGAATCGCGCTCCGGCTTCGCTGAGATTTTCCTGTGAAACGTCCTACGGCCGCCGCCCCCGGCTCAGCGATGAACTCTTGCGCATACCGGGACGTACTCCCTATAGGCGCTCTTTGTCCGGAAGGACAGCCCTTCACCCAGAAGGTGGTGACCAGAAGGTGATGAGTCGGATGGCAACCTCGACCCCCATGACCCGTACCCGTACGGCACTCGGCACGACGGCGGTCGCCTTCACCGCCGCCCTCGTCCTGGCCGCCTGCTCAGGCGGAGGAAGCGGCGGTCACGCGAACGTGAGCGGCTCGGCGAAGGCCGGCTCGGGGAACCGGGTGACGGTCACCGAGACCGAGTACGCGCTGAAACTGTCCCGGTCGTCCTTCACACCGGGCACCTACACCTTCGTCTCCGACAACCACGGCAAGATCACACACGCCCTGTCCATCGACGGCCCCGGCGTGGAGGACGCCAAGACCAAGAACGTCGACAGCGGTCAGCAGGCCACGCTGACGGTGACCCTCAAGAAGGGCACCTACGACCTGTACTGCCCGATCGACAGCCACAAGCAGCTCGGCATGGACAAGCACATCACGGTCGGCTGACCGGCTTCAGCCCCCACGACACCCCGGTCAGCTCCTCCGACAGTGTCCACAGCCGGCGGGCCGCCCGGGGGTCGCTGGCCGCCGTGCTGCGGCCGACGAGGGTGGGGGCGCCGCGCATCTCGCCGAGGCCGGCGGGGCCGACGTACGACGCTCCGGGGAGGTCCTGGCTCGCGGCGTAGAGGGTGGGCAGGGCGCCCGCCTTGTCGGTCTGCGCGAACACCCTGTTGCCGACGGCCATGACGGCCCTGGCCAGCCGGTTCTCGGTGTGGCTCTGCAGGTTGGTGGCCGCGTAGCCAGGGTGGGCGGCGAGGGCGCGGACGGGGGATCCGGCCTCGGTGAGGCGGCGCTGGAGCTCCAGCGTGAACAGGAGGTTGGCCAGCTTGGACTGGGCGTAGGCGCGGACCGGGGTGTAGCGGCCGCGCAGGTTGACGTCGGCGAAGTGGATCACACCGTCGCCCAGGCGGTGGGCGCCGGAGGAGACCGTCACCACCCGGTCGGTGAGGTGCGGCAGCAGCAGGTTGGTCAGCGCGAAGTGCCCGAGGTGGTTCGTGCCGAACTGCATCTCGAAGCCCTGCTCGGTGCGCTGCTCCGGCAGCATCATCACGCCGGCGTTGTTGATCAGCAGGTCCAGCGGGCGGTCCCAGGCGTCCGCGAACTCCCGCACCGAGTCCAGGTCGGCCAGGTCCAGGCGGCGCACCTCGGTACTGCCGCCCGCCTTCGCCGCGGCGGCGCCGCCCCGCGCGAGATCCCGTACGGCGAAGACCACATGCGCGCCGGCGCGGGCCAGCGCCTCCGCGGTCGCGAGGCCCAGGCCGCTGTTGGCGCCGGTGATCACGGCCGTACGGCCGGTCAGGTCGGGGAGATGGGTCGGGTTCCAGGTATCAGCCACGCCCCCAAAGTAGGCGCCGACAACAATGATGTCAATGACAACATCAGGTTACGATGGTCCGCATGCCGCGCATGTCCCCGTCACCGACGAACCGCCCCTATCACCACGGGGACCTGCGCGCCGCCCTGCTCAAGAGCGCGGACCGCACCCTGCGCGAGAAGGGGGTCGGCGCGCTCTCGCTGCGCGAGCTGGCCCGTGACACCGGCGTGAGCCACGCCGCCCCCGGCCGGCACTTCAAGGACAAGCAGGCCCTGCTCGACGCCCTCGCACTGGACGGATACGAGCGCCTGAACCAGGCGCTGAACGCCGCGACCGACCGGCCGGAGCAGACCTTCGAGCAGCGGATGACGGCCCTCGCGCGGGCCTACCTCGGCTTCGCCGTCGACAATCCGGAGCTGCTCGAGCTGATGTTCGCCCGCAAGCACGACCCCGACAGCTCCGCACAGCTCGCCGCGGCCGTCGACGAGTCCCTCGGCTCCTTCACCCGGATGATCGCGGACGCCCAGGGGCGCGGCGAGATAGTCGAGGGCGATCCCGAGCGGATCACCCTGGTCGCCGCCGCGAGCCTGCACGGCCTCGCCGCCCTCATCGCCAGCTGCGCGCTCGACGCCGAGGAGACGATGAGCGGCCTGGACGCACACGTCCACCTGCTCCTGCACGGCCTCACACCCCGCTGACCCGTCCCCCCGGCCGCCCCCGCACCAGCACCAGCCCCCTCGCTGTGCGGCCCCTGTGCCCCGGGCCAAGCGGCGCCCAGCACAGCGCCGGCACACCGCCGCGGTGAACGAGGCCGTCAAGCTGGGCGCCAGGTCCGTACAACGCGGCCGGCACCTCCGTCCTCAACGACGTCACCAACGGCACCTGTTCCACGCCGTACTTCTGCACCGCCCGGTCCGGCTACGACGGCCCGACCGGCCGGGGCACCCCGCAGGGCACGGACGCCTTCGCCGCCAACTGAGCCGACCACCCCGTCGGGTCACGGGGAGCCGCCAGGTGAGGGGGACGTGGGATCTCCTTGTCCGCTTTCCCTCCCCCTCCCGTGAGAACATCGTCTCGACGCCTCACCCGACCGGCCGTCAGAAGCCGGACCAGGCCGTGAAGAAGGACAACGACGCAACCACACGCCAGGTTCCGGACGCACCTCGTTGCCCGGCGTGACCTGCCGTGATACACAGAGTGACCGTACGGGCTATTCGTACGAAACCCGCCAGCCAATGACGTCAAGTCGACATACGTTGGCGACGTTGTCGGCGACAATGAGGCCTGACCTCTGCACACCGCAGGGGGCCAAGCGGAACTACCCACCAGGGGCGGTGACTTACATGCTCTTTGCGGCCGACAAGGGAGACATCAACACCATCATCGGCGGGATCGCTCCGGACTGGGGCCCCTTCGGCAGCCTGGGCAACGAGGCCAAGGTGATGATCGAGGTGGTCATGGCCGTGGCCATCCTGCTCTGCCTCGGCATCGCGGTCTGGGGCGCGGCCAAGCAGCGGATCGGCGCCACGGCCCTGCGCGACACCTTCAGCGCCGAACAGGGCAAGGGCCTCATCATCGCCGGCCTGACCGGGGTCTTCATCATCGGTTCCCTCGGCACCCTGTTCACGATCGTGTACGGCATGGCGGTCTGACCCCGCCTTCCTCCCCCGGCTGAGGTTGCGTCTCCCTGATGTCCCTGATGTCGAGTCACCACACCCCGCCCGCGCGGGAACCAGCACGGCTACCGTCGTATCTCTACGAGGTGGAGAGGGCGAACGCGGCATGAACCCCGGAGACGAACAGGCCTACACCGACTACGGCGACACGGGCCACACCCGCACCCGCCTCCCTGACACCGACCCCTACGGCGGCGCCCCCCGCCGAGGCCCCCACCGCTCCTCCTCCCGAAGCCTGGTCACGGTGGTCGGCGTGGTGGTCCTCCTGATCGCAGCGATCGCTTTCGCCAACAGAGGCGACAGCTCGTCCGCCGACGACTCGACACCAAAGACCGCCCCACCCAGAACCTCCCCCACAGCCCCCTCGGGCACCCGCCCCGTCCAAACCACCCCCGGCACCATCCCCTCAGGCTTCGCCCGTACGGAGCAGGGGGCGCAGAGTGCGGCGGCGAATTATGCAGTGGTCTTGTGGTCCGACAGCATGGTTGACACGGGCAGCCGCCACGCAATCATCCAGGCCGTCACCGATCCCAGCGCTTTGAATCGCCTTCAGGCCAGCTTCGACGCCAACTATTCGGCTGACTTCCTCAAGAACGTGGGGCTCACCCCGGACGGGAACGCCCCCAAGGGCGACACCTTCGTGAACCGCACCCTGCCGGCCGGTACGAAGGTCACTTCCTACAGCGGCGAAGTGGCGATTGTCGACGTCTGGTGCAACACGCTCTTCGGCCTGGCCGGTGAGAGCTCGAACAATCCTGTGACCAGCGGCTGGTCCACTGTCACATTCAAGCTGAAGTGGAACAGCAGTGACTGGAAGATTCTGGAGGCCAGCCAGAAGACCGGCCCCACGCCGATCACTGGCGACAACCCCGTCTCCGGCGCTGATGAGATCGGTAAGGCGGTCAAGGAGTTCGGAGGGTTCACCTATGCCCGGTAGTCCGCAGCGCATCTTCAAGCTTGCCGGCCTGGTGGGAACGGTGCAGGTGGCTGTTGTGCTCCAGGCCACGCGAGCGATGGCGGCGCCATCACCCACGCCCGCTCCCAGCAAGAGTGCAAACTGCAGCCTGCTCGCGCCACCCGCAAGGAAATACTGTGAATCGGGTGGCAGTTCCAAGGGCTCTGGTCCCGCCATCGATAACCCCCTCACCGACACCCTCGACCCCCTCTCCTCCCTGGCCAAAGGCTGTGCCGATGCTGCCTCCTGGACCATCGGGAAGCTCAGCAAGGCCGTGAAGGAAACCGCCAACGTCGACTTCACCAACCCCAAGTTTCTGCAGCAGTACGCCATCGTGTTCGCCGCGTCCACGATCCTGACCCTCCTGCTGTGGCTGCTCGCCGTAGCCAAGCGCGCCGTGCGCGGCGTGCCGCTCACCACCGCCATCTCCGAAGCCATCGGCTTCCTCTGGCTCACGGTGCTCGCCTCCGCCTTCACCCCGCTGATCCTCTACACCGTCGTATCGGCCACGGACGGCGTGACGGACGTCCTCGCCAAGGCCACCGGCGACCAGGCCGACACGTTCTTCGGCACCTTCTCCGGCGCCCTCGGCAAGGGCACCAACATCGGCGGCGGACCGATCATGCTGATCGTCGTCTCCCTCGTGAGCATCCTCGCCGCCGGCGTCCTGTGGCTGGAGCTCGTCATCAGGGCCGCGCTCCTCTACGTCGGCGCCCTCCTCGGCACCGTCGTCTACGCCGGACTCGTCGACAAGAACCTGTGGGGGCACGTGCGCCGCTGGGCGGGCATCATGATCGCCGTGATCCTCGTCAAGCCCGTCATCGTGATCGTGCTCGGGCTCGCCGGGGCCCTGTCCAGCGGCAACGGCCCCGACGCCTTCTCCGCCGTCGTCTCCGGCCTCGCCATCATCCTGCTCGCCATCTTCGCCAGCGCGATGATCTACCGCTTCGTCCCCGGCTTCGGCGACGAGATCGCGAACGGCCGCAACAACCGCATCATGCAGGGCGCCGAGAGCAAGGCCGCCGCCGTCATCAGCTCCCCCGCCACCCTCGTCGCCCAGGGCATCAAGACCCACAGCACCCGCGCCGGCAACAACCAGGCGGCACCGGGCGGCTCCAGCAGCCCCCGCCCCGCCAACCCCGCCACCGGCGGAGTCGCCGCCCACAGCAGCCGTACCCCCACCGGTGGCGGCGGAGCCGTCCCCTCCGCCACGCCCGCGCCCCGCGCGCCCAGCCCGGTCAACACCCCGCACGCAGGCAACACCCGCAACAACCGCACGGGAGGTGAAGGGCGTTGACGACCGAGTCCCACCTGTCCCATCCGGTCACGCCTCGCCGTACATATCTGATCGGCCGCGCCCGGCCGAACGCGATCATCGGCCGGAACCGCGAGTCCGGTGAGATCGCGCTGATCATCGCGGGCGCGTTCCTCGGCATGATGTGCGGCCTCCTCGTCCCGGTCCTGTCCCTGCGGATCCTGCTGCTGACGGGCTTCCCGCTGCTCGCACTCGCCGCGGTCTACGTGCCCTACAAGCGCCGCACCTTCTACAAGTGGTTCGAGATCAACCGCAGCTACAAACGCACCGTCAAGGGCGGCCAGGCGGTCTACCGCTCGGCCTCCATGGAAGCCGGCACCCGCCTCGACGGACGCGAAGTCGAAGTCGGCCCTCCCCCCGGCATCGGCCGCATCACCTGGCTCGCCGCGCCCTTCGGGCCGGACGAGATCGCCGTACTGCTGCACGCCGACCGCAAGACGGTCACCGCCGCCATCGAGATCGAGGGCCCCGGCGTCGGCCTGCGCGACTCCGAGGACCAGGAGGCCCTGGTCGACCGGTTCGGCACACTGCTCAAGCACGTCGCCAACGGCGACGGGTTCGTGACGCGGCTGCAGATGCTCGCCCGCACCCTGCCCGCCGACCCCGACGCGCACGCCAAGGACGTCGCCCTGCGCGGCGACGACCGCTCCCTGGACTGGCTCCAGGAGTCGTACGACCAGCTGCAGTCCATGGTGTCCACGAGCAGCGAGCAGCACCGCGCCTACCTCGTCGCCTGCATGCACTACAGCCGCGAACTGGCAGCCGAGGCCCAGGCCATGGCCCGCGCCGTCCGCAGCCACGGCGGCAAGGTCGACCGGGACGCCGGCCTCGCCGTCGTCATGGCCCGCGAGCTCACCGACATCTGCTCGCGGCTCCAGGAGGCCGACATCCGGGTACGGCAGCCGCTGGGACAAGGACGGCTGGCCTCCCTGATCCACTCCATGTACGACCCCGACCACCCCATCGACCACATCCAGGCCATGACCCAGCGCAACGCATGGCCGGCCGAGCTCGACGCCATGGAGCCCACCTACCTCCAGGCCAAGACCCGGGAGTCGACGACCCGCGCCCCCTGGTGCCACGCCACCGCCTGGGTGAAGGAGTGGCCGATGACCCCGGTGGGGGTCAACTTCCTGGCGCCCCTCCTCGTCCACACCCCGGACGTCATCCGAACGGTCGCCGTCACGATGGATCTGGAGCCCACCGAGGTAGCCATCGAACGCATGCTGACCGAGAAGACCAACGACGAGGCCGAGGCCTCCCGCGCCGCCAAGATGAACCGGACCGTCGACCCCCGGGACATCGCCGCCCACAACCGGCTCGACCAGAGAGGCGAAGACCTCGCCAGCGGTGCCGCCGGCGTCAACCTCGTCGGTTACATCACCGTCTCCGCCCGCAACCCGGAAGCCCTCAACCGCGACAAGCGGACCATAAGGGCCTCCGCCGGAAAGTCGTACCTGAAGCTGGAGTGGTGCGACCGCGAGCACCACCGGGCCTTCGTGAACACACTTCCCTTCGCCACCGGCATCCGCAGGTAGGGGCTGATTCGCCGATGCGGGATCCGCTGTCCGTCCTCACCGACGCCTTCACCGCCTTCCTGTTCGGGAAGGTCGAAACGACCCGGCTGCCGGTACGCACCTCCACGGGCCAGGCCCAGGCGGTCTACCTGCCCACGGCCGCGCCCGGCCTCGGCGACTCCGGGGTCATCATCGGCCGCGAGGTGTACTCCGGGAAGGGCTACATCTACGACCCCTTCCAGCTGTACGGCCAGCAGCTCCCGGCCCCGCACTGGCTCGTCCTGGGCGAGTCCGGCAACGGCAAGTCGGCCCTGGAGAAGACGTACGTCCTGCGCCAGCTGCGCTTCAAGGACCGCCAGGTCGTCGTCCTGGACGCCCAGGGCGAGGACGGCGTCGGCGAATGGAACCTGATCGCGCAGGAGCTGGGGATAACTCCTATTCGGCTGGACCCGACGGCCGCCCTGAACCACGGGATCCGGCTCAACCCCCTGGACCCGGCGATCACGACCACCGGGCAGCTCGCGCTGCTCCGGACGATCATCGAGGTCGCGATGGGGCACGGCCTCGACGAACGCGCCGGCTTCGCCCTCAAGGTCGCCCACTCCTACGTCAACGAGACGATCGTGCACCGCCAGCCGGTCCTCTCCGACATCGTCGAGCAGCTACGGCACCCCGAGCCGGAGTCGGCCGAGGCGATGAACGTCGCCATAGACGACGTACGCGCCTGGGGCCTGGACGTCGCCCTGGTCCTGGACCGCCTCGTCGACGGTGACCTGCGCGGCATGTTCGACGGACCGACCACGGTCGGCATCGACCTCGACGCCCCGCTGATCGTCTTCGACCTCTCCCACATCGACCGCAACTCCATCGCCATGCCGATCCTCATGGCGATCGTCGGCGTGTGGCTGGAGCACACCTGGATCCGCCCCGACCGGAAGAAGCGCATCTTCCTGGTCGAGGAGGCCTGGCACATCATCAACAGCCCGTTCGTCGCCCAGTTGTTCCAGCGCCTGCTGAAGTTCGGCCGCCGGCTCGGCCTGTCCTTCGTCGCGGTCGTCCACCACCTGTCCGACGTGGTCGACGGGGCCGCGGCCAAGGAGGCGGCGGCGATCCTGAAGATGGCGTCGACCAGGACGATCTACGCCCAGAAGGCGGACGAGGCACGGGCCACCGGCCGGGTCCTGGGTTTGCCGAGGTGGGCGGTGGAAATCATCCCGACACTGACGCCCGGCATCGCCGTATGGGACGTCAACGGCAACGTCCAGGTGGTCAAACACCTGGTCACGGAGACGGAACGCCCGCTGGTCTTCACCGACCGCGCGATGACCGAGTCCTCCAGCGACCTCGCGGCCGACGAAACGCTGCGCGCCGCCGAGCTGGAGGCCGAACAGCGGGCGGCGGCCTTCGTGGAACAGCACCTGGGCGACTCCGAATCGACGGTGGCCTAGGGGCTCAGGCAGAGGCAGGGGAGGAACGGGTGAGACCGGACGCCGACGACCGCCGCGAGGGCCACCGGGACGGCCAGGGCGGCATCCCCGACGGCCTCCTGATCGGCACCATCGCGTTCCTCCTCGGCATGACCGTGCTGGTGTGGACGGCCACGGGGCTGGCCGCCCTCTTCGCCCAGGGCACCTGGCCCGACGGCGTCACCTTCGCCCGCACCCCCCTGGCCATGCGCCACCTCATCGGCGCCCCCCACGACATCACCGGCGCCTGGCCGGACACCCCCGCGTCCCAGCTGTCCGGCTGGGGACTGTTCTGGGGCCTGCTCATCGGCCAGCTGATGGTCCTGGTCGTGCTCACCGTGTTCGTGATGGGAACGGTGGCACGGTGGCGGGCGGGAAGAGCCACACGACGGGCCGGGAGGAGGGCGGCACAGGACGCTGCTACGGCACCGGCGCCCCAGATCACCGCACCGGCACCGGCACCCGCGCCCATGCCCGCCCCTGTGCCCGCGCCCGCGCCCCCAACGGCACCAGCGCCGGTGGGCACCCCCGCGCCTCGGCACGAGGTACCCGCACCTCGCAGCGAGCCCGATCCCCAGGGAGTGGGCACCCTCCCGGCCGACGGCGAACGGGCGGGCCGGTGGGAAAGAGTCCTCATGGCACCCAGGGAAAGCCGCCAGGCGACCGCAGCCCAAGCCATCCACGACGCGCCGGGCCCCGCCCTCGTCGTCACCTCGAACCCGGTCCTGTGGTCGGAGACGAAAGACTCCCGGTCCAAACTGGGCCCCATCCTCCTCTACGACCCCGCACACCTCTGTGACACACCGGCCCGGCTCCACTGGTCCCCCACCACGGGCTGCGAGGACAAACAGACCGCGCTGAACCGAGCGGTGGCGCTCCTCGCCCCCGTACGCCCCACAGCCAAGATCGACCAGACGGTGGCCGACACGGCCACGACCCTCCTGCGCAGCTACCTCCACGCCGCCGCCCTGGAGAACCGCACCATCCGCCACGTCCAGCGGTGGTCCCAGGGCACCCAGGTCCAGGAGGCCGTACGCACCCTCCGTACTCACACCAAGGCCGCCACCGGCGCCGCAGGCGAACTGGAGGCCGCGCTCACCGCACACCCCGAGCGCCGCGACATCGCCCAGGAGCTGACCAGCCGCGCCCTGTCCGCCCTGTTCACCGTGAACATCCGCGAGGCTTGCACCCCAAACCGAACTGATGCCCTTGCCTTGGATTCCTTCGTCCACGAAGCGGGCACGCTTTATGTGGTAGGTGAATCCATCGAGGACCCCAGGACGCACCCCGGCGCCATGCCGCTCCTGACGGCCCTCGTCTCGAGCGTGGTCGAGCGCGGCCGGCGCATGGCCGAACGGTCATCCTCCGGTCGGCTCGACCCACCATTCACCCTGGTGCTGGACGACATCGCGGCCGTGGCGCCGCTCCCCCAGCTCCCGGACCTGCTCGCGACCGGCAACGACCAGGGGCTGCCGACCCTCGCCCTGCTCCGCTCCCGCGAACAGGCCCGCTCCCGCTGGCCGCACCAGGAGCTGCCGGTCTGAAGGATGTCTCGTCCAGCAGCACTCGGTCTCTGAGCGGCAACGACCATGGACGTCCAGGTCGGACCGTATCCGTGCCGGCCCGACAGCCCTGTGAACCGCCTGCACGAGTCCGACACGAACAGGACGGCCCTGAACGCAGAAAGGCCCACGCCGGATGGCGTGGGCCTTTCTCAAGATTTGTTCGGCGGTGTCCTACTCTCCCACAGGGTCCCCCCTGCAGTACCATCGGCGCTGTGAGGCTTAGCTTCCGGGTTCGGAATG
>NZ_JBVJVY010000025.1:0-132984 GCF_055603265.1 Streptomyces sp. NPDC037288
GCGTTCGCGCTCCACCAGCAGCGGCATCGGATCAGAGGCGGTGACCATCTCCCGCAACGGATGCCGGGACAGCACGTCGTCCACCTCCGGGGACAGCGCCGCCGCGAGACGCCAGGCGGCCGGACGGTCCTCGTCGCGCAGGGCCGCCACGACGTCCAGTACCGGTTGCCTTTGCCGCTCCGGTACTCCGGTGGCCGCCCGCTCGTACAGCCGGGCACCCTCCTCCAGGACCAGCTCGGTGTCGATGCCGGCCGGGATCTTGATCTGGGCGGTGTGCCGCCAGGTCGAGAGGGGGTCGGACCAGGCCTCCACCGTGTAGGTCCAGCGGCCGGGTTCCCCCGCGGTGACGGTGGCGCCCCAGCGGTCGGTGCCCGGGGCGAGTTCGCGCATCGGCGTCCACGGTCCCGGCCGGCCGGCCGGGTCGCGCAGCACCACGTTCGCCGCGACGGCGTCATGTCCTTCCCGGAAGACGGTGGCGGACACCTCGAACGACTCACCGGTCACCGCTTTGGCCGGCCTTCGCCCCTGCTGGACCACGGGGCGTACGTCGAGGACGGGGATACGGCCGAGGGTGGTCCCCCCGGAGGCGGGCGGAGAGCCGGCGCGGCCGGGCGGGGCGTCGGTGGGGCCGGGCGGGGCGTCGGCGGGGCCGGGCGGGCCGGTCACGTCGGCGGCGGGCTCCACCGCCTCCGCGGCTTTCACCGCTTTCTTACCCGTTGCCTTCTTCGAGGCCTTCTTCGCCGTTGCCTTTGCCGCTGCCGTGGCCTTGTTGCTGTTCGGGGGTGCTGACGAATGGTGCATGGCGGGCATGACCGCTCCTGTCCGCGTCAACGTGGGTGTGGGCGGATGGATGTGGGGAGGTGGGTCCTGCGGAGGTGCTGGGTGACGCCTGTGGGGTAGGTACCGGAGGAGCCTTCCCACCCTGTTCGGGTGGGCAATCCGGATACTTTGTTAACTACTCACGCGTATGTCCACCCACAAGACCGGCCTCCTTCTTCCGGGTGCCCGGTGACCGCTTCCGCACGCCCCGACACCCCCACCGGGCGCGTCCCCACCGACGGCCGGGTAACCACTACCGTCGAGACTGACGACGAGACGTACAGCGCGGTGCGTCTCACCCCGTGACGCGCCCGAGGTGGCATGTGAAGGCGATCCGTCGGTTCACCGTCCGTCCCGTTCTCCCCGAACCCCTCCGGCCGCTGAGCGACCTGGCGCGCAATCTGCGCTGGTCCTGGCATGCGGAGACGCGCGATCTGTTCCAGTCCGTCGACCCCGAGGCCTGGGCCGCGGCCGGGGGCGACCCGGTGCGGACACTGGGCCGGGTACGACCGGCGCGGCTGGCCGAACTGGCCGGGGACCGGCGGTTTCTGCGCCGCCTCGGCGCGGTCGCAGACGACCTCGACGACTATCTGACCGGCGACCGCTGGTACCAGACACAGGCCGACGGCCTGCCCGCCGCGGTGGCCTATTTCTCCCCCGAGTTCGGCATCACGGCCGCGCTGCCCCAGTACTCCGGCGGGCTCGGCATCCTGGCAGGGGACCATCTGAAGGCGGCCAGCGATCTCGGCGTGCCCCTGATCGGGGTCGGGTTGCTGTACCGGCACGGGTACTTCCGGCAGACCCTGTCCCGGGACGGCTGGCAGCAGGAGCACTACCCGGTGCTCGACCCCAACGAACTGCCCCTCACCCAGCTGAAGGAGACCGACGCAGCTCCGGCGCAGATCTCGCTCGCGCTGCCCGGCGGCAAGGCGCTGCACGCGCGGATCTGGCTGGCCCAGGTCGGCAGGGTGCCGCTGTTGCTGCTCGACTCGGATGTGGAGGACAACGACCTCGGCGAACGCGGGGTGACCGACCGGCTCTACGGCGGCGGCAGCGAGCACCGGCTGCTGCAGGAGATGCTGCTCGGCATAGGGGGTGTCCGGGCGGTACGGACGTACTGCCGCCTCACCGGCCACCCGGCGCCGGAGGTGTTCCACACCAACGAGGGCCACGCGGGCTTCCTGGGCCTGGAGCGCATCGCCGAACTGTGCGCGGCCGGACTGGACTTCGACTCCTCGCTGGAGGCGGTGCGCGGCGGCACGGTCTTCACCACCCACACCCCCGTCCCGGCCGGTATCGACCGCTTCGACCGGGAGCTGGTGGCCCGGCACTTCGGGCCGGACGCCGAGCTTCCCGGCATCGAGGTGCACCGCGTGCTGCGCCTGGGCATGGAGACGTACCCCGGCGGCGAGCCCAACCTCTTCAACATGGCCGTCATGGGTCTGCGGCTGGCCCAGCGGGCCAACGGGGTCTCGCTGCTGCACGGACAGGTCAGCAGGGAGATGTTCGCGGGCCTGTGGCCGGGATTCGACCCTGACGAGGTGCCGATCACCTCCGTGACCAACGGCGTGCACGCGCCGACCTGGGTCGCCCCGGAGGTGCTGCGGCTCGGCGCCCGGCAGGCCGGTTCGGAGCGGGCCGAGGACGCGCTGACCGTCGGCGGCACCGACCGCTGGGACTCCGTCGCCGACATCCCGGACCAGGAGATCTGGGAACTGCGCCGCACGCTGCGCGAGCAGTTGGTGCAGGAGGTCCGGGAGCGGCTGCGGGTGTCATGGCGCCAACGGGGCGCGGCGGACGCGGAGTTGGGCTGGATCGAGGGGGTGTTGGACCCGGACGTCCTGACCATCGGTTTCGCGCGGCGCGTCCCGTCGTACAAACGCCTGACGTTGATGCTCCGCGACCGCGACCGCCTGATGGAGCTGCTCCTGCATGCGGACCGGCCGGTGCAGATCGTGGTCGCGGGCAAGGCGCACCCGGCGGACGACAGCGGCAAGCGCCTGGTCCAGGAGCTGGTCCGCTTCGCCGACGACCCGCGGGTCCGCCACCGCATCGTCTTCCTCCCCGACTACGGCATGGCGATGGCGCAGAAGCTCTACCCCGGCTGCGACATCTGGCTGAACAACCCCCTCCGCCCCCTGGAGGCCTGCGGCACTTCGGGCATGAAGGCCGCCCTGAACGGCTGCCTGAACCTCTCCGTCCTGGACGGCTGGTGGGACGAATGGTTCCAGCCGGACTTCGGCTGGGCCGTCCCGACGGCGGACGGCGCGGGCACGGACCCGGACCGCCGCGACGACATCGAGGCGGCGGCGCTGTACGACTTGCTGGAGCAGCGGATCACCCCCCGCTTCTACGAGCGCGGACGCGCCGGCCTGCCCGACCGCTGGATCCAGATGGTCCGCCAGACCCTGAGCCTGCTCGGGCCCAAGGTGCTGGCCGGCCGCATGGTCCGCGAGTACGTCGACCGCCTCTACGCCCCCGCGGCGCAGGCGCACCGCGCGCTGACCCCGGACACGGCGAGTGACCTGGCCGTCTGGAAGGCCCGGGTCCGGGCGGCCTGGCCCGGCGTGAGCGTGGACCACGTGGAGACGACCGCGACGAGCGCCACCGCGGAGTTGGGCACGACGGTGGGCCTGCGGGTCCGGGTCGGCCTGGGCGACCTGGCCCCGGACGACGTCGAGGTGCAGGCGGTGTCCGGCCGGGTGGACGCGGAGGACCGCATCGCGGATGCGACGGTCGTCCCCCTGAAGCCGACCGGAGCCCCCGACCTGGAGGGCCGCCTGCTGTACGAGGGCCCCCTGTCCCTGGACCGCACCGGGCCCTACGGCTACACGGTCCGCATCCTGCCCGCGCACCGGTTCCTGGCGTCGAGCGCCGAGATGGGGCTGGTGGCGGTGCCTTCGGAGGACGTGGTGGAGGGGGCGGGGGTTCTGTTGCGGTAGGGCCTGCGGCGAACGTGCTACGGGGTCTTCTTCAGAGCCTCGACGAAGAGGGCGAAGGATCCGGCCGGGACGGTGAGGGTGCCGGCGGCCGGGTCCTTGGAGTCGCGGATGGCTGTGTGGGTGGGGGTGGTGGCTATCTCCACGCACTCGTTGCCGTCGCCCGGGCCCGAGTAGGACGACTTCCGCCAATTGTCCATGGGGAACCTCATAGGTCCTTTGCCAGCCTGTGGATGAGTTCACGCGATTGCTCGGGGTCGAGTGACGCGGCCTCCACCTTACGGAAACTCGTTCGGTAGGTGTTGAGCTGAGCCTCGGAATCGATGAAGGCCGAGCCGTGCAGTGCGTCGCGGACCACAGTGTCCAGCTTGGGCAGCGGGCCACCCACGTACGTCATCGTGCTTGCTGCTCTCGCGAAGCCGTCCAGGTCCAAGGGGATGACGCGCACGGTGATGTGGTCCGCCTCGGAGAGTTCGAGCAGTCGGGTGAGCTGAGCCCTTGACGTCGCGCGGTCACTGACTCTGATCCGAAGTGCCGCCTCGTGGATCACCGCCTCGTACGGAACGGTGAACTCCTGGCGCTCCTTCCGGTGCTGGATGCGCAACTCAAGCTCGCTGCGGGTCAGTTTGGGCGTGGCCCGCAGGCTCCGGCCATACTGGAATCCCTGGCCGCCGCCCTGCGGACCATCGACCCCGACAGTGCCGCAGTCTTCGTGCAGTTCGTCGACTCCTGCCTGGCCGACCCCCAGGCGAAGCAGATGTGGAGGGACCTGATGACGGCGATCCAGTACTTCTGGCGACACCCGCTCGCCGAGCAGGTACGCGAGGAAGGCCGAGAACAAGGCCTCGAGCAGGGGCGTATTCAAGAGTGCCAGGAGATGACGCTTCGCATCCTGGAGTGGCGCGGAATGTCCGTGCCCGATGCCGTCCGTGAGCGCGTGCTGGCCTGCACGGACCTGGAGCAGTTGGAGGTCTGGGCCCAGCGAGCCGTACACGCCAGCAAGGCAGCGGAGCTGTTCGCCGCGGAGTGAGCAGGTGGCCGTCGGGCCGCCCGCTTCTCGGCCCGCGTCGCCTGACGCTGATCGCCCTCCGGGCCGCCTTTGACACACCTCACTCCAACCCGGCCAAGAAGCGAGCGAGCGGCCGGAAAGGTGGTGGCCGGGGATTGGTAGGCGTTGTGGCGAGCTGGGAGGGCGTTTCAATAGGGCCAGTAAATGGGCGGTCCGGCTGGTGAGCCACCTCCAAAGGTGGTCGCTGCCGTCACTCGTCACATCCGCTGGTCCTCGGCCCTGACTACCTACCGGTTACCGCCGAACGAGCGGCGCCTACAATGGCCGGTAAATGTGGTCAAGTGCCTGACCGGTCTCGCTGAGGTTTCCGTTCAGACCTTACTCGCTTGACTGTGGGCAGCGTGCTAGGTCATTCGGAGGATGTGTTGTTCAGCCAGCGGTCCACAGCATGACGTGTCGCTTCGTGGATTGATCTGTCCTTTGTTAGTTTAATGCCCATTTCTCTGAATGATGGGATGCGATGGGCTTCGCGCAAGCAGACGATGTCCGTCCACTCCTGCCCTTGCGACCCTCGAACGATTACTTTTCCATTGACGGAAAGCATCACAAACTCCGGATGCCCCCAGCCGCATCCTGTAACTCCTGCCCTGGCCCCGGACCCGGCGAGATCCCACTCGGATTGCAGCGCTACACGTGCCCACCACGAGGTGTCAGGGCGCTTGTTCTCTACGTCGCGGACAGCGATGAGGAACTGCGGGTCTCCCAGGGTGAAGAAGCCTTGATGGGCACAGAGCATGTACCACTCATGATTTACCCGTTCTTGGAAATCTGGGGCGTCGTTCTCGATGCTTGCGGCCCACTCTTGCCCGTCCGCTGCGGTCGAGTTTGCAAAAGATGCAAGTCGTGGAGGGATGAGGGGGGCGGAAGGGGCCATCATGCCTAGGTACGTCAGGCCTGCCGCGGCAAGGCTATTGGTCAGTTCTGTTTCCTTCATGAAAATCGCCTTGAGTTTGTAGTGGCGGTTTGGCTGGTTAAGGGATCAGCCTCGTGGCCCAAGGGTACGGGATGACCTGATCATAGTTGTGCGAACCATCCTTGCGTCGGCCGAAGTAGGCGATATTTCCATCGCTGTCGACCATTACGCGTAGTTGACTCAGGGGATCTCCGTTGTCGTAGATGGGAGAACCAGCCCATCGTGCCCCTGCGCGTGAATTACCACCCTGATAGAAGTCCGGTACTCTCCTGCCATCGCGAGTTGCTGTCTTCCGCTGCGGATAGTTGGGATCGTTGATCAGTCTGTCCACTAGGTCGTGGACGTCTCGCGGAGTTTCGAACCAAGCCTTACGGTCCGCATTTCCGGTTGTGCGATCCCTGATTGCGTTCGGTTCATAGTTCTCATCCGGGTACCACTGGCTTCCGTTTGTCTGGTCTGGGCATTCGTCAGGGGCGAGTCCCAGGTGGTCTGTCGAAACCGCGGGGTTGTAGATGTAGGTGGCGGGGTTAAGTGCAGGTGCGAGCCCCAGCGGGTCGGGCGTGAGGTAGCGGGCAGTTTCGGGGTCGTAATGACGGAAGTAGTTGTAGTGGAGGCCGGTTTCGGGGTCGTAGTACTGGCCTGGGAAACGTAGGGGTGTGTACGTGGTGCTGTCCGTTGTCCACGCCGTTGTTCCCCACAGGGTGCTTCGGGTGCGCCAGGCTATCTCTCCCTGTTCGTCTATGAGTTCGTTCGGCGTGCCGATCAGGTCGGTGACGATGGCGAAGAAGCGGGAGTCGATCTCCTCCTGTGAGGCATCCGCCGCAGTAATGCGCTCTGTTTGTGACAGGGGGCGCAAGCCCTGGTGGTCCCAGGTGAGGGTGACCGGGTTGGGGAGGGCGGATGAGGTTGTGGTCTGTTCGCAGAGGGTGGTGCCGTCCCAGGTGAAGTCCACCCGCTCCAGGACCGTTTCGCCGTCCTCGGCCAGGCGGAGCTTCGCCGTGCGGCGGCCCAGGGGGTCGTAGGTATAGCGCCAGCGGGTGCCGTCCGGGGTGGTCACCGAGGTCAGGCGGTCCTCGGTGTCCCATTCGTAGCGCCAGGTGTCCGGCTTTCTCGACAGGCGGGTCTTCTGGCGGAGGGTGATGCGGCCCAGGGCGTCGTGTTCGTAGCGGACGTTGCCGGCTCGGGTGATGCGGGTGCCCGTGTACGCGCGGGTTCCGGTCGCCTCCGTGCCCGGGTGGTCCGACGGCCACGCCGCCTGGGTCTGGTTGCCCGCCTCGTCGTAGGCGTAGCGCTCCGTCCAGTTCGCTGCGTGCACCGCTGTCACCCGGCCTGTCGCGTCCAGGTCGAAGCGACGGGTGCCGGAGAGGTGGTCGGCGATGCCGATCACGTTGCCGTCGGCTCGGTAGGTGTACGCCCTGTGCTGGACCGTGCGGCCCTCCGCACCGGTCACCGACTGGGTGGCCAGGCGGCCCAACGCGTCGAAGGTGTGCTCCAGGGAGATCATCTCGCCGATGTGGCGGGACAATTCCCGGCCTGCTTCGTCGTAGGTGAAGTCGATGGATCGGCCTGAGGCCACCATGCCCGTGCGGCGGCCTGCCGGGTCGTACGACCACGTGGTCGTTGCGCCTGTCGGGGTGGTGCGGCCGGTGCGGCGGCCCAAGGTGTCGTATGTGTACGTGACCGCACGGCCGTTGACCGCCTCCGAGTGCAGGCGGCCGTGGCGGTCTCGCAGCAACGTAAGCGTTGTACCGTCGGGGCCCGTCGCCTGGGCCAGCTGGTCCGTGAAGTCGTATGCGTAGCTCGTGACCTGGCCTGCCGCGTCCTTGCGGAGCACCTGACCGAGTTCGTTCCGCTCGAAGGAGACGATCTCGCCGAGCGCGTTCCGGCGGCTGGCAAGGCGACCAGCGGCGTCGTACTCGTACGTCAGCGTGCGGTCGTCGAAGTCCGTCTCCTTCACCAGGCGGCCGGCCGGGTCGTACTCGTACGTCCACGTCAGGCCCTGCGGGTTGGTGACCTCGGTCAGGCGGAGTTCCCTGTCGTGGGTGAACTCGTAGCGGACGCCGTCCGGGCCGGTGCGTGCCGCCAGCAGGTCGAAGTGGGTGTATTCGAAGCGGGAGACTCCGCCCAGGGGGTCGGTGTGGCCGGTGCAGTTGCCCTCGCCGTCGTACGTCCACGTCTCCGTCGTGCCGTCGGGGGCCGTTCGGCGGGCCAGGTGTCCCTCGATCGACCATTCCAGCCGGGTTGCCGCGCCGGTCGGGTCCGTGGTCGCGGTGGGGCGGCCGAGGGCGTCTCGTTCGTAGCGGGTCACCGCTCCCAGCGGGTCCGTGACCTCCAGGGGGAGGCCCGCGCGGTCGCAGACCACCCTCGTCGTGTGGCCCAGCGGGTCCGTCACCGACGTCAGGTGGCCGGCCTGGGTGTACGTGAATCGGGTCGTCTGGCCCGCCGGGTCCGTCACCGATGTGCGGTTGCCCCGCTCGTCGTACGTCTGGCGGATCACCGTGCCGTCCGGGTTCACCACCTTCACCGGCAGGCCCAGGGCGTTGTACTCCGCCCTCGACCCTCGGCCGTCCGGGCGGACGACTGACGTGAGGTTGCCCGCGTCGTCGTAGGAGAACGTCGTCGTGTGGCCCAGCGGGTCCGTCGTGGAGAGCAGGCGGTTGTAGCGGTCGCGGACGTAGCGCGTGGTCGCACCCAGGGGGTTTGTCTCCGCCACCACCTGCCATGTCTTGTTGACCAGGTAGCGGTGAGTGTGGCCCTCGTCCGTCGTCGCGGTCGTGGTGCGCAGGCCCGTTGTCGGGTCGGCGTCCTCGTATGTGAAGCGCAGGGCCATGTGGCCCGCCGAGCCGCCCTCCGCGATGCAGCGGTCCTGGTCGTCGTACTCGTATGTGTAGCTGCGGTCGTTGGTGTCCGTCCAGGACGTGATCCGGCCCCGGTCGTCGTAGGTGAAGCGCAGAGGCACGCCGGAGGAGTTGATGACCTCGGTGAGGTGGCCGTCGGCGTAGGCGAAGCGTTTCAGCTCTTCGCCGGTCGCGGTCAGGTGGTACGCCGTGACGCGCCCTGCGTCCGTGGTGATGCGGACGCCTTGGCCCGCGCTCGTGTGGACGCCGAGTGGGGTGCCGTCCGCGTCGTACTCGAAGGTGATCCAGTTGCCGTTGCGGTCGTCCAACTGCTCCAGGACCGCAAGGCCGGGCCCTCGGTCGGTGAAGTGCCACACCCGGCCGGATCGGGGGTCGGTGACGGTGTAGCCGCCGTCCACCCGGTCCAGCGGCAGGCGCGGGCCGTGGCTCGCCAAGGTGGGCACGCCGGGTGCGGGGTGGGGGTACGACAGGAGCAGGCCGTCCTCCGTGACGTAGACGACTCCCTCCGCGTCGATCTCCAGGCGCTGGTCCAGGGTTGAGGACCAGGACGGGCCGAACCAGCGGCCCAGGTGATAGCCGGACTCGACCCGACGCCCGAGCACCAGAGGCAGTACGCCGGGGAGCGAGACGTCCGTCTGCGGCAGGTACATCTTGCCGGTGGCCAGGTTGACCGGGTCGGTGCCGCCGCTCTCCGTGCTGCTCTCGTCGTGTGAGTGCTGAGGCGGGTCCTCGTTGACCTCGTCCCGAGCGGTCTTCCCGGCCGCGTCCTCCGCCCCCGCCCGCGCCTCCCGCCCGGCGGCCCCCTCCGCCGCCTGGCGCACCAGGCTCGCATCCGCCGCGTCCCGCGCCAGCCCCATCTCCAGTCCGGCGCCGTCGCCCAGGAACACCTGGGGGATCGCACGGCCGCCGAACTCGGACGGGTCCTTCCGGAATTCGGTCCACATGTTCTTCAGGGCCCGGTCGGGATGTGTGCCGGTGGAGATCAGGCCCGTGATCGTCATGTTGACGTTCTGCAGGTACTCGGCGGGGTGGGTGAGGTTGTAGGGGTCGGCGGGGTCCAGACCGCGGACGAAGCTGATCAGACCGGCGGTGCCCTTGACGACGCCGCCCACGAAATGGAGGGCCTCCGTGTTGAGGGCGCTTGCGCCGTCCATGGCGTCCGCCTTCAGCCGGGTGAGCGCGGGTGGTTCGGCGGGGGCGTGGGCGAGGGCCTTGTCCACGGCCCTGGCGGCGCCCTCGGCTGCCGTGTTGCGCTGTTTGCGGGCTTCGTGGAGGAGTTCCCGGGCGTGCTGGATGTCGGCTGTGCCCGGGTCGTGGAACTTACCCGGGCGCGGGCCGGGATCGTCGCCCGATTTCACGGCCGCGTTGTAGGTGTCGACCTTCTTGTTGTAGGCGTCCGCGGCCTCCTTGGAGGCGTTGGTGCCCTTCTTGTACAGGTCGATGGCGTGCGTGGCCTGTTTCAGCGCCCATTCGACGGTCTCGGCGTAGGCGTCCAGAGCCGTGGCAGCGGTGCGGCAGGCGTCCGCCGCCTGCAGCCACTTCACCGGGTGCACGGCGAACTTCTTGCGGAAGGCCTCGGCCGCCTCGCCCTGCCAGGACGAGGAGTCCAGCTTCCGCATGCCCTCGCCGACGTTGTCGAAGGCGGTGTGGAAGTCCTTCAGGTGTGTGGCGGAGGCCCGGATGGCCGCCGGGGAGCCGTGGATCAGGTCCGGGGCCAGGTCGCTGTCGCCGAGCTGCTTCTCTCCCGGGGTCGCGCCCAGCTCGGAGCCGACGTAGTCGCCCGTGAACCTGACGACGTCCGCGGCATCGTGGGCTCCGACGTGGTCCAAGACGTCGCCGGCGAGATCGGAGCCCTTCTCGATTCCCTTGCCGACCAGCTTCTTGCCGGAGTCGTAGAGATGCTCGCCCTCGTCCAGGAAAGCGTTGGTCACGTCCCCCAGGCCCATGCCCATCAGCCCTCACCGCCCTGCTGCTCGGCGGCCTTGGCGCGGGCCTCGGGGGAAGGGCCGAAAGCTCCGTCCAGGAACTTCTTGCGCTCCTCGTCCGGCATGCCGCTGGGCATCAGGCCCAGGTTGGCCCCCGCCTGCGAGGTCACGAGGTCGCGGGAGGCGTCCATCCAGCCCTGCTTGATGTTCTCCCCCGCCTCTTGGAAGGACTTCTTGCTGTAGTCCGGGTGCATGTAGGCGTCGGTGGTGCTGTCGGCCCACTGGCCCCAGCTCATCTTCTCGACGTCTGCCTCGGAGGCGTGCGGATTGCCCACCAGTGAGTTGGCGCCGACCCTCAGGGTGCCGCCGACGTACTGGTCCGTCTCGTACAGCGTGCCCGCGGACAGTCCCACCTCCGCGGCGAAGGCGTTGCCCTCCGCCACCAGGCCGCGGACGCCCCACTCCCAGCGCTCGCAGAACGACGTGAACTTCGACGTCAGCTCCTCGTGGCCGAGATCCATCCCGGACAGCTCCAGCTGCGAGAAGCCCCGCCCGGCTCCTGCCTCGCCGACCATGCCCAGGTCCTTCAACTCGCCCAGCGTCTGGGTGATGCCCTGCGCGATCAGGGCCAGCCCCGCGGCCTTGATGTCCTTGCCGCCGCTCTCGTCCCCGCTCATCGCGGTGTCTCCCCGTTCGTCTCCTCGACGGCCCGGTCAACGGCCGCCGCGTCCGGCACGATCCCCACCACTGGCGGAAAGAGCACGCCTTCGCCGTCGCTGCCCACATCCAGGGCCACACCGCACGGCACCCCTACGGCCGGCACACCGGCGTCCAGCAACCGGGCTCCCAGCCACCTCTGGTACGCCCACTCCCGGTCGCCCTCGCCACGCGCGAGCGCGAAGCGGGACAGGGCCGTTTCGTGGGAGAATGCGTAGATCCAGCGGATGCCGCCGTGGTCGCCCGTCAGGGGCGCGGCGTCGTCGTCCACCGGCACCAGTACCGCCGTGCGGCGGAACATGCCCAGTAACACCGCGAACTCCCGGCGCCTGCGCTCGGCTTCGTCCGCACTGCCGGTGAACGTTGCTGCATGATCGGGCAAACCGGTGCGCTCAGATGCCTTCGGTCCGGCTGCGTCCCGCTGGTCGGTGCGGGCCGGGTCCACGTAGTCGTAGAGCCGTGACCTCGGTATTCGCGCCGCCGAGTCGGCGCCGCCCCCCTGTTCGGTCATGTGCCGGATCATCACATCAGCGCATTGGGCATCACAACGCGAAAAGGGGAGACGGCGAACAGGTCGGCCGGATTCCGACCCCGGTACGCCCGCCCTGCACACGTACGCCGGCGCTACGGCACGAGCAGGTGCAGCCCCGAGCAGTCGTCCCCGCCCGACGGGTCCGGGGCGTACAGCCAGTAGACGCTCGCCAGCAGCAGTAGCGCCAGCAGTACGCCGGCCACCGCGGACGCCGCCGCCAGGCCCCGGCGTTCGCCGCGGGGCAGGGCCGCGAACAGCAGCACGGCGCCGACGGCGCAGGCGAGGCCGGCCCACGAGGTGACGTACATGCGGGGGGAGGGGCCGAGGTAGCGGCAGTGCCGGAAGGTGTCGGAGTCCCAGGTGACGCGGGCGGCGAGCAGGACGGCGGCGAGGGCCGTCGTCAGGGGGACGAGGAGTGACCTCCGGATCATGCTTCTCATACCTCGGACAGGCCCTCGCACAGCCTCCGCAGCACCGCCCCGCACCGGCGGGCGTACGCGTGCTGCAACCCCCGGGTCGCCGGGCCGCCCGCCCTTGCGTACCACTTGGCCGCCTTGCTGAAGGCCGCGATCGTGAGCCAGACCGTGCCGTCACCCGTGCGGTCGACCACGAACACCTCCTCGCCGCATTCGGGGTGGCCTTCCAGGGTGCCGTAGGCCCAGCCTGCGCGGCGGGGTTCCTCCACCGTCCAGACGATGCGGCAGGGGGCCCTGATCAGGGCGGCCAGGGTGACCGTGACGTCGACGCCGGGGGCGGCGCGCTCGGCGCCCGCGTCGATGCCCACGCCCAGGGCGCGGTGCATCTCCCAGGTGAGGACCGCCTCGGCGGCCCGCTGGAAGAGCTTTTCGCCCTCGCCGAGGCGGGTGCGCACGTGCAGGGGGTGGAAGCCGGGCGGGCAGTACGTCAGGTCGTCGCGGGTCGCGCCGACCGGCTCGTAGGTGAAGGGCGCCGAGGACATGGGTCACAAGGGTAGGGCGGACCCGGGAGTGCCTTCCTCCCGGGCCCGCCCGTCCGTCGCTCGGTCAGCGGGTGACGTTGACCGCGGTCCAGGTCGCCGCCACCGTCTTGTACTCGGTGCTGCTGGCGCCGTACAGGTCCGACGCCGCGCTCAGAGTCGCCGCGCGGGCGTCCGAGTAGTCGGTCGTGGAGGTCATGTACTCGGTCAGCGCCTTGTACCAGATCTGCAGCGCCTTGGCGCGGCCGATGCCGGTGATCGCCGAGCCGTTCTTCGTCGGGGAGTTGTAGGTCACCCCGTTGATCGTCTTCGAGCCGCTGCCCTCCGACAGCAGGTAGAAGAAGTGGTTCGCCACACCGGACGAGTAGTGCACGTCCAGGTCACCGACCGAGGAGGACCAGTAGTCCGCCGAGCCGCCGTCCTTGCTGGGCTTGTCCATGTAGCGCAGCGGGGTGCCGTCGCCGTTGATGTTGATCTTCTCGCCGATGAGGTAGTCGCCCTTGTCGGTCGAGTTGTTGGCGTAGAACTCCACGCCCGTGCCGAAGATGTCCGAGGTGGCCTCGTTCAGGCCGCCGGACTCGCCGGAGTAGTCCAGGCCGGCGGTGTTGGCGGTGACGCCGTGGCTCATCTCGTGCCCGGCGACGTCGAGGGCGGTCAGCGGGTCGGTGTTGCCCTCGCCGTCGCCGTAGGTCATGCAGAAGCAGCTGTCGTCCCAGAAGGCGTTGACGTACGAGCTGCCGTAGTGGACGCGGGAGTAGGCGCCGACACCGTCGTTCTTGATGCCGCTGCGGCCGAAGGTGGCCTTGTAGAAGTCCCAGGTCTCCGCCGCGCCGTAGGCGGCGTCGGCGGCCGCGGTCTGGTCGGAGGAGGAGCTGGAGGCGGTGCCGGTGCCGAAGGTGTTGGTCGAGCTGGCCACCAGGGTGCCCTTGCCGGACGTCTTGCGGGCCAGGTTGTAGGTCTTGTGCCCGCCCCGGGTGCTGTCGGTCAGGTTGTACGACGAGCCCGACTGCGTGGTGTTGAGGCTGACGGTCCCGGAGTACAGCGTCTTGCCGGTGCCGGTCGCGTTCTCGATGCCCTGGTACTGGAAGAGCTTCTTGCCGGTGGCGGCGTCGGTGATGACGTGCAGCTGGTTCGGGGTGCCATCGTCCTGCAGGCCGCCGACGACCGTCTCGTAGGCGAGGACGGGCTTGCCGGAGCCGGCCCAGATCACCTTGCGGGCGCCGTTGGCGGTGGACTTGGCCGAGCCGAGGGTCTGGGCGGCGGACACCGCCTGCTTCTCGGCCTTGGCGGCGGTGACCTGCGGCTTGAGCGAGGCCACCTTGATGGCGGCCTTGTTGGCTCTGGTGACGCCTTCGGTCCTGCCCGACTTGGCGGTGTGCACGACGAGGTCGCCGCCGAGCACCGGCAGGCCCGCGTAGGTGCGCTCGTAGCGGGTGTGAACGGTGCCGTCCACATCCTTCACCACGTCCTTGACGACCAGCTTCTCCTTGGCGCCGAGGCCGATGTGCTGCGCGGTCTCGGCAGCGCCGGCCTGCGCCTTCTGTATCAGGGAGGTGCGGGCGGCGGCGGTGAGCGCGGTCGGCGCTGCGGCCGGCGGCTTGGCGGCCGTGGTGCCTGCCGGGGTCTGGGCGGACGCGCCCGTGGCCAGACCGGTGGTGACGAGGGCTCCGGCGGCGACGGCGGTGGCGATGGCCAGAGTGGTGCGCTTGTGACGCGCGTAGCGGGGGGTCACGCAAGCTCCTTCGTGTGGGGAGTCCGGTCAGCGTGGGGTTACTGGCCGGAACGGTGTGGTGAAGCTCTGCGGCGGGTGAAGGAAGAGTGGCATTAGGGCGCGTACATGTCAGGGCCCTGAAGTGATGTTGGCCTAAAGGTGACTGTCCGATAAACGTTTCAGGTGTGTTAACGGGGGCCGCCCGAAGGTGTCTCACCTTCGGACGACCCCCAGTTCCCGGGCCTGTGGCGCTCGGTTTACGGGAACGTCAGCTTCCACCCGTTGACCGTTCCGGTGTCATAGGTGGCCTGATCCTGCACCCTCAATTTCCAGGTGCCGTTGGCCGGTTCCGCGGAGGCGTTGACCGTGTACGTCTCCTTCACGTTGTCCGCCGAGTCCGAGGAGCTGAAGTTCTTCAGGCGGTACGCGGTGCCCGACGGGCCGACGAGGTCGATCACCAGGTCACCCCGCCAGGTGTGCGTGATGTCGACGCTCACCTGAAGGTTGCCCGGCGCGTTTCCGCTCCTGCCGGAGACCGTGATGTTCGAGGTGACGGCCGGCCCGTTGTCCGGGATGGACACCGGGGTGTTGCTCTCGTACGACGTACCGCCGCCTCCGCCGCCACCGGAGCGGGAGCCGACCGCGACGCCCGCCCAGGCGTCCTGCACCGCCTTGTACTCGGCGCTGGAGGTGCCGTACAGCTCACCGGCCGCCGCGAGGGTGCCGGTGCGGGCGCCCGCGTAGTCGGTGGTGGACGTCCACTTGGTGGTCAGCGCCCGGTACCAGATCTGCAGCGCCTTGTCCCGGCCGATGCCGGTGACCGGAAGCCCGTCCGCGGTCGGCGAGTTGTAGCTCACGCCGTTGATCACCTTGGCGCCGCTGCCCTCGCTGAGCAGGTAGAAGAAGTGGTTCGCCGGGCCGGACGAGTAGTGCACGTCCAGGTCGCCGAGGCCCGAGTACCAGTTGTCCTTGGACGCGCCGTCCTTGCTGGGCTTGTCCATGTAGCGCAGCGGGGTGCCGTCGCCGTTGATGTTGATCTTCTCGCCGATGAGGTAGTCGCCCTTGTCGGTCGAGTTGTTGGCGTAGAACTCCACGCCGGTGCCCATGATGTCGCTGGTCGCCTCGTTCAGGCCGCCGGACTCGTCGCTGTAGTCGAGGCCCGCGGTGTTGGAGGTGACGCCGTGGCTCATCTCGTGCCCGGCGACGTCGAGGGCGGTCAGCGGGTCGGCGTTGCCCGAGCCGTCGCCGTAGGTCATGCAGAAGCAGCTGTCGTCCCAGAAGGCGTTGACGTACGAGTTGCCGTAGTGGACGCGCGAGTACGCGCCCACGCCGTTGTTCTTGATGCCGCTGCGGCCGAACGTGTTCTTGTAGAAGTCCCAGGTCTCCGCCGCGCCGTAGTGGGCGTCCGCGCCCGCGGTGGCCGCGTTGGACGTGGTGCCGTTGCCCCACGTGTTGCCGGCCTGCGAGAACAGGGTGCCGGTGCCGGACGAGCCGTGGTTCAGGTTGTACGTCTTGTGGTTGCCGCGGTCGCCGTCGTTGAGCGTGTACGTCGAGCCCGACTGGGTCGTCGTCAGCGAGACCGTGCCGCTGTACTGGGTGTTGCCGGTGCCGGTCGCGTTCTCGATGCCCTGGTACTCGTAGAGCTTCTTGCCGGTGGCGGCGTCGCTGATGACGTGCAGCTGGTTGGGGGTGCCGTCGTCCTGGAAACCGCCGACGACCGTCTCGTAGGCCAGGACGGGCCTGCCGCTCGCCGCCCAGATCACCTTGCGCACGGAGTCCGCCGCCGACCTGCTGCCGCCGAGGGCCTTGGCCCGCTGTACGGCCTGCTTCTGGGCCGCGGCCTTCGACACGGCCGGGGTGAGACCGGCGACCTTCAGCGTGGCGCCGGTGGCCTTGACGACGTCCATGGTCTTGCCCGACCTGGACTCCACGACCAGGTCGCCGCCGAGCACCGGAAGGCCGGCGTAGGTGCGCTCGTAGCGGGTGTGCAGGGTGCCGTCGGCGTCCTTGACGACGTCCCGGGCGACCAGCTTCTCCTGGGCGCCGAGGCCGAGGTTCCGGGCGGTGGCGGCCTGGGCCGAGTCGGCCTGGCGTATCAGCTCGGCGCGCTGCGAGGGCGTGAGCTTGACGGCCACGTGGGCCGGATTCACCTTGCCGGGCTGGGGCTTCGCCGGTGCGGCGCTGGCCGCGCCGGACTGGACGGCGGCGGCGATCAGGGCGGCGACACCGGCGAGGGCGACGGTGGCGGTGCGGCGGTGGGCCGTGGGGCGCGGTGCTGTGTGGGAGGTGCGTCTGCGAGAGGAACTGCTGCTCACACTGACTCCTTCTGCGTGACCGCGGGTCGCGCGGCCAGGGGAGACCGGACGGTGGGTTGGGACGTCCGGGCAGAACAGGGCGTTACGCGGAACCACGTGCAGGCCGGCTCACGCGGAGCAGATGAAGCTGTGGGGTTGCTGTGAGTCGGCCAGGGAAGAGTGACAGGGGATCAGCGCACCTGTCAGGACTGCGTCACAAACTTGGCCGGAAATGGTTCGTTGACCGGATGTTCATGTTCGTTATGCGGACCGGTCACCGGGGCAGGGGCCCGGCGCCCCGGGCTGCCCGGCGGTGTCCCCGTGCCAGGTGCGCCACAGCGCCGCGTAGGCGCCGTCGGCGGCCACCAGGTCCTCGTGGGTGCCCGGTTCGTCAGGAGGTCGTTCTCCATGACCGCCACCCGGTCGGCGTCGTGGGCCGTGTGCAGGCCGGTGCGCGATGGTGATGACCGTACGGCCCTGGAGGACGGCGGCGAGCGCGCGTTCGGCGTGCCGGGCCGTCGTGGGGTCCAGCAGGGCGGTGGTCTCGTCCAGGATCAGGGTGTGCGGGTCGGCGAGCACCACACGGGCCGGGGCGAGTTGCCGGGCCTGGGAGCCGTCGGTGGGCGGCCGCCCGTGCCCAGCCGGGGGTCGAGGCCGTCCGGCAGCTCACGCACCCAGTCCTCGGCGCCGGCCGCCGCGAGCGCCGCCCACAGGTCGGTGTCCGTGGCCTCCGGTTCCGCGATCAGGAGGTTGTCCCGGACCGTGCCGAGGAACACATGGTGCTCCTGTGTCACCAGGACCACCTGGCGGCGCAGCAGCTCCGGCTCCAGTTCGGCGACCGGCGACCGGCGCCCCGCCCACCGTCACCGGGCCGGTGCCGGGCCGGTCGACACCCGCGAGCAGCCGGCTCAGCGTCGTCTTCCCGGCGCCGGAGGGACCCACCACTCCGTCCCCCGATCGGCGCGCCCCGCTGGGAAACGCCGAACCTGTCGGGGGCGGGGACGCCCGCTCCATCGGTTAACGGGGCTGCACCGGACCTCCTCCGGTCCGTACGCCGGACGCGGGCACGGCCTAGCCCAGGATCCCCCGGTCGTACCCCACCGCCACCGCCGCCGCGCGGTCGTTGACGCCGAGCTTGGCGTACAGGTGGGTGAGGTGGGTCTTGACCGTGGCCTCGCTGATGAACAGCTCGCGGGCGATCTCGCGGTTCGACGTGCCCTTGGCGACCAGGGTCAGCACCTCGCGTTCGCGCGCGGAGAGGGGCTCGGCGCCGGGCCGGCGGGGGGTGCGGACCGCGTGGACCAGACGGGAGGCGACCGCCGGCGAGAGGACCGTACGGCCCTCGGCGGCGGCCCGGACCGCGGTGAAGAGTTCGTCGCGCGGGGCGTCCTTGAGGAGGTAGCCGGTCGCTCCCGCCTCGATCGCGGGCAGGGTGTCGGAGTCGGTGTCGTAGGTGGTGAGTACGAGAACCCGGGCCCGGGTGCCGCGCCGGGACAGCTCGCGGATGGCGTCCACGCCGGAGCCGCCGGGCATCCGCAGGTCCATCAGGACGACGTCCGGGTCCAGGGCCGCGGCCCGGTCGACCGCCTCCAGGCCGTTCGCGGCCTCGCCGAGCACGGTGAAGCCGGGGGCGGACTCGAACATGCCGCGCAGGCCGTCGCGGACGACCGGGTGGTCGTCGACGATCAGCAGGGAGACAGGGGTTTCAGCGGTCATCGCGTACCAACGGTACGCGAGCCGACACCGCCGTGCCGTTCCCCGGCTCCGACTCGACCGTGAGCGAGCCCGCGATGCGTTCGGCGCGGGCCCGCATGCCGTCCAGGCCGAAGCCGCCGCCGCGGGTGCGCTCCGGTACGGCGGCCGGGTCGAAGCAGGTGCCGTCGTCGCGGATGTCCAGCGTGACCTCGTCACCCATGAAGGACAGGGTCACCCCGACCCTGGCCGGGCGGGCGTGCCGGGCCGCGTTGGACAGGGCCTCCTGTGCGATGCGCAGCAGCGTCGCCGAGACCTCGTCGTGCAGCTGCTCGGTGGTGCCGGTGACGGTGAACTCGGCGCGTACTCCGGTGCGTTCACCCCATTCGGCGACCGTCTTCTTCAGCGCCTCCGGCAGCCCGTCGGCGGCCAGGGCGACCGGGGCGAGGTTGTGCACCGAGCGGCGGGCCTCGCCGAGGCTGTGCCGGGCGAGCGCGGAGGCACGCTCCAGGTGGGTGCGGGCGGTGGTCAGGTCGGGGGCGTTCGCCACGACCTGGAGCTGGGCGATGATCCCGGTCAGGCCCTGGGCGATGGTGTCGTGGATCTCGGCGGCCAGCCGGCGGCGCTCGTCGGCGACGCCCGCCTCCCGCGCCTGGACCAGGAGTTGGGCGTGCAGAGCCGCGTTCTCGTCCAGGGCCTGCTGCAACGCCATGTTGGTGCGCTCCAGTTCGCCGATGGTCTCGGCCTGGACCATGGAACGGGCCTGCTCCTGCAGGGCGTACCGGGTGAACACGCTGACCATGCCCATGTTGACGGCCAGGACGAGGAAGAAGCCGACCCACAGGAACAGCCCGTGTGGCGGCCAGCCGCCGATCTCGCTGCCGGACATGGTGACGGCGGTCAGGAAGAGACCGGGCAGGACCAGCCGGTCCGGCAGGTCCCGGGTCGCGGTGTAGTAACCGGTCACCGCGTAGAAGGCGAAGAACGGGTTGGCCCAGGTCAGTACGAAGGCGATGGCCCAGCGCAGCAGGTAGAGGCAGACACCGGTCCGGCTCGGGTCCGGCCGCTTCCGCCTCACCCGTCCCCAGTACAGCTGCAGTAGGACAGCCGCGGGCACGAGGACGGCGCAGACGACCATACCGGGCCGGTCCATGCCGACCGCGCGGGCGGAGAGCGCCGTCGCGACGGCACCGACGGCCAGCAGCGCCCAGGGCCCCCACGTGTCGAACGAGGCCCGGTACTGCTGGAGCGGGGTGTTCGTCATGCTCCCAGTCTCCGGCACGGCCCGCTCACTCCCAGCGGAACCAGCGCGCCGCCCCCGCCGTCAGCAGCACCGTCCAGCCGGCGAGCACGCCCAGGTGGTCCCAGCCGGGCCAGTCCCCGGCCGCCGCCTCGCCCAGGGCGCGGGCCGCCGCGCCGAACGGGGTCAGCTGCACCACACGGGCCAGCGTGTGCGGCATCTGCTGCACCGGCAGCCAGACGCCCGCGCAGAACATCATCGGGAAGAACACCGCCGAGCCGATCGCGCTCGCGATCCTCGTGGTGCGGGACAGCGCCGAGACGACGGAGCCGAGGGCGAGGGCCGCCGCCGTCGCGAGGAGCAGCGCCAGCAGGTACCCGGCCGGCTGCTCGGGCAGCGTCACGCCGAAGGCGAGGCGGCCGACGGCGAGCGCGAGCAGGGCCGAGGCCAGCGCCACCGTGCCCTGCACGACCATCTGCGCGGACAGCAGAGCCGAGGGCCGTACGGGGGTGAGCCGCATCCGGCGCAGGATGCCCCGCTCCCGGTGGCCGGTCAGGGCCTGGGGCAGCGACTGCACACCGGACATGATCAGGGCGATCAGTACGGCGATGGGCACGTAGGCGTCGACCGGCCGCAGCCCGCCGAGCGACGTGTCGGCCTCCCGGAACGACGGGATCGAGCCGAGGATCACCAGCAGCAGGGTCGGGAACAGGAAGATCCAGAACACGGCGCCGGGTTCCCGGCGGAACAGCCGGAACTCGGTGCGCAGGACAGCGGTGTTCATGCCGCGGCCTCCTTGGTCAGGTCGAGGAACGCGTCGTCGAGGGTGGCGTCGGTGACGCGCAACTGGTGGGCGGTGACGCGGTGGCGGGCGAGCAGGGTGATGACCGCGTTCACGGTCTCGTCGGTGCCGGAGAGCGTGATCCGGCCGTCCTTGCGCTCGACCGAGGCGATGGCCGGGAGAGTGGTGAGGTCGTGGTCGTCCAGCGGGGCCGACGGGGTGAAGCTGATGACGGTGGCGCCCGCCGACCGGCGGATGAGCCCGGCCGGGGTGTCCAGCGCCGCGACCCGTCCCTTGTCGATCACCGCGATGCGGTCGCAGAGCCGCTGCGCCTCCTCCATGAAGTGGGTGACGAGCAGCACGGTGACCCCGCTCGCGCGGACGTCCTCGATGAGCTGCCAGGTGTCGCGGCGGGCGCGCGGATCCAGGCCGGTGGTCAGCTCGTCCAGCACCACCACCCGCGGGTTCCCGATCAGCGCCAGCGCGATGAAGAGCCGCTGCCGCTGCCCGCCGGACAGCTTGGCGAACCGGGTGCCGAGCCTCGGGGCGAGACCGAGGCGTTCGGCGAGTGGCCGCCAGTCGGCCGCGTCCGGGTGGAAGGAGGCGTACAGCTCCAGCGCCTCGCGCACGGTCAGCTTGGGCTGCAGCTCGCTCTGCTGGAGCTGGGCGCCGAGGATCCCGGCGACCTCGTCATGGCCGGCGACGGGGTCGTACCCGGCGACCCGGATCCGGCCGGCGTCGGGCACCCGCAGGCCCTCGACACACTCCACGGTGGTGGTCTTGCCGGCGCCGTTCGGGCCGAGGATCCCGAAGATCTCGCCCTCCTCGACGGCGAAGGAGACACCGTCGACGACGGCCCGGCCGCCGTACGACTTTCGGAGATCGGTGACTTCGATGACTGATGGCATGCCCTGAGAATCCCGGTCGGGCGGGGTCCGCCACATCGGCCGGCCCGCTCGAAGCGGCATCGTCCGATCGGTTGACGCCCGCCTACGACCCTTGCGCGCAATCCGTGTGCGAGGGGTCGAACACGCAGGTCGTAGGAGCGAGGGCGGACCGGGGTCCGGCCGAAACCCAGTGGGCGATGTCAGTGCCGGTCCGTACGCTCGCGGTGATGCCCACGACACGTGCAACCACCGAGACCGACCGTTCCGCCGTACGCACGCTGCTGCGTCTGTGGCCGTACGTCCGCCCCGTGCGGGCGCGGTTGGGCACGGCCGCGTTCGTCGCGATCGTCGCCTCCTGCGCCGGGCTGGTGATCCCGCTCGTCCTCAAGTGGATGGTGGACGGGCCGGTCGCCGACCGGGACCCGGCGGGAGTCTGGCTCGGTGCGCTGTGGCTGCTCCTCCTCGGCATCGCCGAGGCGGTCCTGTTCGGCGTCCGGCGCTGGCTGGTGGCCCGGCCGCTGTCGCACGTCGAGGCGGAGATGCGGGCGGGGCTCTACCGGCATCTGCAGCGGCTGCCCGTCGCCTTCCACGACCGCTGGGCCTCCGGCCAGCTGCTGTCGCGGGCCACGACGGACCTGATGCTGCTGCGTCAGTTCCTCGCCTTCCCGCTGACGTTCCTGCTGGTCAACGGCGTCACGATCCTCGTCGGCGTGGTGATCATGCTGATGCAGGACTGGGTGCTGGGCCTGGTCATCCTCGGTCCCGCGATACCCGTGATGTGGACCTGCGCGGTCTTCGAGCGGCGGTACGCCGAGGTGGCCCGGCGGGCGCAGGACCAGGTCGGTGACCTGACGACGGTGGTCGAGGAGAGCGTGCTCGGCATCCGCATCATCAAGGGCTTCGGCCGGCACCGCAGCCAGGCGCGGGCGTTCCGCGAGCTGTCGGTCACCCTGCGCGGCACGGAGCTGCGCAAGGCGCGGCTGCTGGCCGCCATCTGGGGTGTCATGGTGACGCTGCCGGAGCTGGCTATCGGGGCGGCGCTGGTGCTGGGCGCGGTCCGGGTGGCCGACGGTGACCTGTCGGCGGGCACACTGGTGGCCTTTCTGAGTACGGCGCTCGCTCTGCGGTGGCCGGTGGACTCGATCGGGTTCCTGCTGGCGATGAGCCAGGAGGCGGCGACGGCGACGGAGCGGTACTTCGAGGTGCTGGACGAGGTGCCGGAGGAGTCGCCGGCCGGAGGTGGGGACGCTGACCCGCGCCGGCGGGGTGCCGCCGCGCCCACCCGTGCCGCCGCGGCCACGAAGGGACTTCTGTTCGAGAACGTCCAGTTCCGCTACCCCGACGCGCCCCCCGACTCCCCACCCCTCCTCACCCACATAGACCTCCACGTCCGCCCCGGCGAGTCCATGGCCCTGGTCGGTGCCACCGGCAGCGGCAAGACCACCCTCACCGCCCTCGTCCCCCGTCTGCACGAGGTCACCTCCGGCCGTATCACCCTGAACGGCGTCGACATCACCGCCATCCCCCGCGAGGAACTGCGCGCGAAGGTCGCCGTGGCCTTCGAGGAACCCACCCTGTTCTCCACGAGCGTCGGCGAGAACGTGCTGATGGGCGCAGCGGACGGCGCGGGAAGGGCGGACCTCGACCGCGCGCTCGCCGTGGCGCAGGCCGACTTCGCGCACGCCCTCCCGCAGGGCACCGACACCCGCGTGGGCGAGCACGGCCTCAGCCTCTCCGGCGGCCAGCGCCAACGCCTCGCGCTGGCCCGGGCGGTGGTCGGCAGACCGGAGTTCCTGGTGCTGGACGACCCGCTGTCCGCCCTGGACGTGCACACGGAGGCGGCCGTGGAGGCCGCGCTGCGGCAGGTCCTCGCCGACACCACCGCGCTGATCGTGGCCCACCGCCCGTCGACGGTGCTGCTCGCCGACCGGGTCGCCCTGCTCGCGGACGGCAAGATCGCCGCCGTCGGCACCCACCAGGAACTGCTGCACAGCAACGCCGAGTACGCGCATCTGATGTCCGGGCACGAGGAGGACCCACGTTGACCACCACGACCGCCTCCACCCCCACGGCCGAGGACGGCGAACTCCCCGGCCCGCCCGGCGCCGGGGGCGGCAGCGAGCCCGGCGACGTCTTCGACCGGGACGTGCTGCCCGCCCCGCCCGGTGCCACGGCCGTCCTGCTGCGCTCCCTGCTCGCGCCCCTGAAGGGCAGGGCCGCCCTCACCACCCTCCTTCTGCTGCTGCAGCAGGCCGTGGCGCAGGCGGGCCCGCTGCTGGTGGCGTACGCCATCGACACCGCCGTACCGGCGTTCCGGGACCACCGCCACGGCCCGCTGGTCGCCGTGGCCGTCGGCTATCTGCTGTGCGCGCTGCTGTCCGGCTTGCTGCAGTGCGCGTTCATCGAGGCCTCCGCCCGGGTCAGCCAGGACGTGCTGCTCGATCTGCGGGGCCGGATCTTCCGGCACGCGCAGGCACTGAGCATCGACTTCCACGAGCGCTACACGTCGGGCCGGCTGATCTCCCGCTCCACGACGGACGTCGAGTCGCTGCGCGAGCTGCTGAACGACGGGCTGCAGGAGCTGGTGACCGTCGTGCTGTCCTTCGTCTACATCTCGGCGACGCTGCTGTGGCTGGACCTCGGCCTGGGTGCGGTAGCGGTGGCCTCCTTGGTGCCGCTGTACCTGCTCGTCCGGCTCTACCAGCGGCGGGCGGGCCGGGTGTACCGGGCGCGGTCCACGGCGATCGCTGCGGTGATCGTGAAGTTCGTGGAGACGATGAACGGCATCCGTCCGGTGCGCGCCTTCCGCCGCGAGGCCGCGAACGACGCCGAGTTCGCCGTGCTGAACCGGCGGCACGAGCGGACGAACGGGGACGCCCTGCTGGAGATGGCCCGCTATGTGGTCGGCTCGCGGCTGGTGGCCAACACGGCGGTCGCGGGGATCGTGCTGTGGGGCGCCTACCGGGTGGCGACCGGCTCGCTGGAACTGGGCGTGCTGGCGGCCTCCGTCCTCTATCTGCGCCGCCTGTACGACCCGATCGACCGGCTGGGGATGTTCCTCAACTCCTACCAGTCCGCGGCGGCCTCCCTGGAGAAGATCGCCGGGCTGCTGGCGCAGACCCCGTCCGTGCCGGAGCCGGCACAGCCGCGCGAACTCCCGCCCCTGAAGTGCGGCTTGCCGGGACGTGAGGTCGTCTTCGACGGCGTCCGCTTCGCCTACCGCACGGGCGGCGAGGTGCTGCCCCGCTTCGATCTGACCCTGCCCGCCGGGCAGACGGTCGCCGTGGTCGGTTCCACGGGCGCGGGCAAGTCCACCCTCGCCAAGCTCCTGGCCCGCTTCTACGACCCCTCCGACGGCCGTGTGCTGCTGGACGGGGTGGATCTGCGCGAGCTGCCCGTGCCCGAACTGCGGCGCGGGGTGGTCATGGTGACCCAGGAGGCGTTCCTGTTCTCCGGCACGGTCGCGGACAACATCGCCAT
This sequence comes from Streptomyces sp. NPDC037288, assembly GCF_055603265.1. Taxonomy (NCBI): domain Bacteria; kingdom Bacillati; phylum Actinomycetota; class Actinomycetes; order Kitasatosporales; family Streptomycetaceae; genus Streptomyces; species Streptomyces sp. NPDC037288. The sequence goes on from NZ_JBVJVY010000025.1 coordinate 24,813, forward strand.
CGGCCGGCCCGACGCCACCCGCGAGGAGATCGAGCGGGCGGCGAAGGCGATCGGCGCGCACGAGTTCGTCAGCGCGCTGCCCGACGGCTACGACACGGACGTGCGCAAGCGCGGCGGGCGTATCTCCGCCGGGCAGCGCCAGCTGGTCGCCTTCGCCCGGGCGCTGCTCGCCGACCCGGCGGTGCTGATCCTGGACGAGGCGACCAGTTCCCTGGACGTCCCGGGGGAGCGGGCCGTGCAGCGGGCCATGGCGACGGTGCTGCGGGGCCGTACGGCGGTGGTGATCGCGCACCGGCTGTCCACCGTGGAGATCGCGGACCGGGTCCTGGTGATGGAGCACGGCCGGATCGTCGAGGACGGCCGTCCCGGCGAACTCGTCGCCGGGACGGGCCGGTTCGCGGACCTCCACAAGGCATGGCGGGACAGCCTGGCCTGAACCGGTCCGGGGGCTCCGGTTCAGCGAGCGTTCACGCGGGCTATGGTGGGTGGTTCACGAGCCGTCATGCCCTCTGCCGGGTCGCCCTCCGGGCCCTCGCCGGCCCGTCATGGACGCCGTGTCAAGGCCGCGTCAACACCTCGTCTCCCGCCGCTCTCCAGCGGATAAACGTTCAACCAAAGGTGCCCTCGGTCGGGCAAAGGGGTCTACTCGCATAGATGACACCGGTGCTGTCATGCTCACGACCGCCCGGAATCTCTGCCGGGCACCGCACCGGGAGACCCCCACATGTCCCGAATACCGCGCCCCCTGGTGACCGCCCTCTCCACCCTCGCCCTCGCCGCCGCGGGCCTCACCGTCACCACCGGCACCGCCCACGCCGCCGGCTGCAGCCAGGACTACCTCCCCCTGCCCGACCCCTCCTGCACGCCCGGGGCCCTCAACCCCGACGTCACCCAGGACACCATCGACTCCACCATCTGCGTCTCCGGCTGGACCGCGACCGTACGGCCGCCCAGCTCCTACACCACCGCGCTGAAGAAGAAGCAGATCGTCGAGTACGGCTACTCCGACACCAACCCCTCGGACTACGAGGAGGACCACTTCGTCCCGCTCGAACTCGGCGGCGCCCCGAGGAGCGAGGAGAACCTCTGGCCCGAGCCGCACTACGGCGACGAGGCCTCCTCGGACAAGGACACCGTCGAGAACAAGCTCAAGAAGGCCGTCTGCGCCGGTGACGTCAGCCTCACCGACGCCCAGAACGCCGTCATGACCGACTGGACGACCGCGCTCTCCAGCCTCGGCCTGAGCTGAGCGGTCACTCAGCGTGGGGGAGGACAGGGCGGCAGGTCCGCCGCGATCCTCTCCCACGCTCCCTTCGGTTCGGCCGGCGACTCCGGGCGGTCCGGGGCCAGGTCGGCCTGTTCGCGCAGGTCCTCGGCGAGGTTGTGGAGGCGGTCGGTGCCGTTGGCGTCCTGGTGGTGCTTCCAGTCCCCGCGGCACAGCGCGCGGTTCGCCCGCACCCGCCAGAACAGGTCCCGTTCGGGGAGCCGCTCACCGCGCAGGAGGTAGCCGACGAGGCCCGTGCCGTCGAGCGGGCAGGCAGGGTCGCGGTCCGGTCGGGCGAGATGCCTGCGGCCGACGTGCTCCACGGCCCGCTCGGTCAGGACGGTCGTGCACTAGCTGTTCTGTCCGGGGAGGTTGTGGACGGTGACAGGGTTCACGGCTGATCGATCTTGAAATGGGTGAGGGCCTTCTGGCCTGGTGTGGATTGCGACATCTGCACCAGCAACAGAAAGGCCCTCGTGCCACACCGTAATGCACCTCTGACCGAGACCGGCCGTCTGCGTCTGGCCCGCTGCGTGGTCGAGGACAACTGGCCACTGCGCCGGGCCGCCGAACGCTTCCAGGTCTCGGCGACTACGGCCCAGCGCTGGGCCGGCCGCTACCGCCGCCTCGGCGAGGCAGGCATGACCGACCGCTCCAGCCGTCCCCGCACCAGCCCGCGCCGCACCCCGACCCGCACCGAGCGGCGGATCATCAAGGTCCGCCTCCTGCGTCGCTGGGGACCAGCCCGCATCGCGGGCCTGCTGCGGCTGGTGCCCTCGACCGTGCATCGCGTGCTGACCCGCTACGGCTTGGCCCGCCTCGCCCACCTGGACCGGGCCACCGGCCGTGCCATACGCCGCTATGAACGCGACAGGCCCGGCGACCTGGTCCACGTCGACATCAAGAAGCTCGGCAACATCCCCGACGGCGGCGGCCACAAAACCCTGGGCCGGCAGGCCGGCCGCAAGACCCGCTCGAACGCCGGCTACAGCTACCTGCACACCGCCGTCGACGACCATTCCCGCCTGGCCTACAGCGAGATCCTCACCGACGAGAAGAAGGAAACCGCCACGGCCTTCTGGACCCGGGCCCAGGCGTTCTTCGACGCCTGCGGGATCACCGTCGAAAGGGTCCTGACCGACAACGGAGCCTGCTACCGCTCCCGAGACTGGAGTGATGCCCTCGCCGTGGCCGGGATCGCCCACAAACGGACCCGGCCCTACCGGCCCCAGACGAACGGCAAGGTCGAACGCTTCAACCGCACCCTGCTGGAGGAGTGGGCATACGCCCGCCCCTACCGCTCAGAGACCGAACGACGCAACGCCTTCCCCAGCTGGCTGCACACCTACAATCACCACCGCGGACACACCGCGCTCGCAGGCAAACCGCCCGCCAGCCGCGTCCCCAACCTCTCAGGGCAATACAACTAGCGCAGGTCCTTGTTACTCGGCGTCGCCCTCGTCCGGGTCGGGGCAGGCGGGATCACGGTACCCCCAGCTCGAAGAGCGCGTACCCGGCGTACGACCCGGAGGCGAGTGCCGCGATGCCGAGCAGGGTGCACTGCACGGGCAGGCTCAGCCGGCGCATCGCCACCGCGGGCGGCAGGAACAGCGGGAAGCAGGGCAGCAGGTACCGGGAGATGTTGGCGACGATCTGCTGACTGCCGAGGACCAGCGCGAGGGTGAGGACGGTGTACACGACCAGCACCGCCGGCGGGCGCAGCCGCGGCAGCAGCGGCAGCAGCGCGCAGGCGAGCAGGATGACGCCGACCGCGATGACGTCCGCGAACGGATACGCGAAGAGATAGTCGAACTTGCCCACTGGTACGGACGTCAGCACGTCCAGGGTCTGCCTGCCGTAGTCGAAGCTGTGCGCCCAGGCGCCCGACTGCAGCCTGAAGTAGCCGGTCAGATCGCCCATGCGGTTGCCGACCCACAGGAGGTAGCCGAACAACCCGAGCGGGGCTAGGGCCGCCGCGAGCAGCGGGCGCAGGGTGTCCTCCTCGCGGCGGCGCAGCGCGAGCAGCGCGGCGACGCCCAGCCCGGCGATCAGTGCGGCGGCCGTGGGCCGGTTCAGGCCCGCCGCGAAACAGAGGACACCGGCGGTCAGCCAGCGGCGGGTCATGACGGCGTAACAGGTCCAGGCGGCCAGGGCCACATAGAGGGAGTCGGAGTAGACGGCCCACTCCACGCCCGAGCCCGGCCACACCGCCCACAGCCCGGCCGCGGCGAACCCGGCCCGCCGCCCGCCGAACCGCTCGGTGACCGCGTAGACGCCGAGGGCGGCGGCGAACGAGGCGAGGATGGACACCAGCAGGCCCGCGCCGTACGAGCCGAGCCCGGTGACGGCCATGACCATCCGCATCAGCGCCGGATACAGCGGGAAGAACGCCGCCGAGTTGCCCTCCAGAGTGATCATTCCGGTGGCGCCGGGGACGTGGACGAGCTTCGGGTCGTAGCCGTGCAGGGCGATCTGCCGGTACCACCAGCCGTCCCAGGTGGCCAGCACGTCCCAGGCGTGTGCCCCGCCACCGAACCGGGGGTCCTTGGTGCGGTAGTCCCCGGCGGAGGACAGCAGGTACATGAAGGAGCAGAAACCGGCCAGCTTCAGCGCACCGAACAGGGCGAGCACGGGGCCGTGCCGGCGGGCGGCGGCCCGCAGCCGGGCGATGGAGGCGGGCCGTGCGGCGGGGGCCGGAGCCCGGGGCAGCGTGCCCGTCATGAGGCGGCCGGCCCGGTCCGGGGGCGGCGGAGGGCCGGCGTCCGCCGCATCCTTGCGATCCCGCGCAGGTCGGCCAGCGCGGTGGCGACGATGTCGACGCTGCTGTCGGGATCGTCGACCCAGTCCACCGGGACCTCGTGGATCCTCAGGCCCGCCCGCTCGGCCAGCACCAGCAGCTCGGTGTCGAAGAACCACTCCCCGTCCCGCACCAGTGGCAGCAGCCGCTCGGCGGCCTCACGGCGCACCGCCTTGAAGCCGCACTGCGCGTCGGAGAAGCCGACGGCGAGCGTGCAGCGCAGCAGCATGTTGTAACAGCGGGAGATGACCTCGCGCTTGGGCCCGCGGACCACCCGCGCCCCCGGCGCGAGCCGGGTACCGATGGCCAGGTCGGAGTGGCCGGATATCAGCGGCGCGACCAGCGGCAGCAGCGCCGCGAGCCCGGTGGACAGGTCCACGTCGAGGTATGCCAGCACGGGCGCCCGCGACCCCGACCAGGCCTCCCTGAGTGCCCGGCCACGGCCCTTGACCGGCAGCCGCAGCGAGACCACCTCGGGCAGTTCCTCGGCGAGCCGGGCGGCGATGTGCGGGGTGCCGTCGGTGCTCGCGTTGTCGGCGATGGTGATCCGGAACGGGTAGGGGAAGGTGTCCCCGAGATGCGCGTGCAGCCGCCGGACGTTCGGCTCCAGGTCCTTCTCCTCGTTGTACACCGGTACGGCCAGGTCCAGGACGGGCTCCCCGGACCGCGTCGGCACCTGCTTCGGCAGCGGGGCGCGCCCGGGCGCGGATGTCATGGCCGGCAGTCGGCCCGTTCGCAGTTTCATCATGTTATTCCCCGTTTGTTGCTGTTCGTCGGGCATGCCGAAGGCACGCGGGGCGGAGGGAAGGTGCGGGTCAGCCGGAGGGGCTGATCACCGACGAGGGGTCGTCCGAGGGCCCGGCCGGTGCGCTCACCGTCGTGGAGACCGGTGGTGTGGTGGTGGCGGTGTCCGGCGCGGTGGGCGTGGCGGGCGGCGGCTCGTGTGTGGCCGTGGCGGAACTCCCGTCCGCACCGGGCGGGCTGGACGTCGTCGAGGTCGGGTCCGGGGGAGCGGAGTCCGTCGCGAACGACGACGGCGGCCCGCTCGGCGGCTCCGACGTGCTCGGGGACGTGGTCGGCGAGATGGCCGGGACGGGTGTCGGGCTGGTCGCCGGCCGGGGGCGGGGGGCGCTGGGCCGGTCGTCGGTGTGGCCGTGCGGCCACAGGAACAGACCGAGGCCGAGCCCGGCCACCGCCAGCACGGAACCGGCCGCCCGGCGCACCGCACGCACCCGGCGCCGCGTCCGCACGCCCGCGCGCAGCGCCTCACGGTGCCGGGGTTCGTAGCACACCGGTTCCGGCGTGCTGTGCATCAGCCGGGCCAGCTGCCGCTCGAAGTGATCCATGTGCTCGGTGTCGTCCAAGTGCTTCACGGGTCCCCCTCACCCCACCTGTTCGATGACGTCGCCCAGCAGCCGGCGCAGCCGGGCCACCCCGCGCGCGGCATGGGACCGGGCGGTGCCCACCGGGCAGCCCAGAATCTCCGCGACCTGCCGGTCGGGCAGGTCCTGGTAGTAGCGCAGGACCACGGAGGCACGCTGCTGCGGGCTCAGCTGCGCGAGCGCCGCCTCCAGCCGGGAGCGCTCGGCGACCGTCGCGGACACGTCGCCGGCCGCCGCCACCTCGGGCAGCTCCTCCACGGGCCGCTCGCCCCACCAGCGCCGCCGGGCCGAGCGGGCCGCGGCGCGCGCCAGCACCTTGCGCACATACGCCTCCGGCGCCTCGTCGGCGACCTTCGGCCAGACGAACCACAGCTTGACCAAGGACTCCTGCAACAGGTCCTCGGCCCGGTGCCGATCCCCTCCGGTGAGCAGACGGGCCAGGTGGAACAACACCGACCAGCGGGCCGCCACGAACGCGTCGTACTCACCGGCCCGAGTCTGCTCCATCCTCACGGTCCCCGTTCTCGCCGGCTGTCTACACCGGGAGAAAGGCCCTGAACCCCCGGGAACGCTGCACTCGGCGAGAGTGATCCGTGTCACGCGCAGCTCTCACACAGGCTCAGACCACCCTCAGCAGCAGCACCGCCCGCTCCGGCACGGTGACCTCCGCGCCCGCCGGGTGGACCGTACCCGGGGCCTGCGACTGGTCCTCCCGTGAGGTGTCCACGACCACCTCGTACCGCTCGGCCCACGGCGGCCCCGGCAGGACGAAGCCCGTCGGGCCGTCGCCCGCGTGCAGGATCGCGAGGAAGCTGTCGTCCGTGACCGGTGCGCCCCGCTCGTCCCGGCCCGGGATGTCCCGGCCGGAGAGGTACATGCCGAGCGTGGCCGCGGGGGCGTACCAGTCGCCCTCGGTCATCTCCGCGCCCCGCGAGGTGAACCAGGCCAGGTCGCGCAGCCCGTCCGCCGAGTGGGCGCGGCCGGAGAAGAAGGCACGGCGGCGCAGCACCGGGTGCCGGTGGCGCAGGGCGATCAGCCGGGAGGTCAGCTCGAACAGGGGCCGCCAGGCCGGGTCGTCCAGCAGGGACCAGTCCAGCCAGCCGATCTCGTTGTCCTGGCAGTAGGCGTTGTTGTTGCCGCGCTGGGTGCGCCCGAGTTCGTCGCCGGCCACCAGCATGGGCACGCCGGTGGACAGCAGCAGCGTGGTGAGGAGGTTGCGCAGCTGACGGCGGCGCAGGGCCCGTACCCGTTCGTCGTCCGTCTCGCCCTCCGCCCCGCAGTTCCAGGAGCGGTTGTCGTCGGTGCCGTCGCGGTTGCCCTCGCCGTTGGCCTCGTTGTGCTTGCGCCCGTACGACACCAGGTCGCGCAGGGTGAACCCGTCGTGCGCGGTGACGAAGTTGACCGAGGCGTACGGGCGGCGGCCGCCCCAGGCGTACAGGTCGCTGGAGCCGGACAGCCGGTAACCCATCTCACGGACGTCCGGCAGGGCGTGCCGCCAGAAGTCCCGGACCGCGTTGCGGTAGCGGTCGTTCCACTCGGTCCACAGGGGAGGGAAGGCGCCCACCTGGTAGCCGCCCGAGCCGATGTCCCAGGGCTCGGCGATCAGCTTCACCCGGCGCAGCACCGGGTCCTGGGCGATGACGGCCAGGAACGGGGAGAGCATGTCGACGTCGTGCATCGAGCGGGCCAGCGCCGCCGCGAGGTCGAAACGGAAGCCGTCCACGCCCATCTCGGTCACCCAGTAGCGCAGCGAGTCGGTGATCAGGCGCAGCACCTGGGGCTGGACGACATGCAGGGTGTTGCCGCAGCCGGTGTAGTCGGCGTACCGGCGGGTGTCGTCCTGCAGGCGGTAGTAGCCGCGGTTGTCGATGCCCTTCAGGGACAGGGTCGGGCCCAGTTCGCCCGCCTCCGCCGTGTGGTTGTAGACCACGTCGAGGATGACCTCGATGCCGGCCGCGTGCAGCGCGCGCACCATCCGCTTGAACTCGCCGACCTGCTGACCCGTCGTACCGGAGGCCGCGTAGGCGGCGTGCGGGGCGAAGTAGCCGATGGAGTTGTAGCCCCAGTAGTTGCGCAGGCCCCGGCGCAGCAGGTGGTCCTCGTGCGCGAACTGGTGCACCGGGAGCAGTTCGACGGCCGTCACGCCCAGTCTCACCAGGTGCGCGATCGCCGCCGGGTGCGCCAGGCCCGCGTAGGTGCCGCGCAGGTCCTCCGGGATGTCCGGGTGCAGCTTCGTGAAGCCGCGCACGTGCAGCTCGTAGATGACGGAGTCGGCCCACGGGGTCTTCGGCCGGCGGTCGTCCTCCCAGTCGTCGTCATCGTCGACGACGACCCCCTTCGGGACGTACGGCGCCGAGTCCCGGTCGTCCCGCACGGTGTCGGCGACGTACTGCTCGGGCCAGTCCCGCACGTGCCCGTACACCTCCGGCGGCAGCCCGAACTCCCCGTCCACGGCCCGCGCGTACGGGTCCAGCAGCAGCTTGGCCGGGTTCCAGCGGGCGCCGGTCCACGGGTCCCAGCGGCCGTCCACCCGGTAGCCGTAGCGCTGACCCGGCATCACGCCCGGGACGAAGCCGTGCCAGATCTCGTGCGTCAGTTCGGTCAGCGCGACCTGGGTCTCCCGCCCCCGCTCGTCGAACAGGCAGACCCGGACCGCCTCGGCCCCGCCCGCCCACAGCGCGAAGTTGGTGCCCGCGACCCCGTCCGGGCCGACCCGGAACCGTGCGCCCAGCGGCGTCGGGGCGCCCGGCCACACCACGGGGGCCGGCACCGCGGCGCGCCGGGCGCCGTTCACCACGGCCGGCTGCTGCCCGGTCCCGGCGGCCGGCTCCCCGGCCGGTGCCCGCTGCTCGGCTGCGCTCGTCACCTGTCGGCCCCTCTTTCAGTGGCTCGCCCCGGGGCGGTGCAACCGGCCGTGCCGAAGAGCCGAGGCTGCCCCGCAGCACCCTCGGCCGCCCGGTACGGCTGCGCCCCGACGGTCGGGGGCGCCCCCTGGATCGCGCTTCGTGGTCCCTTTCAGCCGATCTGATCCAAGAAGGCGCCCCCTCCGGCGCGGGCGCGGTGGCTCCCCAGCGTGTCGTCCTTCCCTCTGTTCTGCCCAGTGCGTGGGTCGCACTCACGTTTCCCCGGAGCGTGCCCGGTCGTTGAGTCCCGCGTGAGGCACGTACAAGGACGCGCGCGGCGCGCGTGGGTCGCGCTGGCCGCCATGGTGACATCGGCGGCACTGCTGGCAGGCTGCTCCCCCGGGGGCTCCGGCCCGCTCGGGCTGGGCGGAGCGCTCGGCAAACCCCCCGCACCCGAGGACGTCATCCATGTCACCCCCGACGACGACAGCAAGGCCGTCCGCCCCGACCAGCGGCTGCGGGTGCGGGTGCCCGCCGGGCGCCTGGAGAAGGTGACCGTCGTGAGATCGCAGGACGCCCAGGACTTCCGGGTTCCCGGGCGCATCAGCGAGGACGGCATGACCTGGCGGCCGGACCAGGACCGGCTGGCGCTCGCCGCCAAGTACACCGTCGACGTGGTGGCGCGGGACGCGGGCGGTCGCCGCTCGGCCCGGCACACCACCTTCACCACCCTTGTCCCCGATGAACGGTTCATCGGCTACGTCACCCCCGAGAACCGCGCCACGGTCGGCACCGGCATGATCGTCTCCCTCAGCTTCAGCCGGGAGATCGCCAACCGTGCCGCCGTCGAACGCGCCGTCCGGGTCAGCGCCCGCCCCGCCGTCGATATCCGCCCGCACTGGTTCGGCAGGAGCCGCCTGGACTTCCGCCCCGAGCAGTACTGGAAACCCGGCACCGAGGTCACCGTCGACCTGAACCTGCGGGACGTCCAGGGAGCGCCCGGCGTCTACGGCTTGCAGGACAAGACCTTCTCCTTCACCGTCGGCCGCAGCCAGGTCTCCAGGGTGGACGCGGAGGAGCACACCATGGAGGTACGCCGGGACGGCCGGCTGCTCGCCACCGTGCCGATCACCGCGGGTGCCCCGACACACCCCACGTACAACGGCAAGATGGTGGTGATGGACATGCTGGAGGTCACCCGCATGAGCAGCCGCACGGTCGGCCTCGGCGCCGAGTACGACATCCCCGACGTCCCGCACGCCATGCGGCTCACCGACTCCGGCACCTTCCTGCACGGCAACTACTGGAACCCGGACGCCCCCGGCGTCGTCAACATCAGCCACGGCTGCGTGGGCCTGAGGGACGTCAAGGGCGGCAGTTCGGACACCCCCGCGGGCTGGTTCTTCGACCGCAGCCTCATCGGTGACGTCGTCGAGGTCGTCAACAGCAAGGACAGGACGGTCGCTCCCGACAACGGCCTCGGCGGCTGGAACATGCCCTGGCAGGAGTGGAAGGCGGGCAGCGCGGTGAAGTGACCGGGTGAGGGGCCGGGGTTCGGGCGGCGGTGACAGGCGCAAGTTGCGACGCAACGGTGACATTCGGCTGACACCCCGCTCAAATCCGGGCGGTTAATATGCGCGCACGAGTGTGGTGGGGCGGGCCTGACCAGGTCCGGCGAGGGGAGAACGCGTTGAACGTGCGGCCTGTATCGGGGGCGTCGGTGGCGGGGCGGCGAGGCCGTAAGGGGCTGGCTCTCATAGCCGGCGCCCTGGTGCTCTCCCTCGCCGCGTGCGGCGGGGGCGGGGACAAGGGCTCGGGCAAGGGCGCCAACGGCGGCACCCGGCAGGCGGGGCAGCAGTCCACCGCCGCCGTCACCATATCGCCGAAGTCCGGTACCACCGGCGTCGATACGAGCGGCGCGCTCAAGGTGGACGTCGCCAAGGGCAAGCTGACCGAGGTCACCGTCAAGGACGCCAAGGGCCGGGCGGTCGGCGGCACCCTCACCGGCGGGGGCGCGTCCTGGACGCCGTCGACCCATCTGGCCGCCTCCACCAAGTACACCGTGCACGCGGTCGCCAAGGACCCCGAGGGCCGCGAGGCCGCCGAGGACTCCTCCTTCACCACCCTGACCCCGAAGAACACCTTCCTCGGTTCCTTCACCCCCGAGGACGGCTCCACCGTCGGCGTCGGCATGCCGTTCTCCGTCAACTTCACCCGGGGCATCACCCACCCCGGCGCGGTCGAGAAGGCCATCAGGATCAAGACCGAGCCGGCCGTCGACGTCGAGGGCCACTGGTTCGGCAACGACCGCCTGGACTTCCGGCCCGAGAAGTACTGGAAGGAAGGCACCAAGGTCACCGTCGACCTCGACCTGGACGGGGTCGAGGGCCGCGACGGCGTCTACGGCAAGCAGCACAGGACCGTCAGGTTCACCATCGGCCGCAACCAGGTCTCCGTCGTGGACGCCAGGAAGCACACGATGAAGGTCACCCAGGACGGCAAGGTCATCAAGACCATCCCGGTCACCACCGGCAAGCCCGGCTACGAGACCTGGAACGGCCAGATGGTCGTCAGCGAGAAGCTCAGCGTGACCCGCATGAACGGCGAGACCGTCGGCTACGGCGGCGAGTACGACATCAAGGACGTCCCGCACGCCATGCGCCTGACCACCTCCGGCACCTTCCTGCACGGCAACTACTGGGGCGGCGACGCCTTCGGCAACTACAACGCCAGCCACGGCTGTGTCGGCCTGCGCGACGTGCGCGGCGGCTACGACGGCTCCGTCCCGGCCGCCTGGATGTTCAACCACTCGCTCGTCGGCGACGTGGTGATCGTGAAGAACTCCCACGACCGCACGGTGGACCCGGCCAACGGGCTCAACGGGTGGAACATGTCGTGGGCGGACTGGACGAAGTAGTCCCCGGACACGCAGGGCCCGGTGCTGTGAGGTACGGCACCGGGCCCGTTGCCGTTAATCCCCGTTAACCTGCCTGCATGACCGTGAATCTCGAAGTCGCCGAAGGCGTCGGAACCCTGCGTCTGGACCGGCCGCCGATGAACGCGCTGGACGTCGCCACCCAGGACCGGCTGAAGGAGCTCGCCGAGGAGGCCACGCGCCGCGACGACGTGCGCGCCGTGGTGATCTACGGCGGCGAGCGGGTGTTCGCGGCGGGCGCGGACATCAAGGAGATGCAGGACATGGACCACACCGCGATGGTCCTGCGCGCCCGCGCCCTGCAGGACTCCTTCACGGCCGTGGCCCGCATCCCCAAGCCCGTCGTCGCCGCCATCACCGGCTACGCCCTCGGCGGCGGCTGCGAACTGGCCCTGTGCGCCGACTACCGCATCGCCGCCGACAACGCCAAGCTCGGCCAGCCCGAGATCCTGCTCGGTCTGATCCCGGGCGCCGGCGGCACCCAGCGGCTGCCCCGGCTGGTCGGCCCGTCCAGGGCCAAGGACCTCATCTTCACGGGCCGCCAGGTCAAGGCCGACGAGGCCCTGGCGATCGGCCTGGTGGACCGGGTCGTCCCCGCCGCCGAGGTGTACGAACAGGCGCACGCCTGGGCCGCCAGGCTCGCGCAGGGCCCGGCGATCGCCCTGCGCGCGGCGAAGGAGTCGGTGGACACCGGCCTGGAGACCGACATCGACACCGGCCTCGCCGTCGAACGCAACTGGTTCGCGGGCCTGTTCGCCACCGAGGACCGCGAGCGCGGCATGCGCAGCTTCGTGGAGGAGGGGCCGGGCAAGGCGAAGTTCCTGTGAACTCCGCCGACCTTCAGCGGTGTGAACTTCCCCGTAACTCCTGTGCCGCCCCTTGTAATTGACGCCTCGTCTCATCCGGGTCCCTCGATGGGGCGGTTTATGGGAGCCTTAAGGCAGCCTTAAGACTGCTCGGTCGAGGGAGCTTGTCGCTTGCCCGGGAGTGAGTCGTCTTCGCAGGTCAGTCGGGCTGTACTGGCGAGAAACATGCCGTCGGCATATGTCGGTCGACGGGCGGAGAGCGGGGGCGCACGGGGGGCGTATTCCTCTGGAACGGCCCCCAAGACGGCTCTGGGCCGCCATGATGGGGGCATGGCGGGGCTGGAGGGCATCGAACAGCCGCGGGGACACAGCCGTGCGGCGGCAGCACGCTGGTCGCCCGCGGTCGAGGACGAACAGGCGCTCAAGGCGCTCGAACTGTTCGGCAACCCGACGGAGGCGGAAGTACCGCTGCCGTCCCGCCCGGAGTCCGCGGCCACCGCCCGCAGGCTCGCCCAGGTCGTCATCCTGCGCACCTGGCGGCTGACCCCCAAGCTGGCGGAGGACGCCGTCCTGCTCGTGTCGGAACTGGTCGGCAACGCCGTACGGCACACCGGGGCCCGGGTGTTCGGCCTGCGGATGCGACGGCGCACCGGCTGGATCCGCATCGAGGTCCGCGATCCCTCGCGCGGCCTGCCCTGTCTGATGCCGGTCCAGGAACTGGACGTCAGCGGCCGTGGACTGTTCCTCGTGGACAAGCTCTCCGACCGCTGGGGCGTGGACCTGCTGCCGCGCGGCAAGACGACCTGGTTCGAGATGCGGGTCGCCGACCGCTAGCGCAGGCGGAAATCGCCGGCCGATAGCACCGATCAGGCGACGGCGGCCCGAAGACGACCCGAAATCGTCCCTCTTTCGGGCCAATCGGAGGTTTTCTTACCTGTCGCCCCTTAAATGGTGCGGGTGACCACCACCAACCGACGCGAGGTGCTGCGCGCGGGCGCCGGGCTCGTCGCCGGCGGCGCGCTCGCCGCCGGTTGCGGTGCGGGCCAGGCCGCCCCGTCCCCCACCCCGACCGCCGCGTCCCCTCCCGCGTCCCCGTCCGCCGCCCGGCCCGCGGCCAGCGCCAAGGCGGCCCCCGCCCCGCGCGCCTACCCCGGGCAGCCCGCCCAGATCACCCACGGCCCGCGCACCCGCCCCCAGGTGGCCCTCACCTTCCACGGCCAGGGCGACCCCGGCATCGCCCACTCCCTGCTCGGCACGGCCGAGCGGTACGGCGCCCGGCTCACCGTGCTCGCCGTCGGCACCTGGCTGGACGAACACCCCGACGTCGCCCGCCGGATCCTCGACGGCGGTCACGACCTCGGCAACCACACCCAGCGGCACATCGCCGTCAACGCCTTGGCCGAGGCGGACGCCCGCAAGGAGATCACCGACTGCGCGGACCGGCTGAAGCGGCTCACCGGTTCCGTTGGCACCTGGTTCCGCCCGTCCCGCTCGCCGACCGCCTCCCCGCTGGTCGCCCGGCTCGCCCGCGCGGCCGGCTACCCCCATGTGCTGTCGTACGACGTCGACTCGCTCGACTACACCCGCCCCGGCGCCGCCGCTGTCACCCGGAACGTTCTCGCCGAAGTGCGCAGCGGGTCGGTGGTCAGCCTGCACTTCGGGTACCCGGACACGGTCGCCGCCCTGCCCGACCTCCTCCACGAACTCGGCCGCCGCGACCTGCGCGCGGTCACCACCACGGAGCTGCTGAGCTGATGCGAACCATGAAAGCCGCCCGCCTGCTGGCCGCCGGTGCCGCCCTCACCGCCCTGACGCTGTTGTCCGCGTGCGATTCCGGCTCCTCGCAGCACGCGAACGAGGCCATCGGCAGCAAGGCCCCGGTCCAGCCCCGGGTGAACCAGCCGCGGGTGAACGTGCTCCCCGGGATGCCGCCGGTCGAGGACCCCAAGGACCTCTACTCCGCCGACCGCCCGGGCCGGCTCTCGCCGGTCGTCAGGGACTTCCCGTCCCGCGTGTACGTCCCCAACACCCAGTCCGACACCGTCACCGTCATCGACCCGAAGACCTACAAGGTCATCGACACGATCCCGGTCGGCCGGCAGCCCCAGCACGTCGTACCGTCCTGGGACCTGAAGACCCTGTGGGTCAACAACGACCTCGGCAACAGCCTCACCCCGATCGACCCGAGGACCGGCAGGGCCGGAAAGCCCGTCGACGTGCACGACCCGTACAACCTCTACTTCACGCCCGACGGCAAGTACGCCGTCGTCATGGCCTCCATGGACCGGCAGCTGGTCTTCCGCGACGCCCACACCATGAAGACCGTCAAGGCCGTGCCGGTCAGCTGCTACGGCGTCAACCACGCCGACTTCTCCCCGGACGGGCGCTACTTCATCGTCTCCTGCGAGTTCAGCGGCGAGGTCCTCAAGGTCGACACCGCGCGGATGAAGGTCGTCGAGCAGGAGAAGCTGCCGTTCCACGGAGCGATGCCGCAGGACGTCAAGATCTCCCCGGACGGCAAGCTGTTCTACATCGCCGACATGATGGCCAACGGCCTGTGGATCCTCGACGGCGACAAGTTCACCCGGCCCCGCTTCCTCTACACCGGCAAGGGCGCCCACGGGCTCTACGTCAGCCGCGACTCCCGCGAGATGTACGTCTCCAACCGCGGCGAGGGCACCATCTCCGTCTACGACTTCACCCGGAAGCGGCTCACCGGGAAGTGGCACCTGCCCGGCGGCGGCAGCCCCGACATGGGCGGCGTCTCCGCCGACGGCAAGATCCTGTGGCTGTCCGGCCGCTACGACTCCGAGGTGTACGCCATCGACACCCGCACCGGCAGGGAACTGGCCCGGATCAGGGTCGGCAGCGGCCCGCACGGCCTCGCGGTCTACCCGCAGCCGGGCCGCTACTCGCTGGGGCACACCGGCATCTTCCGCTGAACCGGGGTCAGTCGGACACGCCGCCTTTCGGGTGATGGTCCATGTGCCGCGGCCGGGCGGCCGACATCGTGTTGGGCATGATCTTCACCCGTCTGCGGCGCCGTGTCGCCGCCGCCGTCCTGTCCCTCGGCGCCGTCCTCGCCACCACCGCCGCCACCGCCCCGGCGACACCGCACCCGGCCGCCGTTCCCGCCAAGGCCGCGTCCTCGTGCCCGCGGTTCGAGGACCGGCTCAAGGCCGCCGCCGACCGGAACGTGGACCTCGACCGGATCACCCCGACGCCCGCCTGGCGCGACACCTGCGGCACGCTCTACCGCAGCGACAGCCGCGGCCCCGCGACCGTCTTCGAGCAGGGCTTCCACCCCAAGGACGTCGTGGGCGGCCAGTACGACATCGAACAGTACGTCCTGGTCAACCAGCCCTCGCCGTACGTGTCGACGACGTACGACCACGATCTGTACAAGACCTGGTACAAGTCGGGCTACAACTACTACATCGACGCCCCGGGCGGGATCGACGTCAACAAGACCATCGGCGACACCCACAAGTGGGCGGACCAGGTCGAGGTCGCCTTCCCCGGCGGGATCGCCCGGCAGTACGTCATCGGTGTCTGCCCGGTCGACAAGAAGACCAAGGTCGAGATCATGAGCGACTGCGAGAGCAATCCGCACTACCGGCCCTGGCACTGACGGCTGAGAAGCCTCGAGCCTCCGCCCCACGGGCTGGACACGGCCGATCCCACCCCCGCCCGGCGATGTTTTCCAAGGGTGAGCAGGAGCCCCCGAGGGGCCAGGAGGAGTCCGGCCGGGTGGCCGCGGCGCTGAAGGTCTGGCCGGGCCGTTAATCTGACCAGCGTCAGTACGCCAGCACGGCATGAGAAACACGACCAAAAGGGGCGGATCGGTGGCGGACATCGAGGAAGCACGCAAGCAGTTCCAGCGGATCGACGCGGACGGTGACGGGTTCATCACCGCGGCCGAGTTCAAGTCCGCCCTGGCCCAGGAGGGTGACTGGAACGTCACGGAGACGGTCGCCGAGGCCATCATCAGGCAGCGGGACCTCAACGGCGACAAGGTCCTGTCCTTCGACGAGTTCTGGGCCTACCTCAACAAGTGACGTGCGCAAAGGGGGGCCTCCCGGTGGGGCGGGCCCCCCTTTGTCATGTCCGCAGGATCCTGACGACCCAGCGCCCGTCGTGCCGCTCCAGCGTCAGCGGGAGGCCGAAGCACTTGCCGACCTGGCAGGTCCACCCGGCCGAGCCGCCGCCCCAGCAGCAGGTCCAGTCCCGCGTACGTGCGCAGCAGATACGCCACCCCGCCCTTGCCCGACTGGGAGTTGACGCGGATCACCGCCTCGTACGACCGCCCCACGTCGGCCGGGTCGATCGGCAGATACGGCACGGCCCACGGCGCCTGCCGCTCGGGCACCCCCGACTCGGCCGCCCGCCGGGCATGGTGGGCGAGCCCCTTGCTGATCGCGTCCTGGTGGGTGCCGGAGAAGGCCGTGTGGACCAGCTCGCCGGCGTACGGGTGGCGCGGGTGCACGGGCAGCCGGTTGCAGTACTCGACGGTCTCCCGCACGGCGTCGATGTCGCTGAGGTCGACCATGGCGGGTGTGTCCGGGTCCGTCACGCCGCCCGGGGGCGGTGGGCATCGTCCTGGACGCGATCGGCGGCTCCGGTTTCGCCGAGCTCGGCGGGGCGGTCGTGCGGGACGGCACCCTCCGCCCGGTGATCACCGAGGTCTTCGACGGCCTGGACCGGATCCGGGCCCGTTCGTCACGGCCGGCGGAATAGCCCGCCACCCTCCGGGGTTGTCGCCCTACGACAGACGCATGCACATGCATCGAACACCTCGGAGGGTGTGTCATGAAGATCGGCATCATCGGCGCGGGGAACATCGGCGGCAACCTCACCCGGCGGCTCACCGCCCTCGGCCACGAGGTCTCCGTGGCCAACTCCCGTGGCCCCGAGACGCTCAGGGAACTGGCCGAGGAGACCGGCGCGACCGCGGTGACGGCCGCGGACGCGGCCAAGGGTGCCCGGGTCGTGGTCGTCACCGTACCCCTCAAGGCGGTCCCGGACCTCCCCTCCGGGCTGCTGGACGGCGCCGCCGAGGGCGTGGCGGTGATCGACACCGGCAACTACTACCCGCAGCAGCGCGACGGCCGTATCGCCGCCATCGAGGACGGGGGCCTGACCGAGAGCCGCTGGACCGAACGCCACCTCGGCCACCCGGTGATCAAGGCCTTCAACGGCACCTACGCCCAGGACATCCTGGACCGCCCCCGCCCCGCGGGCGACCCCGAGCGCATCGCCCTCCCGGTCGCCGGCGACGACGAGCAGGCCAAGCGAACCGTCCGCGCCCTCATCGACGAACTCGGCTTCGACACGGTCGACGCGGGCGGCATCGACGACTCCTGGCGCCAGCAGCCCGACACCCCCGTGTACGGCCTCCGGGCCGGCGTGGAGGGGGTGCGGAAGGCCCTCGCCGAGGCCTCCCCGGAGCGCCCGGCGGCCTTCCGGGGCTGACCGTCCGGCCTTACGGCGCGGCCCACTCCCTCAGTGCGGCCTTGCTGGCGAAGTTCGCCACGTCCTTGTCGTGGGGGCTGCTGCTGTACTGGTGGAAACGCCACTTCGCCTTGATGCGGGGGTGGCCGGCGGTGACGTAGTCGGCGATCCAGAGGCCGTCGCCGGCATAGGACGTGTCGTCGATGTTCAGCCAGAAGTCGCGGTTGCAGTAGAGGACGACCCGGTGAGTGGGCCGCAGGGCCTTCACCTTCCTGATGAAGGCGTCCTTCTCCGCGTTGCTCGCGTGGGTGCCGTCGCCGGTGGTCTCCCAGTCGACGGCGAGGATGTCGCCCGCCTTCGACGGGGCGGCGGTCACGAAGTGCTCCGCCTGGGCGGTGAGGTTGCCCGGCCACAGGAAGTGGTAGAAGCCCACGACCAGTCCGGCGTCGCGGGCGGTCTTCGCCTGGGCGGTGGCGCGGGGGTTGACGTACGAACGGCCCTCCGTCGCCTTGATGAAGGCGAAGGAGAGGCCGCTCGTGTCGTACGGGGACGACTGATACGCGCTGACGTCGATGCCGCGGAGCATGTGGGGACTCCTTGAAGTGCCGGTGGGGGAAAGGAGGTGCTGGTTGAGTGATGCCCCGCGAGGGCACACCCGATCCGCCCCACGGGCTCGAACGTCAGCTCCGGTCGGCCACCGAACCGAGGACCGCGGCCGGCTTCGCCGACCAGTCGGAGGTGATGAGGCTCGCGTGGTCCTTGGCCAGCAGGGCCAGCCGGGCGGCGACTTCGGCGTCCGTCGGGTTGGTGGAGGAGATGGCCGGCGAGACTCCCGCGGCGTCCGTCATGATCGAGATGTAGTGGTTCGTCGAGTAGAACGAGGTGTCGTAGCCGCTGTTGACGTACGTGGCCGCGTCACCGTCGAAGAACACGAACCAGGGCCGGATGGAGGTGTCGGAGGTCCAGCGGCTTGCCCGGGGGTCGCCGGCCGCCGCGCCCAGCACCGCGGGGAAGGCCTCGGCCTGTGAGATGTTCCCGGCCGCGTAGAGGTCGCGCAGATGGTCGCCGTACTCCTGGTCCGTCCAGTAGTGGTCGAACGGGTTGGACTGCTCCACCGTGCCCGGGATCAGTTCGAAGAGGAACTTGCCCTTGAGGGAGTCGCGGGAGGGCCAGGCGTCCGCCCTGGCGGCCGCGTCGAGGGAGGGGTACGTCCCGCCGAGCAGATCGGCCGGCTTGTAGACGCTGCTGCCGAGCTTCTGGGAGACGAGCGTGTCGAACTCGTCCGGACCCATCCCCGCGTTGTTGTTGAAGCCGACCTTCATCTCGACCTTGATGACGATCGGCGGGTGGTCGGGGTGGAGCTGGTTCCAGGCGGCCATGTTGTCCAGGCAGCTGCCGAGGTCCTGGTTGCGGCTCTTGCCGTACAGCTCGCCCGGGGTCTTCGCGGCCTCGCAGTTGTTGTCGTTGCCCAGCGGGTTGCTGTGGCTGACCCGCCAGCGGTGAGTGAGGCTGTCCACGTACACGTCCAGCTCCAGGAGCGAGGCGCCGGAGTCCAACGCCTGGGCGAAGTAGGCGTACTTGGCCTTTTCGTAGGCGTTGTGCGTGCCGATGGCCGTCGTCCCGGAGAACTTCGGCGCCGCCGCGTGCGCGTTGCCCGGCCCCGTCGCCAGCAGCGCGGCCGCCCCCGCGAGTGCCGCGACCCGTCTCACTGCGCCCATAGCCAACTCCCCTTCGGATGTGTCGAGTTGGCCGCAGCGTATGAGCGAGCGGTTACTGCGCGGTAGCCCCTGGAGGAACATCAGCCCCTCTGCGGTGCGCCGGGGCACGGCACGTCTGGCGGCTAGATTGCTAGCATGCTAGCCTTGCGATCGTGGGTGATGAGGAAGTCAAGCAGTTCAACGTGTACCTGCCGATCGGGCTGATCAAGCAGGTCAAGTACCGCGCCATCGAGTCGGGCATGTCCTTGTCGGCACTGGTCGCAGACGCGCTGCGGGCCTACCTCGGCGACGCCCATCGACAGGAACAGCCCTCGACCGAGAAGGAGACCTGACATGGCGACCGAAGGCATCGAAGCCGTGTTCCTGGAGACCCACAACTGGGGCAGGGCGGCCAGGTTCTTCCAAGCCCTGGGATACGAGCTGGAGTTCGCGACCGACCACAACTCCGGTCAGTTCCGCAACGGCGACGGCCCCTGTGTCTTCATCGCCGAGGTCCCCGAAGGCCGGGAGCCGCGGACGCAGATCGTGCTGAAGGTGCCGGACGCGGACGCGTTCCGCGCCGACCCCGCCGTCGAGGTGGTCACACCGTTCGAGGACACCCACTTCGGGACGCGGATGATGACGGTCCGCGACCCCGACGGCCGGCTGTGGAGCCTCCAGGCCCCCCGGAAGGACCAGCCGTGACCGGCGACCGGACCGAGGCGCCGGACAACACCGCGGTGCGGTGCGCCCTGTGGCGGGCGCTGCACGTCCAGACCGACCCGCCGCCGCACGTGTTCGAGGACGAGATCGGCCTGCGGCTCGCGGACCCCGGCCCGGACTGGCGCAGCCGCCCGGACATGGATCCCGGTGCCACCGGGGGGTTCCGCGCGGCCATGGTGGCCCGCGCCCGCTTCATCGAGGACCTGGTCGCCGAGCAGGCCGAACGCGGGGTCGACCAGTACGTCATCCTGGGTGCCGGTCTGGACACCTTCGCCCAGCGCGCCCCGAAGACCGCCTCCCGCCTGCGCGTCTTCGAGATCGACCAGCCGGGCCCGCAGACCTGGAAGCGCCGCCGCCTGGCCGAACTGGGCCTCGGCGTCCCGGCCCCGCTGCACCTGGTGCCGGTGGACTTCGAGGCGAGCGGCGGCTCCTGGCTGCAGCACCTCACCGCGGCGGGCTTCGACCCCGGCCGCCCGGCGGTCATCGCCTCCACCGGCGTCACCATGTACCTCACCGAGGAGGCCACCACCGCCACCCTGCGCCAGGTCGCCGGGCTGGCACCGGGCACGACCCTCGCCATGACCTTCCTGCTGCCGGAAGAACTCGTGGACGAGCGCGACCGCGCCGGCCTCAAGGCGAGCGAGGCGGGCGCCCGGGCGTCCGGCACCCCCTTCGTCAGCTTCTACACCCCGCGCGCGATGCTGGACCTGGCTCGGGAGGCCGGCTTCGCGGACGTCCGGCACGTCTCGGGCGCCTCGCACGCCGAGCGCTACTTCGCCGGCCGCGCCGACGGCCTGCGCCCGTCAAGTGGGGAGGACCTGCTGCTGGCCCGGACCTGACGGACGCATCACTCCATGGCGCCCGCCGCAGCATTTCGGCTGTCAGAAATTGACAGCGGCGTGAAAATATGGCCCGGCGACTCGCTGAAACAGTTTTTTCACGGGCACTCAGGAATTGACAAAGGGCGGGGCGATATGACCCCGCCAACTCACCGAAAACGGCGGCCTGTTACGGGTATTCATAAATTGACAAGGGTGTGACGATTGCCTACCGTCCAGCGGTCAGGTCCTTTTTGCCGATCGCATCCGAGGATATTCATGACCACACCCCCGACGCTGCCGAAGTCCAGGCAGCAGTTGATCCTTGCCGTTCTCATGTCGTGCTCGCTGCTGATCTGGCTGGACAACACCGTCCTGAGCACCGCCTTGGAGACCCTCGCGGACCCGGCCCGTGGACTGGCCGCCGGCCCGGCCGAGCTTCAATGGGCCACAGGCTCGTACACCCTGGCCTTCGCCACCTTGATGTTCACCGCAGGCGCACTGGGTGATCGCTTCGGTCACCGGACCGTGCTCGCCACCGGACTGGTGGTCTTCGCCGGTTCCTCGGTGTGGGCGGCGTACGCAAGCGACGCAGGCCAGCTGATTGCCGCTCGAGCGGCGATGGGAGCGGGCAGTGCGCTGATCATGCCCGCCAACCTGGCCATCCTCATGTGGACCTTCACCGGCCCCGCGCGGGCCACCGCGATCGCCATTTCCTCGACATCCGCCGGTGTCGGAATGGCTGCAGGCCCCCTGTTGGCAGGGCTGCTTCTGGACCACTTCTGGTGGGGCTCGGTCTTTCTGGTCAACGTCCCGGTCGTGGTAGTGGCGTTGGCCGGGATCACCCTGCTGGTCCCGAATTTCCGCAGCCCCGTCCCGCGGGCTCTGGACCCGGCGGGGATGTTGCTGTCGATCAGCGGGCTCGCGGCGCTGGCCTACGGGCTGATCCGTGCGGGGCAGGTGGCCGCCTGGAGTCGTACGGATGTCTGGGCGCCGATAGCCGTCGGACTGGCCCTGCTGGCCGCCTTCGTACTCGTCGAACTGCGGACCAGGATGCCGAGCTTCGATCCCCGACTGCTCGCGCAACGTACCTTCGGTGGCGGCAACGCGGCGCTCGGACTGCTCCTGTTCGCCGTGGCCGCCGTCACCTTCTATCACGCGTTCTACCTGCAGGGCGCACGCGGCTTTTCGCCGATGGAGGCGGGCTCGGCCGGTCTCCCGACCGCGCTCGGCGCGGCCCTGGGGGCGTCTCTCGGTGCGCGTCTGGTTCGCCGCTGGTCGCTGCGCCCTGTCGCCGCACCGGCGCTCACCGTGGCGGCGCTGACCATGGGCGCGTACGGGTTGCTCGGACTGCACACGCCGCTCGTCTGGATCGAGATCCTGTTGTTGGTCCAGGGCCTCTCCGTCGGCATGGTGATCGGCCCGGTGACGGCAGCATTGATCAGCTCCCTGCCGTTGGAGCGGGCCGGTGCCGGGTCGGCCGTCACCAACACCGTGCGGCAGACCGGCAGCGTGATCGGCATCGCAGTGGGCGGCACGATCATGTCGATCGTGTACCGGCACACGATCGAACCCTCACTGAGCGACGTACCCGGGCCGGCGCAGGACCGGGCGCGGGTGTCCGCCGAACAGGCCCGGCAGGTAGCCACCGCGATCCACCGGCCCGCTCTCGCGCACGCCGCCGATGATGCGTTCGTCCACGCCATGCACGTCGGCGCGGTCTGGATCATGCTCGCCGCGCTCTTCGGAGCGGCTGTACTGGTGATCGCCCTGCGTCCGGTGGGACGGCCCACGGGGCCGGCACGGGAGCCGGACCACGATCGACGAGGCAGCCGCTCCACGCCCGGGGCCTCCCCCCGTTCCGGGGCCGACGGCCAACCCGCTCACAAGGGCGATGACGTGGGCAGCCACTGACGGTGGGCGTCGGCGACGCAGCGAGCTTCAGTCCTCGTCGTCTCAGTCCGCGCGCTCACGCCGCGGCTGTCCGCACGATGGCCGAAGCGCCGCCGCCGCGGCTGCCCGCGGCACGAAGGCCCTGACCGCGCCGAACGACACGAACGCGCTGGTCAGGGCCTACCTCCTCAGCACTCGATGATGTTCACCGCGAGCCCGCCCCGCGCCGTCTCCTTGTACTTCACGGACATGTCCGCGCCGGTGTCCTTCATGGTCTTGATGACCTTGTCGAGGGACACCTTGTGGGAGCCGTCGCCGCGCATGGCCATCTTGGCGGCGGTGACCGCCTTCACCGCGGCCATGCCGTTGCGCTCGATACACGGGATCTGGACCAGGCCGCCGACCGGGTCGCAGGTCAGGCCGAGGTTGTGTTCCATGCCGATCTCGGCCGCGTTCTCGACCTGCTCCGGGGAGCCGCCGAGGACCTCGGCGAGGGCGCCGGCGGCCATGGAGCAGGCGGAGCCGACCTCGCCCTGGCAGCCGACCTCGGCGCCGGAGATGGAGGCGTTCTCCTTGAAGAGCATGCCGATCGCGCCGGCGGCCAGGAGGAAGCGGACGACGCCGTCCTCGTCGGCGCCCGGCACGAAGTTGATGTAGTAGTGCAGGACCGCCGGGATGATGCCGGCCGCGCCGTTCGTGGGGGCCGTCACCACGCGGCCGCCCGCCGCGTTCTCCTCGTTCACCGCCATCGCGTAGAGCGTGATCCACTCCATCGCGTGCGCCAACGGGTCGCCCTCCGCGCGCAGTTGGCGGGCCGAGACGGCCGCGCGGCGGCGGACCTTCAGGCCGCCGGGCAGGATGCCCTCACGGGACATGCCGCGCTGGACGCACTCGCGCATCACCCGCCAGATCTCCAGCAGGCCCGCCCGGATCTCCTCCTCGGTGCGCCAGGCGCGCTCGTTCTCCAGCATCAGGGAGGAGATCGACAGGCCGGTGTCGCTCGTCAGGCGCAGCAGCTCGTCGCCCGTGCGGAAGGGGTACTTCAGGACCGTGTCGTCCAGCACGATGCGGTCCGCGCCGACCGCGTCCTCGTCCACGACGAAGCCGCCGCCGACCGAGTAGTACGTCTTGGAGAGCAGTTCCGCGCCCGAGGTGTCGTACGCCCATATCGTCATGCCGTTGGCGTGGTACGGCAGGGCCTTGCGGCGGTGCAGGATCAGGTCGTCGTCGAAGGAGAAGGGGATCTCGTGCTCGCCGAGGAGCGAGATACGGCCCGCGGTCCTGATCCGCTCCACCCGCTCCTCCGCCGTCTCCACGTCCACCGTGCGGGGCGAGGCGCCCTCCAGGCCGAGCAGGACCGCCTTGGGCGTGCCGTGACCGTGGCCGGTGGCGCCGAGGGAGCCGTAGAGCTCGCATCGCACGGAGTCCACCGAGCCCAGCAGGCCCTCGTTGCGCAGGCGGCGGGCGAACATGCGCGCCGCACGCATCGGGCCGACCGTGTGGGAGCTGGACGGGCCGATGCCGATCGAGAACAGGTCGAAGACCGAGATGGCCACGGTCACTCCTCAAGAAAGCAGTACAGGGGTGGTGGGGCACCCTCGGGCACTCACCTCCGAGTGCCCCACCGGGGACTTACTTGTCCGGACCTACTTGTTCAGGCCCGGGTACAGCGGGTGCTTGTCGGCGAGCGCCTTCACGCGCGCCTTGAGGGCCTCCGCGTCGGCCTCCCCGAAGGGAGAAGGCGCCATCAGCGCCTCGGCGATCACGTCCGCGACCTCGGCGAAGTCCTCGGCCGTGAAGCCGCGGGTCGCCAGGGCCGGCGTACCGATCCGCAGGCCCGACGTCACCATCGGGGGGCGCGGGTCGTTCGGGACGGCGTTGCGGTTGACCGTGATGCCGACCTCGTGGAGACGGTCCTCGGCCTGCTGCCCGTCCAGCTCGGACGCGCGCAGGTCGACCAGGATCAGGTGCACGTCCGTGCCGCCGGTCAGGACGTTCACGCCGGCCTCACGGGCGTCCGCCGCCGTCAGGCGCTCGGCGAGGATCCGGGCACCCTCCACGGTACGACGCTGGCGCTCCTTGAACTCCTCCGAGGCGGCGACCTTGAAGGAGACCGCCTTCGCCGCGATCACGTGCTCCAGGGGACCGCCCTGGAAGCCCGGGAACACGGACGAGTTCAGCTTCTTCGCGAAGTCCTTGCCGCGGGCGAGGATGATGCCGCCGCGCGGACCGCCCAGCGTCTTGTGCGTGGTGGAGGTGACCACGTCGGCGTACGGCACCGGGTTGGCGTGCAGACCGGCCGCGACCAGGCCCGCGAAGTGCGCCATGTCGACCCACAGGTAGGCGCCGGCCTCATCGGCGATCCGCCGGAACTCGGCGAAGTCCAGCTCACGCGGGTACGCCGACCAGCCCGCGATGATCACCTTCGGGCGGTGCTCCTTGGCCAGCCGCTCGACCTCGGCCATGTCGACCAGGCCGGTGGCGGCGTCCACGTGGTAGGCGACCACGTCGAACTGCTTGCCGGAGAAGTTCAGGCGCATGCCGTGGGTCAGGTGGCCGCCGTGCGCCAGGTCCAGGCCGAGGATGGTGTCCCCGGGCTGGGCCAGCGCGAACAGGGCCGCCTGGTTGGCGGAGGCGCCGGAGTGGGGCTGGACGTTGGCGTACTCGGCGCCGAACAGCTCCTTGATCCGGTCGATGGCGATCTGCTCGGCGACGTCGACGTGCTCGCAGCCGCCGTAGTACCGGCGGCCCGGGTAGCCCTCGGCGTACTTGTTGGTCAGCACCGAGCCCTGCGCCTCCATCACCGCGAGCGGCGCGAAGTTCTCGGAGGCGATCATCTCCAGCGTGGACTGCTGGCGGCCGAGCTCGGCGTCGACCGCGGCGGCGATCTCCGGGTCCAGCTCGTGCAGGGACGTGTTCAGGACGGTCATCGGGCTACGACTCCTCAGCCTGCGTTCTGGGCGGTGTACTCGTCGGCGGAGAGCAGGTCGGCCGGCTCCTCCGTGACGCGCACCTTGAACAGCCAGCCGCCCTCGAAGGGGGCGGAGTTCACCAGCGACGGGTCGTTGACGACGTCCTCGTTGATCTCGGTGACCTCACCGGTGACCGGCGAGTACAGGTCGGAGACCGACTTGGTCGACTCCAGCTCACCGCAGGTCTCGCCCGCGGTCACCGTGGAGCCGACGTCGGGGAGCTGGGCGTAGACCACATCGCCGAGCGCGTTGGCCGCGAACTCGGTGATGCCGACCGTCGAGACGCCGTCCTCGGCGGCCGACAGCCACTCGTGCTCCTTGCTGTAGCGCAGCTGCTGGGGGTTGCTCATGGCCTGAATTCTCCTGTACGCGCGGGAGTGCTGATGAAGGGGGGACTGCTGAAACCGCTGGTGAGCAGCGGAAACGTGCGCGGGGTCACACGGTGACCGCGCCCAGTGTCTACTTCTGGCGCCTGTAGAACGGCAGCGCCACGACCTCGTACGGCTCGTGGCTGCCCCGGATGTCCACACCGACGCCCGCGGTGCCCGGTGCCGCGTGCGCCGCGTCGACGTAGGCCATGGCGATCGGCTTGCCCAGGGTGGGGGAGGGGGCGCCGGAGGTGACCTCGCCGATCACCTGACCGCCCGCGACGACGGCGTACCCGGCGCGCGGCACGCGCCGGCCTTCGGCGATCAGCCCGACGAGGACCCGCGGCGGGTTCTCCTGAGCTCTGGCGGCGGCCTGCTCAAGCGCCTCGCGCCCGACGAAGTCGCCCTCCTTCTCGAACTTCACCACCCGGCCGAGCCCGGCGTCGAAGGGGGTGAGCGCGGTGGTCAGCTCGTGCCCGTACAACGGCATGCCCGCCTCCAGGCGCAGGGTGTCCCGGCAGGACAGGCCGCAGGGGACCAGACCGGCGCCCTCGCCGGCCTTGGTCAGCGCCTGCCACAGCTCCACGGCGTGCTCCGGCTTCACGAACAGCTCGAAGCCGTCCTCGCCGGTGTAGCCGGTGCGGGCGATCAGCGCAGGGACGCCGGCGACGGTGCCGGGCAGGCCGGCGTAGTACTTCAGGCCGTCGAGGTCGGCGTCGGTGAGGGACTTCAGGATGCCGGGGGACTCCGGGCCCTGCACGGCGATCAGCGCGTACGCGTCCCGGTCGTCGCGCACCTCGGCGTCGAAGCCGGCGGAACGCTCGGTGAGGGCGTCCAGCACCACCTGGGCGTTGGAGGCGTTGGCGACGACCATGTACTCGGTCTCGGCGAGCCGGTAGACGATCAGGTCGTCCAGGATGCCGCCGTCGGCCCGGCAGATCATGGTGTAGCGGGCACGGCCCACGCCCACGGAGGCGATGTTGCCGACCAGCGCGTAGTTGAGGAGGGCCGCCGCACCGGTGCCGGTGACGGTGATCTCGCCCATGTGGGAGAGGTCGAAGAGGCCCGCCTTCGTGCGCACGGCGATGTGCTCGTCGCGCTCGGAGCCGTAGCGCAGGGGCATGTCCCAGCCGGCGAAGTCGGTCATGGTCGCACCGAGCGAGCGATGCAGCGCGTCCAGCGCGGTATGACGCGGCTCAAGGGGTTCGGTACTGCTCATCGGACGGTCGTCTCCCAGGAAAGCAGACAGGCGAGGAACGTTCCTCCCCATCTGTCATCGGAACCTGAGAGGTTCGCCAGGACCGCCACAGGGACGATCACGGCTTGCACCTTGGGTGGAGCCACTGTCGCAGCGGCCCGCTTTTCAGATGTGCCTCGCCCGCGCGGTAACGGGGCCTGAGAGATTCAAGGGAGGGACTTGCTCCTTCGGCGCCCCGGCAGCAGTGCTGCCAGGAACTCTCCCGCGCGGATTCAAGCGGCCGGTATGCAGTTGGCGGCCACATCATTGCACGGCGAGCCGGCTTTTGTAACCGACCTGTGGCAGGACGCGGACCTCTCCACCACCGCCGTTCATTACCTTCTCTTTACGTATAGCGGGCATGAGCATTACCGGGCCGACAGGGGAGGAAGATCACGGTGAACAGGACCGCGGTGTATGCCACCGCCACCACAGGCATCGCGGTGCCGAGGCGGCGTCCCGCCCCGGCCCCCGTCGTCCGCGACCTGCGCGACCGCGCCGGCCGCGGCCCGCACGCGCTGCTCTTCGGCCCCGGGGACCTGGCGGTGATCACCGGCCTGCCCGGCAGCGGCAAGTCCACCCTGATGCGGCGCGCGGTCGCCGGCCGCCGCATCGACTCCCAGGACGTGCGCGACCGCTTCGCCGCCCGCCTGCCCCGCGCGCTCCCGTACGCCCTCTACCGCCCGCTGGTCCGCCTCGCCCACTACACCGGCCTGCGCCGCGCCCTGCGCACCGGGGAGGGGCTCGTCGTCCACGACTGCGGCACCCAGCCCTGGGTGCGCGCCTGGCTCGCCCGCGAGGCGCGCCGCCGCGGCGGCACCCTCCATCTGCTCCTGCTCGACGTCGCGCCCGGTACCGCCCGCGAGGGGCAGCGGTCCCGCGGCCGGGGCGTCTCCCGCCACGCCTTCCGCCGTCACCGCCGTACGACCGCCCGGCTGCTCGACACGGTCGAGCGGGGCGAGCTGCCCGCGGGCTGCGGATCCGCGGTGCTGCTGGACCGCGGGGCGGCGGACACCCTGCGGCGGATCGCCTTCACCGGATGAGATCGCGTTCACCGGATGACATCGCATGCAGCGGACGAGATCGCACGCACCGGACGAGGAGGACGACGTGCACAGGGTGAGGGACTATCACAGCCACCCGCTAGCCTTCTTGGTCACAGCAGTGGCTTCCAGCAGGCGGTAGGCAGATGGACTTCCCGGCAGACATTCCCGCGGACTTCCCGGCACAGGCGCACCCCCAGCCGCACGGCGGCTGGCCCGGCAACGAGCTCGAGGAGGTGCTCTCGGCCTCCCTCGGCATACCCGCCGCGGCCGGCCGGATCATCGAGGTCCTGGGCCGCAGCCTGCTGTGGATCCCGCTGCCGGGCGGCGGCGGCCCCGACAGCGGCCCGCTGGACCTGCCCACGCTGGACATCGGCGGCCAGGTGTACGTCCCGGTGTTCAGCTCCGAGGAACAGCTGCGCCAGGCGGCCGGCTCCCACATGTCGTACACCATCGCCCCCGCCGTGGAGTTCGCCCGCGGTCTGCCCCCGCAGGTCGGCATGGCCGTGAACCCCGACGCCCTGGTCGGCATCCCGCTCCCGCCCGAGGCGGTGGCCGAGCTGTGCCGGACCGGCCGCACCCCGCTCGACGGCCCCGGCACCGGCGGCCGGGTCCGCCTCTTCGAACCCGACTGGCAGGACGACCCGGTCGACTTCCTCTCCGCCGCGTCCGCCGAGTTCGCCGAGACCGGCGTGGTCCTCGCCGCCCGCCGCTGCCTGGCCGCCATAGAGACGGACGACCCGGTGATGTTCGTCGGCGTCGAACTCTCCCAGTGGGAGGGCGACCTGCGCACCCTCCCCCTGCAGGCCCTGGGCCGAGCCCTCGGCAAAGTCCCGGTCAGGTGGCCGGTCAACCTCGTCCTCCTGGACGTGACGGACGACCCGGTGGCGGGCTGGCTGAAGGACAACGTCCGCCCCTTCTATCAGTACGGTCACTGATCAGCAGGCAGGGGCGCAGCGGACCTCAGGGGCGCGGGGAACTGCGCGGGTGACCCACCGCAACCCCGCACCCGCGCACGATCCCGAGGCCGCACCCCGGTGGGCGCATAAGCTGTCTCCACACACGGGGCAAGAAAAGAGAAGGGCACGACAGGTGAGCGCGAGCCACAGCGGCAGCGTCGAGCACATGCTGCGCCAGGTCACGCCCGGACGCTACGACGCCTACGAGGCACTGCTGCGCGCCCTCGCCGCCCCGTCCTCCGGTCAGATCTGGATGCTCCTGTGGCACGGCCAGGCCGGCTCCCCGGACGCCCAGTACGGAAACATGGAGGTCGACGGCTTCCAGTACGCCCCGTGCGTCACCTCCGCGCAGGAGCTCTCGGTCAGCGGCTGGAACCGGTCGTACGAGGTCGTCGACGGACTCGACGTGGCCCGCACCCTCTACCCGGACCACTACGGCCTCTGGCTCAACCCGCACGCCCCGGGCGGCGGTGTCGGCATCCCCTGGCTGGATCTGCGCCGCATCGCCACGGGCCTGGACCGCCAGCCCGCCGGGCCTCTCCGGCTGACCGAACCCGGCATCGAGGTCCCGCAGTTCTACGCCCTGCTCGCGCAGAACGCCCACCGCACCCCGGCCCTGCGCTCCCTGCGCCGCGCCTGGGTGCAGCCGGCGCTCGGCGCGCCGTACCTCGCCATCGGCCTGGACGTGTACGACACCTCGCCGGCCGCGGTCGACTCGGTGCGCGCGATGATGCAGCAGTCCGTCGGCGCGGTCCCGGAGGGCCTGCCGGTGTCGACGGTCGCGATGACCGACGAGTACGACCCGGTCGTGATGTGGATGCGGGCCAGCGCCCGCCCGTTCTACGACCGCGAGGCCCACGCCGCGCCGCAGCCCCAGCTCCAGGCCTCCCCACAGCAGCAGGCGCCCGCCGCCGGATACGGCTATCCACCGGTGCACGGCAGTTTCTGACCTGGGCTCATCGCTCGTATGTCCCGTTTTGCGCACGCGGCCGTCCCGGCGGGCCCCGTCCGTTCGCCGTAACTTCCTGTCCGCATAACAGGAAACGCCTGCTTGCATCACGGTTGCGCATCCATTCCCTGTCAAGGCTGGCGGCTGATCGCGCAAGCGTTGAAGACTCCCCCTTCAAGGGGTTCGCCCCTGTGTACGACGGACTGTTTGATGCCGCTACCAGCGGCAAGTGCGGGCCGGCTACCGCCGGTTGAGAGGGGTCCCAGCCTGATGACGGCACCATTGCACGAGCCGACCGCGGAAGCGGCCCCGGGTGCGGCAGAGGAAGCGGCGGTCGCGGCCACCGACGCGAAGGCCGTTCAGGGCCGCTCCCTGGGCCGGATCGCCTGGGAACGCCTCAAGCGGGACAAACTGGCCCTGACGGGCGGCATAGTCGTGCTCCTCCTCATCGTGATCGCGCTGCTCGCACCGGTGATCACGAACCTCGTCGGCCAGGACCCGGACGCCTACCACCAGGGCCTGATCGACCCGCTGTTCAGCACCCCCAAGGGCTCGATGGGCGGCATCGGCGGCGACCACCTGCTCGGTGTCGAACCGGTCAACGGCCGCGACATCTTCGCCCGCATCCTCTACGGCGCCCGGATCTCGCTGCTCGTCGGCTTCCTGTCCGCCGTGGTCGCCGTCATCCTCGGGACCATCCTCGGCATCCTGGCGGGCTTCTTCGGCGGCTGGGTGGACTCGGTCATCAGCCGGGTCATGGACGGCCTCCTCGCCTTCCCGCAGCTGCTGTTCATCATCGCGCTGGTCTCCGTCATGCCCAACCAGATGCTGGGGCTCAGCGGCACGGGCGTGCGTGTGTTCGTGATGATCCTGGTCATCGGCTTCTTCGGCTGGCCGTACATCGGCCGCGTGGTGCGCGGTCAGACGCTCTCGCTGCGTGAACGCGAGTACGTCGAGGCGGCCCGCTCGCTCGGCGCCGGGCGGTTCTACATCCTCTTCAAGGAACTGCTGCCCAACCTCGTCGCGCCCATCATCGTGTACACGACGATGATGATCCCCACGAACATCCTCACCGAAGCGGCGCTCAGCTTCCTGGGCGTGGGCGTCAAGCCGCCCACCTCCTCCTGGGGACAGATGCTCTCGAGCGCGATCGACTACTACGACTCGGACCCCATGTACATGGTGATCCCTGGCGTGGCGATCTTCATCACGGTTCTGGCCTTCAACCTCTTCGGCGACGGCGTGCGGGACGCGCTCGACCCGAAGGCTTCCCGCTGAAGTGCCGTACCCCAAGCGTCCCGTGAGCTCTTCCACGGGGTCTCTCATCAAATCCGGAGGATCCGAGATCGTGAACACCCAACGCACCTCAGGGCGGCGCAAGCAGGCCCTTGCCGCTGCCGCAGTGGTCGCCGGGCTGCTGACCACGGCGGCGTGCGGCGGAGGCAATGGCGGCGGCTCGAAGGACGGCGCGGCCGGCTTCAACGCGGCGGTCAACAAGGTCGCCCAGGCCGACCAGGTCAAGAAGGGCGGCACGCTGAAGTTCGTGAGCACGCAGGACGCCGACTCGTGGGACACCACGCGCGGCTACTACGGGTTCATGTGGGACTTCTCGCGCTACTACAGCCGCCAGCTGGTCACGTACAAGACCGCGCCGGGTGCCGAGGGCGCGACGCTCACCCCGGACCTCGCCACGGACATGGGCAAGGTCTCGGACGGCGGCAAGAAGTACACCTTCACGCTGCGTGACGGCGTCACCTGGGAGGACGGCAAGCCGATCACCTCCCAGGACATCAAGTACGGCATCGAGCGCGTCTGGGCGCAGGACGTCCTGTCCGGCGGTCCGATCTACCTCCAGCAGATGCTGGACCCGAAGAACACGTACAAGGGTCCGTACAAGGACACCGCGAAGGACCACCTGGGCCTGAAGGCGATCGAGACGCCGGACGCGAAGACGATCGTCTTCCACCTGCCGGCGCCCAACTCGGACTTCCTCCAGACGCTGGCGATGACCACGGGCTCCCCGGTCCGCCAGGACAAGGACACCAAGTCCAAGTACGGCCTGCACCCGTTCTCCTCGGGTCCGTACAAGTTCGAGTCGTACGCCCCGGGCAAGAACCTGGTCCTGGTCCGCAACGACCAGTGGAAGGCGTCCTCGGACCCGGTCCGCAAGGCGTACCCGGACAAGATCACGCTGGACATCTCCACCAACCAGGTCAACTCGGACCAGCAGCTGATCAACGGCGACTACGACCTGGACGCCAGCCAGACCGGCCTGGGCCCGCAGGGCCGCCAGATCGCCCTGAAGCAGCACAAGGACAACCTGGACAACCCGGTCTCCGGCTTCATCCGCTACGCGGTCTTCCCGCAGAGCGTCAAGCCGTTCGACAACGTCCACTGCCGCAAGGCCGTGATCTACGCCGCCGACCACGTGTCGCTGCAGACCGCCCGCGGTGGCCCCATCGCCGGTGGTGACATCGGCACCAACATGCTCCCGCCGTCGGTCGCCGGTGGCGAGGGCCAGAAGTACGACCCGTACGAGATCGCGACCAAGAACAAGAACGGCAACGTCGCCCTGGCCAAGCAGGAGCTGAAGGCCTGCGGCAAGGCGGGCGGCTTCTCCACCACCATCGCGGTCCGCAACAACAAGTCGCAGGAAGTGGCCACCGCCGAGTCCCTGCAGGCCGCGCTGAAGAAGGTCGGCATCAACGCCGACATCTACCAGTACGACGGCTCGCAGTCCCCGGGCATCATCGGCGCCCCCGCGAACGTGGCGAAGAAGAAGCTCGGCATCATCATCATGGGCTGGGGTCCGGACTTCCCGACCGTCCAGGGCTACGGCATCCCGCTGTGGAGCAGCAAGTACATCCTGCAGAGCGGTAACAACAACTACGCCCTGATCAAGGACAAGGCGATCGACGGTCTCTTCGACCAGTACACCACCACGCTGGACAACTCGAAGAAGACCCAGCTCGCCACGGAGATCAACCACAAGGTCTCGGAGGGCGCGTACTACCTGCCCTTCACCTTCGAGCGGCTGCTGAACATCCGCTCCTCGCGTCTGGCCAACGTGTACACGACGAACGCGTACAGCGGTTACTACGACTTCGTCAACCTCGGCCTGAAGTCCACGAAGTAAACCCGGCACACCCGCCGTACGGCACGAAAGGCAGGTGAAGGCCGGCGCGGCGAGCCGCGGGCCCACCGGAAGATCTCCGGGGGCCCGCGGTCCGCGGCGGGCCGTTAGCTGTGCTCGCTTACCTCATCAGGCGGCTGTTCGCCGCCGCAGTGATGCTGGTGGTCATCATCCTGGTGGTCTTCAGCATCTTCTTCCTCGTCCCCAAGTGGGCGGGCGTGGACATCGCCACGAGCTTCGTGGGCAAGCAGGCAGACCCGCACGCCGTCGAGGCGGTGCGCGAGAAGCTGGGTCTGGGCGACCCGATCTACGTCCAGGTCTGGGACTTCTTCAAGGGCATCTTCGCGGGCCGCACCTACTCGGCCGGCGGTGACGTCACCCACTGCGCCGCGCCGTGCTTCGGCTACTCCTTCCGCAGCGAGCAGGCCGTCTGGCCGGTGCTGACCGACCGCTTCCCGGTGACCCTGGGTCTCGCGCTCGGCGCCGCCGTGCTGTGGCTGGTCTTCGGTGTCGCGGCGGGTGTGCTCTCCGCCCTCAAGCGGGGCAGCATCTGGGACCGCGGCGCGATGGTCGTCGCCCTCAGCGGTGTCTCGCTGCCGATCTACTTCACGGGTCTGCTCGCTTCGGCGATCTTCGTCTTCGGGCTGAAGTGGTTCGACGGCAAGTACGTCTCGATCAGCGACAGCTTCTCCGGTTACTTCGGGAGCATGATCCTGCCCTGGGTCACCCTCGCCTTCCTCTACGCGGCGATGTACGCCCGTATCACCCGGGCCACCATGCTGGAGATCCTCGGCGAGGACTACATCCGTACCGCCCGAGCCAAGGGCCTCACGGAGCCGGTCGTCATCGGCAAGCACGCCATGCGCTCCACGATGACGCCGATCCTGACCATGCTCGGCATGGACCTCGGCGCCCTCATCGGCGGCGCGATCCTCACCGAGACCACGTTCAGCCTCCCCGGCCTCGGCCAGGCCGTGCTGACCGCCATCAAGAACCAGGACCTGCCCATCATCCTGGGCGTGACCCTGATCACCTCCCTCGCGGTGCTCATCGCCAACCTCGCGGTGGACATCCTGTACGCCGTGATCGACCCCCGAGTGAGGCTCGCATGACCGAACTCAGCAAGACCGGAGCGGCCGTGGGCGAGCCCACCAGCTCCTCGCCCGCGTCGACCTCCTTCCTGGAAGTGCGCGACCTGAAGGTGCACTTCCCGACCGACGACGGCCTCGTGAAGTCCGTCGACGGGCTCAGCTTCAAGCTGGAGAAGGGCAAGACCCTCGGCATCGTGGGCGAGTCGGGTTCCGGCAAGTCGGTGACCTCGCTCGGCATCATGGGCCTGCACACCGCCGGCCAGTACGGCAAGCGCAAGGCGCAGATATCCGGCGAGATCTGGCTGAACGGGACCGAGCTGCTGTCCGCCGACCCCGACCACGTGCGCAAGCTGCGCGGCCGGGAGATGGCGATGATCTTCCAGGACCCGCTGTCGGCGCTGCACCCCTATTACACGATCGGCGCGCAGATCGTGGAGGCGTACCGCACCCACCACGACGTCGACAAGAAGACCGCCAAGCGTCGTGCGGTCGAGATGCTCGACCGCGTGGGCATCCCGCAGCCGGACAAGCGGGTGGACAACTACCCGCACGAGTTCTCCGGCGGTATGCGCCAGCGCGCCATGATCGCCATGTCGCTGGTGAACAACCCCGAGCTGCTCATCGCGGACGAGCCGACCACCGCGCTCGACGTGACGGTCCAGGCGCAGATCCTGGATCTGATCCGCGACCTGCAGAAGGAGTTCGGCTCCGCGGTCATCGTCATCACGCACGACCTGGGCGTCGTCGCCGAACTCGCCGACGACATCCTGGTGATGTACGGCGGCCGCTGCGTCGAGCGCGGCCCGGCGGACAAGGTGTTCTACGAGCCCCGCCACCCCTACACCTGGGGTCTGCTCGGCTCGATGCCGCGCCTGGACCGCGAGCAGCAGGAGCGCCTGATCCCGGTCAAGGGCTCCCCGCCCTCGCTGATCAACATCCCGTCCGGCTGCGCCTTCAACCCGCGCTGCCCGTACGCGGACCTCCCGAAGGACAACCTGACCCGCACGGTCCGCCCCGAGCTGACCGAGGTCGGTGACAAGCACTGGGCCGCCTGCCACATGTCGCAGGAGCAGCGGGAACGGATCTGGACCGAAGAGATTGCGCCGAAGCTGTGAGTGAGAACGCAGAGGACAAAGCAGGGAGCATCCCTGCACAGAGCGACGGCGCGGAAGAGAAGTCCGCCGGTACGGCCACGCTCACCAAGGACGCTGCCCCCGGCGAGATCCTGCTCAAGGTGACCGGGCTGCAGAAGCACTTCCCCATCAGGAAGGGCCTCTTCCAGCGGCAGGTCGGCGCCGTGCGCGCGGTCGACGGGATCGACTTCGAGGTCCGCTCCGGCGAAACCCTCGGTGTGGTGGGCGAGTCGGGCTGCGGCAAGTCGACGATGGGCCGGCTGATCACCCGGCTGCTCGAACCGACCGCCGGCACCGTCGAGTTCGAGGGCAAGGACATCACGCACCTCGGCGTCAGCGGCATGCGTCCCATGCGCCGCGACGTGCAGATGATCTTCCAGGACCCGTACTCGTCGCTGAACCCGCGCCACACCATCGGCACGATCGTCGGGGCCCCCTTCCGGCTCCAGGGCGTCGAGCCCGAGGGCGGCATCAAGAAGGAAGTGCAGCGGCTGCTGTCGGTGGTCGGTCTCAACCCCGAGCACTACAACCGCTATCCGCACGAGTTCTCCGGCGGTCAGCGCCAGCGCATCGGCATCGCCCGCGCGCTCGCCCTGAAGCCGAAGCTGGTCGTCGCGGACGAGCCGGTCTCCGCGCTGGACGTGTCGATCCAGGCGCAGGTCGTGAACCTCATGGACGACCTCCAGCAGGAGCTCGGCCTGACGTACGTGATCATCGCGCACGACCTCTCGGTCGTCCGCCACGTCTCGGACCGCATCGCGGTGATGTACCTCGGCAAGATCGTCGAGCTGGCCGACCGGGACTCGCTGTACAAGGCGCCGATGCACCCGTACACCAAGGCGCTGATGTCGGCGGTGCCGATCCCGGACCCGGCGCGCAGGAACACGAAGAGCGAGCGCATCCTGCTCAAGGGCGACGTGCCCTCGCCGATCGCGCCGCCCTCGGGCTGCCGCTTCCACACCCGGTGCTGGAAGGCGACGGAGATCTGCCGGACCACCGAGCCGGCGCTCAAGGAGCTGAAGCCCGGTCAGCGCGTCGCCTGTCACCACCCGGAGAACTTCGAGGACCAGGCCCCGCAGGACACGGTGCTGCTGACCGCCGCGAAGGAGGCGGCGGAGCTGGTCGCCGACGAGGTCCTCGCGGAGTCGGCGCAGACGTCGGCGGCGGTGGCGGCGGAACTGGCCGAGGAGACCTCGGAGGAGAGCGCCGCGGAGGAGAGCGCCGCGAAGGAGGACAGCGCCGCGGAGGACAGCGCCTCGGCGGAGAGCGCTGAGGAGAGCGGCTCCCAGGAGTCAACCGACAAGTAGCGCATGACAACTGGGCAAAGTCATGTACATGCCTGAACGGGAGAGTGCAGAGTCGTCCGTGTCCGACCACTGATCGGTACACGCTCGAAAGGGACGACCATGGCACTCTCCCGTTCGGCACGCCTGGGGGCGGTCGCGACAGCGGCGGCCTCCTTCCTCGTCATCGGCGCTTCCCCCGCCCCCACCCCGGGCGCCCCCGGCATCGGCGACGCCTACTTCCCACGGCTCGGCAACGGCGGCTTCGACGCGCTGCACTACGACCTCGACGTCGCCTACGCCCCCGGCACCGGCCGCCTGGACGGCCGTACCACCCTCACCGCCCGAGCCACCCGGAACCTCTCCTCCTTCGACCTGGACCTGCAGCAGCTGCAGATCACCGGGGTCGAAGTGAACGGCAGACGGGCCCGGTTCACACGGGACGGCGACGAGGTGACCGTCACGCCGCGCCGGAGCCTGCAGCGCGGGCGCACCTTCAAGGTCACCGTCACCTACGGCGGCATACCCCAGCCCCTCAGCGGGCCCATCGTGTTCGGCTCCAAGTACGGCTGGATGAAAACCGCCGACGGGGTCTTCGTCGCCTGCGAGCCCAACGCCGCGTCCACCTGGTTCCCGTCCAGCGACCACCCCTCCGACAAGGCCACCTACGACATCCGGATCAAGGCGCCGAAGGGCCTGACCGGCGTCTCCAACGGCCGGCTCCTGTCGACGTACGACAAGGGCGGCTCGACGTACACCCACTGGCGCGAGTCGAAGCCGATGGCGACCTACCTCGCCACCGCCACCATCGGGAAGTTCGACGTGCGCACCGGCCGCACCCCCGGCGGCATCCCGCTCTACGTCGCGATCGACCCCGTCCTGAAGAACAGCAACAACGTCGACGTGTACGCCGTCACCGCCGCCGCCACCGACTACTGGTCGCGCGTCTTCGGGCCGTACCCGTTCGAGGAGACCGGCGCCGTCGTCGACGACATGCCGGAGGCCGGGTTCTCGCTGGAGGTGCAGAGCAAGCCCGCCTACTCGGCCGTGCGCAGCGAGACGACCATCGTGCACGAACTGGCCCACCAGTGGTTCGGCGACTCGGTGAGCGTGGCGCGGTGGAAGGACATCTGGCTCAACGAGGGCTTCGCCACCTACGCCCAGTGGCTGTGGGCGGAGCACCAGGGCACCCGCTCGGCCCACGACTCGTTCCTCGCCGCCTACGACGCCCGGCCGGCCGACTCCGGCTTCTGGCAGATCAAGGTCTCCGACCCGCAGCGCGACACGATGTTCTCCTCAGCCGTCTACCAGCGCGGCGCGATGACGCTCCAGGCACTGCGCGAACGCATCGGCGACAAGGCCTTCTTCCGGCTGCTGCCCGCCTGGACCAGGCTCCACCGGTACGGCAACGCGGACACCGCCGGCTTCATCCGCCTCGCCGAGCGCGTCAGCGGGCAGAAGCTGGGCGACCTGTTCGACACCTGGCTGTCCACCACAGGGAGACCTGCCCTGTGAGCCTGGCTTTGTAAGGTTCACACCCGCCGACAGGTGAGAATACAGAGGTGCAGCTCCAGCAACTCTTCAGTCCCTCCGTCCAGCACACGCTCGATGTCATCGGCATCTTCGTGTTCGCGATCTCCGGCGCCCTGCTGGCCGTCAGGAAGAACTTCGACGTGTTCGGCATCGCCGTGCTCGCCGAGGCCACCGCGCTGGGCGGAGGGCTGTTCCGCGACCTGGTCATCGGAGCCGTACCCCCGGCCGCCTTCAGCGACCTCGGGTACTTCATCACCCCGCTGTTCGCCGCGTTGGTCGTCTTCTTCCTGCACCCGCACGTGGAACGCATCCAGTCGGCGGTGCTGGTCTTCGACGCGGCCGGCCTCGGCCTGTTCTGCGTCAGCGGGACGACGAAGGCGTACAGCTACGGCCTCAACCTGACCGCGTCGGCGACGCTCGGGCTCGCCACCGCGGTCGGCGGCGGTGTGCTGCGCGATGTGCTCGCCAACGAGGTGCCCTCACTGCTGCGCTGGGACCGCGATCTGTACGCGGTCCCAGCGATCGTGGGCTCCACCATGGTGGTGCTGTGTCTCCACTACGACGCCCTGACCCCCCTCACCAGTGGGCTCGCGGCCGTCACCGCTTTTGTGTTGCGCCTGCTCGCGATGCGGTTCCACTGGCGAGCTCCGCGCGCGTGGAACCGCCGGTCGACGGTGACTGAGGAGTAGTGCCGGTGGTACCGGCGGCGTTCCCGTCAAGGGAACCCGTGGTTGCACCCAGGGACTGGTCCTGGCCCTTGGCGTGGTTCTGGCCCATCTGCAGGGTCAGCCAGCGGAACACCGCGCCGACCTGGGGCCGCCACAGCGCCATGTTGTGGCCGCCCGCGCTGCGCGGCAGGAACACCACGTGCACGGTCGTCGGCGCCTTGGCGACGGACTCCAGCGCCACGCCCGCCTCGTAGCCGTCGCGGGACTCGCCCGAGACGTAGAGCGCGATCCGCGGCGGCACGGCCGCCTTCTTCAGGATCAGATACGGGTTGTTCTGGGCGCGCAGGGTGGGGTTCTGCGAGGCGAGGGAGTTGCGCTCGCCGATCGGGTCGTTGTAGCCGGACAGGCTGACCCCGGCCCGGTACCGGTCCGGGTGCGCCACGGCCAGCTTGACCGCGCAGTGGGCGCCCGCCGAGTACCCGGCCACGGCCCAGCCCTGCGGTGCCGGCTGGGCACGGAAGTTGTCCATGACCATCTTCGGCACGTCGATGCTGAGCCAGGTGTCGGCGTTGACCTGGCCGGGGATGTTCGCGCAGCCGGTGTCCACGCCGGCCAGCAGGTTGGTGCGCGGGGCGACCATGATGAAGGGCGCCACCTGGCCGCTCTGCATCATCGGCAGGAGCTGCTCGTGCGCCTTCATGGAACCGAACCAGGCCTTCGCCGAACCGGGGTAGCCCGGCAGCACCTCCACCACCGGGAACTTCTTGTGGCGGTAGGCCGGGTCGTTGTACTGCGGCGGCAGCCAGACGTAGACCTCGGCGTTCACACCCGAGACCCGGCCCTTGAGCTGGGTGACGCGGACTCCGCCCGCCGTGTGCATGCCGGTCCCGGAGGCCGCGGTGAAGGTCTGCTTGACCTTGGGCAACCGTTTCACCGCTATGCCGCCGGTGCCGTCCCGGCCCAGGTCCCGGGCCTGCTGGACGTGGTTGCCGGTGCCGAGCAGGTCGGCCCAGTT
This sequence comes from Streptomyces sp. NPDC037288, assembly GCF_055603265.1. NCBI lineage: Bacteria > Bacillati > Actinomycetota > Actinomycetes > Kitasatosporales > Streptomycetaceae > Streptomyces > Streptomyces sp. NPDC037288. The sequence goes on from NZ_JBVJVY010000025.1 coordinate 64,806, forward strand.
GTCGTACAGGTTGTTCTGGTTGTTGACCAGAACGAAGATCAGCGTGACGGCGGTGCCCTGGGCGAACAGCAGCATCAGCACGCGGGCCGCGGCGCGCAGGGGCTTCGGCCCGCGCACTCGTGACCACAACACGAGCGGCAGTATCAGTGCAACCACGGCCAACGCGATGGTCGTGTAGAGGAACGGAGTCCCGGTGAGGCTCATGCCCCCATAGATGGGAATCAGGGCTCTGAGGTTGTGGACGAGTCGGCACACTTACCGAGAAATTGCCGGAACCTCACCCGGCGGAGGGATCACGGGCGTGCGACGCCCCGTTCGTCGGGGGCAAAAAGCTACCGCTTAGTAGTTTCCTGTTGTACCGTTCACCCATGCCAGAAGTAGCTTCCGCCCCCGCCACCCGGGCCGTGATCGGCGACAGCGAGTTCGACCGCGACACGGCGGTCACCCGGCGCGAGCCCGGTGTCTACGACATCGACCTCTCGGCCGGCTGGACCATCTTCAACGCCGTGAACGGCGGCTACCTGCTGGCTGTACTCGGCCGGGCCCTCGCGGACACCCTTGCGCACCCCGACCCCTTCACCGTCTCCGCGCACTACCTGACCGCGTCCCGGCCCGGCCCGGCGGTCATCCGCACGCAAACGGTCCGCGCGGGCCGCACCCTCTCCACGGGTCAGGCCTCCCTCCTCCAGTACGACGACGAGGGCAACGAGGTCGAACGCATCCGCGTCCTCGCCTCCTACGGCGACCTCGCCGCCCTTCCCGACGACGTCCGTACGACCGCCGTGCCGCCCGCGATCCCGCCCCTCGACCAGTGCTTCGGCCCCGAGGACGGACCTGCTCCGGTCGAGGGCGGCTCGGCGATCGCCGACCGTCTGATGCTCAAGCTGGACCCGTCGACCCTGGGCTGGGCGCTGGGCGCGCCCTCCGGCAAGGGGGAGATGCGCGCCTGGTTCGGCCTGGCCGACGGCCGTGACGCCGACCCGCTGTCGCTGCTGTTGGCGGTGGACGCCCTGCCGCCCACCGCCTTCGAGCTCGGACTGAAGGGCTGGGTGCCCACGGTCGAACTCACCGTCCACGTCCGCCGCCGCCCGGCCCCCGGCCCGCTGCGGGTGTCCATCACCACCCGCAACCTGGCCGGTGGCTTCCTGGAGGAGGACGCCGAGGTCTGGGACAGCGAGGACAACCTGGTCACCCAGTCCCGCCAGCTGGCCCGGGTCGGACTCGGCTGAGCGCAACCCTCCGGCCGGCGGGGTGGCCGAGGTTCCGGTCCGGCCGTGGTTGCCGGTTCGGCCGCGTGGCGCGGGTCAGGCTCGGGTGAGGGGGGTGCGGCCGAGCCAGGCGGCGAGCTGCTCGTAGGGGTCGGCGTCTTCGGGTGCCGGGCGGCGGCTGTCGAAGGGGGTGTCCTCGTCGCGGGGGCGGGAGTCCGGCAGCACCCGGCGGGCGGTGGCGAGCGCGAACCGGGCCAGTTCCGGGTCGAGCCGGTGGGGATGCCCGACGGCCTCGGCGAGGTCCCAGGTGTGCGTCACGATCTCCATCACGTACCCGGACAGCGCCGCATGGCCCGGTACCTCGCCCCACGGCACGCGGACCGCGGCCGTCATCCGCTCGTCGCTCTCCCAGGCCTTCAGCACGCGGACGCGCACCTCGTCGTATGCCGCCGCCCAGCCGTCGTCCTCTACGCCGTCGGCGACGGGTCGCACGGCGAGTCCGTCGCCGCCTTCGCCGACCACGGCGATCCTCCGGGTGCCGCCGACGACGTGGCTCAGCAGGGCCCGTACGTCGAACTCCGTACAGGGTGCGGGGGCCGTCGAGCTGGTCCGGCCGTACGGTCTTGATCAGGGCCGCCGCCTGGTCCGTGGCGCGGACGTAGAAGGGGCGCGGGTCGATGAACTCGCTGGTGGTCCCGGTGGTCATGGTCTGCCTCTCGGTAGGTCGGTACGCAGAGGATGGCGCGATAACCTGACACCTGCCGTCAACATTTGCGCGGGAAACCGTCCGGGCGGGATTCTGGGCGCGTGAAGTCCGACCGGCTGTTGTCGATCCTGCTGCTCCTGCAGACCCGGGGCCGGGTCCCCGCGCACGAACTCGCCGACCGGCTGGAGGTGTCGGTCCGCACCATCTACCGGGACATCGAGGCCCTGTCGGCCTCCGGCGTCCCGGTGTACGCCGAACGCGGCCGGCACGGCGGCATCGAACTCCTCGCCGGTTACCGCACCGACGTCACCGGACTGACCGCCGACGAGTCCCGCGCCCTGTTCATCCTGGCCGCACAGGGCGCGCATGCCGCGCTCGGGCTCGACGCGGCCCTCGGCTCGGCCCTGCGCAAGGTGATGGCCGCGCTGCCGGCGCCGCACCGGCCCGCCGCCGAGGTGACCAGCCGCCGCATCCTGGTCGATGCCACCCGCTGGAAGAGCGGTCCCCAGCAGTCCGTCGACCTCGAGGTGCTCCAGGACGCGGTGTTCTCCGACCGGCGCCTGAAATTGCGTTACCGGCACAGCGGGGAGCGGGAGCCGCGGACGTACACCGTGGACCCGTACGGCCTGGTCGCCAAGGCCGGAGTCTGGTACCTGGTCGCCGACCGGCGCGGGGCGCCGCGGCTGTTCCGGGCCGACCGGATCCGTTCGGCCCGCCCGCTGGACGAGCCCGTACGGCGCCGGCCCGGGATCGAACTGGCCGATGCCTGGGAGGCGCTGCGGCGCCAGGTGGAGGAACGGCAGGGCGGGATCGAGGTCACCGTCCGCGTCCGGCGCGAGCGGCTCGACATGTTCCAGCGGATGACGGCCGCCGAGCTGACCGCCCCGCCCGACGACGACGGCGAGAGCGACTGGGTCACCGCCCGGCTGACCTACCCGGTGCTGCGCGCGGTGCGCCAACTCCTCGGGTTCTCCGACCAGGTGGAGCTGCTGGACCCGCCCGAGGCCCGCGCCGAACTGCTGGCGGCGGTCCGTTCTGTCACGGCCCTGTACCAGGAAGGGGCCGACCCGGAACTGACTGCCGACGGACTGGACGGGCTCAAGTACCCCCAAGGCGGCGCCGGTTGAGTGCAGCGGCAATACCGGTCGGCAGGAGGGCTGTCAGGCGCCGTCCGGCATGCCCACGGGCGGCACCGAGGGCCACCGCCCGAGCGGAGTGCCGTCCGGGGCGCCGCCCGGAGCATCGACCGCGAGGCTGACCGCGAGGACTACCGGTACGCCCAGCGGGAGGCCTGGCGGTAGGCCCACGGGCGTGCCGAGTCCGTTCCCCCAGCCCGTTCCCTTCGTTCGTTCTCTCAGTCCGTCCAGTGGCTGCGGCCGATGCTGATGAGCCGCAGCTGCCGGATGGCGAGCTGTGTGACGCGCTCCCGCTCCTCCGCCGGGCGTTCCAGTGCCTCCAGGAACAGGGAGGCGGTGATGAGCATCTGGTCGACGTAGAGATGCGCGAGCATCAGCAGGTCGTCGTCGTTCCAGCCCGCGGCCTGGGAGTCCTTGGCCAGCTCGGCCTTCACCTCCTCGGCGAACCGGACCAGTTGGGCCCGGATGGCCTCCCGCACCGGCTGTACCCCGCCATGTCGTTCCCGGGCGATAAACCGGACGTGTGCGGGGTACGCGTCCACGTGACGGGCGATCAACTCGATGGCGCGTGTGATGCGTTCCTCGCTGTCGCCCGCCGTGGACACCGTCGTCCGCACCATCGGGTGCAGGCTGCCCAGCGCCTCGTCGACCAGCGCCACCCCCAGGTCGGCGGTCGAGCGGAAGTGCCGGTAGAAGGCGGTCGGAGCGACGCCGACGGCCCGGGTGACCTCGCGCAGGCCCAGGCTGCTCAGGCTCTGCTCCTCCAGCAGCGCGAGCGCCGCGTCGAGGAACGCCTGCCGGGTCTTCTGCTTCTGGGCCTGCCGGATACCGAGGGTGTGACTCATGTCATCCAGTTAACAACTGTTCTCCGGAATTGGAAAGCCGTGGAACGCGCTAGAGTAGAAGTCAGTGAACAACTGTTACTACAACTGTTCACCGAAGCTTCACACCGGCCCGATACGAGGTATCCCGGAGGGGGATCCAATCCCATGCTGTTCCTCGTCGCCGCACTCATGCTGCTCGGTGTCGTGCTGGGCACCGTCGCCCACGCGCCGCTGACCGTCACCGCCGTCGTCGCCGCCGTCATCGCCGTGTGGCTCGGCGTCTTCGCGATCCGCGAGCGCCACGGCCGCCGGCGCCGTACGCCGGCCAACTGACCGTCCGCCACGACTTCCAGGAGCTGAGCACCATGCAACTCACCGCACCGGTCACGCGCCGCGACGACACCCGGCCGGCCGCCCGCGACGCCGACGGCATGGCCGTGGCGTCCTTCATCCTCGGCCTTCTCGGCCTGCTCGTCCTCAACATCTTCCTCGGCCCGGTCGCCATCGTCCTGGCCGCCGTGTCCCTCTGGCGCGGCACGACCCGCCGCGGCCGAGCCTGGCTGGGCCTCACCCTGGGCGTCGCCGACCTGGCGGTCCTGGTGATCTCGATGCAGCTGTCCCACACGCTCTCCTGGAGCCTGTGACCCCACCCGGCACCGAGCCCCGGCCCCGAGGACGACGGGGCACCCGGCCGGCACACACCACCACCACCGTTCGCCGCCGGGACAACCGCAGAGTGCTCCCGCCGTTCCCGCAGAGGCCGAGCGCTCCCGCCGTCCCGCCGTCCCCGCCGTGGGCAGTCGTTCCGCAGGGCGGAACGGGTGGGCACGGCCGACACAGTGCCGGGCACCGCGCCACCGAGCCCGGGTGCGGCCGACGCAGGGCGCCCCGCCCCAGGACAACCTCGCGGCCAAGGCAAGCTGCAACGGGGCCGCCGCAACGGGGCCGTAGAATCAGGGCACCATGGCTTACCTCGACCACGCCGCGACGACCCCCATGCTCCCGGAGGCGGCAGAGGCCCTGACCGCCCAGTTGAGCATCACGGGCAACGCCTCCTCCCTCCACGCATCCGGCCGCCAGGCACGCCGCACGGTCGAGGAATCCCGCGAAACCCTCGCGGAAGCGCTCGGCGCCCGCCCCAGCGAGGTCGTCTTCACCTCGGGCGGCACCGAGGCGGACAACCTCGCCGTCAAGGGCCTTTACTGGTCGCGCCGCGCCGCCGACCCGACCCGCACCCGCGTCCTGGCCAGCCCCGTCGAGCACCACGCCGTCCTCGACGCCGTCCACTGGCTCGGTGAACACGAGGGCGCGACGGTCGAGTACCTCCCCGTCGACACCTATGGCCGCGTCCACCCCGACGCCCTGCGCGAGGCCGTCGCCCGCAACCCCCACGACGTCGCCCTGGTCACCGTGATGTGGGCCAACAACGAGATCGGCACCATCCTGCCGGTCCGCGAACTCGCCGAGGTCGCAGCGGAGTTCGGCATCCCGATGCACGCCGACGCCGTCCAGGCCCTCGGCCAGGTCCCGGTCGACTTCGCCGCCTCCGGCCTGGCCGCGATGACCGTCTCCGGCCACAAGATCGGCGGCCCGTACGGCATCGGCGCGCTGCTGCTCGGGCGTGACCACACCCCCGTACCCGTCCTGCACGGCGGCGGCCAGGAGCGGCATGTCCGCTCCGGCACCCTCGACGTCCCCGCCGTCGCCTCCTTCGCCGTCGCCGGCCGGCTCGCCACCGAGCGCCGCGAGTGGTTCGCCCGTGAGATCGGCGCCCTGCGGGACCAGCTGATCGACGCCGTCCGTACGGCCGTACCGGACGCGATCCTCGGCGGCGACCCGGCGCCCGGGGGCCGCCTGCCGGCCAACGCGCACTTCACCTTCCCCGGCTGCGAGGGCGACTCCCTGCTGCTCCTGCTGGACGCTCAGGGCATCGAGTGCTCGACCGGTTCCGCCTGCACCGCGGGCGTCGCCCAGCCCAGCCATGTGCTGCTCGCCACCGGCACCGACCCGGACCTGGCCCGCGGCACCCTGCGTTTCTCCCTCGGCCACACCTCCACGGGGGCGGACGTCGAGGCGGTCGCGAAGGCGATCGGTCCGGCGGTGGAGCGGGCGCGGGCGGCCGGACTCAGCTGAGACGCGAGCGAGCGGGCGCCGGGGGCGCCGGGACACGAAAGCGACCTACGAGGCGGGTTCCCTTCGCCGGCATTGTCCGGATCAGGTGATGGGGGTCGCCGTCAGGTCCAGTCCTTGCGACCTTCTGGCCTCTCAGCCCGAGCGTCGATGTCGGCACCAGCGGAGACGGTGTACCTCTCGTTGAAGAGATCATGTATCTCTCGCTGAAGTCGGCTACTCCGCTTGGACTCCCTCACTCGTCCCGTAGGTCTGGTACTCAGGATAGAACCGCACCTACCGGACAAAAAAGGCCTAAACCTTGATTTTTTCCAGATATCTCTCCCAGTCCCAGTGCGGCCCCGGATCGGTGTGGTCCGTCCCCGGCACTTCCACGTGCCCGATGATGTGCTCGCGGTCCACGGGTATGCCGTACCGACCGCATATCGCCGCCGTCAGCCGCGCCGAGGACGCGTACATGGCGTCCGTGAAGGAGGAGGCGTCGTCCACGAAGCCCTCGTGCTCGATGCCGACACTGCGCTCGTTGTACGCGCGGTTGCCCGTGTGGAAGGCCACGTCCAGTTCCCGTATCAGCTGGGTGATCCGGCCGTCCTTGCGCACGATGTAGTGCGCCGCCGCACCGTGCGCCGGGTCCTGGAAGACCTTCACCGCGCTCGCGTAGCCACCCTGTGTGACATGGATGACGACCCGGTCCACGGAATAGTCGTCCGGCCGGTCCGCCCGCCGGTAGTTGGCCGAGGAGGCCGGCACCCAGCGCGCGCCGCGGAAGTCCACGGCCCCCGCAACCCGGGGCTTCTCCACCCCCGGCAGCCGCCACCACAGGTGCGACAGCTCCTCGCGGGCCAGCACGGCCGTGCCCACGGCGGCCGCCGCCCCGCCGACGAGCAGGGCCCGCCGCCCCAGCCGCCGATCCGCGTCGCTCATGCCCTCCCCCTCCGCACCGTCCCACGCCCCGTTCCGCGCCCCTGTGATGGTCAACGGATATCCGGCGCCCCCGGTTCCCGCCGCCCCGTACCCTGGAAGGGCTATGACTGAGACCCCGCAGCGCCCCCTCCGCGTCCTCGCCGCCATGTCCGGTGGAGTCGACTCCGCCGTCGCCGCCGCGCGTGCCGCGGACGCCGGCCACGACGTCACCGGCGTCCACCTCGCGCTCTCCGCGAACCCGCAGTCCTTCCGGACCGGCGCGCGGGGCTGTTGCACCATCGAGGACTCGCGGGACGCCCGCCGCGCGGCCGACGTCATCGGTATCCCCTTCTACGTCTGGGACCTCGCCGACCGCTTCCGCGAGGACGTCGTCGAGGACTTCATCGCCGAGTACGAGGCCGGCCGCACCCCGAACCCGTGCCTGCGCTGCAACGAGAAGATCAAGTTCGCCGCGCTGCTCGACAAGGCCCTCGCCCTCGGCTTCGACGCGGTCTGCACCGGTCACTACGCCCAGGTCATCGTCCGCGAGGACGGCTCCCGCGAGCTGCACCGCGCCTCCGACATGGCGAAGGACCAGTCGTACGTCCTCGGTGTGCTGGACGAGAAGCAGCTCGCCCACGCGATGTTCCCGCTCGGCGACACGGTCACCACCAAGGAGGAGATCCGCGCGGAGGCCGAGCGCCGGGGCCTGGCCGTGGCCAAGAAGCCCGACTCGCACGACATCTGCTTCATCGCCGACGGTGACACCCAGGGCTTCCTCGCCAAGCGCCTCGGCAGGGCGGAGGGCGACATCGTCGACGAGTCCGGCGCCCGGCTCGGCACACACGAGGGGGCGTACGGCTTCACCATCGGCCAGCGCAAGGGCCTGCGCATCGGCACCCCGGCTCCCGACGGCAAGCCCCGCTACGTCCTCGACATCTCCCCGGTCACCAACACGGTCACCGTCGGCCCCGCCGCCGCCCTGGACGTCACCGCCCTCACCGCGATCAAGCCCCGCTGGTGCGGCACCGCCCCCACCGGCCCCGGCGTCTACACCGCCCAGCTGCGCGCCCACGGCGGCGAGACCGAGGTCACCGCGGAACCGGTCGGCGGCGAGCTGCGCGTGACCTTCACCGAGCCGGTCCGCGGCGTCGCCCCCGGCCAGGCGATCGTCCTGTACGACGGCACGCGCGTGGTGGGGTCGGCGACGATCGCGACGACCACGCGCGCGACGGCCGCAGCGGTGTAGCCCGGCGGTGTAGCCGCCGCTACTCCGTCAGGAAATCGGCCAGCACCGGCCCCAGCACGTCCGGCTCCACCATGTGGGTCTGGCCCTCCAGCTCGCGGTACCTGCCCTCGGGCACCGCTCCGGCGACCTCCCGGGACGCCTCGCGCATCCACTCCGGGCTCGCCCCGCCCGCGACGACCAGCACCGGCACGGAGATCGCCGCGATCCGGTCCCGGGGAAGCAGGCCGTCGCCCATGACCGCGTCGTCGTACGCGAGACTCGGCGCGACGGCCTCCATCCCGGCCCACATCGGCGACTGCCGGGCCCCCTGGATGACCTCCTCGCCGAGGCCCGTCAGCCGCAGGAACAGCTCCACCGCGTCCCCGCGCCGGCCGTCCGCGAGCGCCTTGTTCAGCTGCTCCTTGTACGTGGCCTCCCGCTCGGCGCCGCCCTGCAGGAAGTCGGCGTACGGCACCTCGTAGACGGCGGCCCGGACGGCCGGCAACCCGCTCGCCACCGCCCGAAGCACCAGCGCGCCGCCCGAGGAGACCCCGAACAGCGCCGCCTCGCCGCCCACCGCGTCGATCAGCGCGGCCAGGTCCTCGACCTCGCGCTCGACGGCGTACGGCTTGGTGTCACCGCTCTCCCCGCGGCCCCGGCGGTCGTACACGACGGCCGTGCAGCGGCCCGCGAGCCGCTGGGCCAGGGGCGCCACGGTGCCCCCGGTGGACATGGCGCCGCTCACCAGGATCACCGTCGGCCCCTGGCCGGTCACTTCGTACGCGAGGGACGTGCCGTCACGGGAGGTCGTCTTCTTGTCCATGCCCCTGCAGACTGCCGCACCGGCATCGACTCATCGGTCACGACACGTCGGTTTCGTAGAAGCAGAAGTGATCCTTGATCGCGGCGACATCCGGCTTCGGGTCCGGGTAGGCCCAGACCAGATCGGGGGCGTCCGGCAGCGACCAGTAGGACGCCGTGCCCTTGAAGGGGCACACGGTGTGCGTGTCGGAGGGCGTCAGCAGACCGACGCGTACGTCGTCGGCGGGGATGTAGTACCGCACCGGACAGCCCGTCTCGCGCAGCACCAGCGGCCGGTCGGTCTCCGCGAGCACCTGGTCGCCGTGCACCACGCGCACGTGCCGCTCGCCCTGTTCGATGGTGATCGTGTGTCCTTGGCTCATAGTGGGACAGCACCGGCGGACCCGCGCTTCTTCCCGCGCTCGACGCGGACCGTGGGGCAGGGCCCCTCCCGTCGGGGAGCCGTACGGCCGGGGTCGTACGGTGGGGGCCATGAACATCTGCGTCTTCCTGTCCGCCGCCGACCTCGACGAGCGGTACACACGGCCCGCGCGCGAGTTCGCGGAACTGATCGGCAAGGCCGGTCACACCCTGGTGTGGGGCGGCTCCAACGTCGGTCTGATGAAGGTCGTCGCCGACGGGGTGCACGAGGCGGGCGGCAGGCTGCTGGGCGTGTCCGTGGAGTTCCTCGCGAACAGGGCGCGGCCCGGCGCCGACGAGATGGTCATCGCCGCCGACCTCGCGGAACGCAAGAAGCTGCTGCTGGAGAAGGCCGACGCCGTGGTGATCATGGTGGGCGGCACCGGCACGCTGGACGAGGCCACCGAGATCCTGGAGCTGAAGAAGCACGGCCGCACCGAGAAGCCGGTCGTCCTGCTGAACACCGCGGGCTTCTACGACGGCCTGAAGCAGCAGTTCCGCCGTATGGAGGACGAGGGCTTCCTGCCGCGCCCGCTGTCCGAGCTGGTCTTCTTCGCCGAGGAGCCGGTCGGCGCGCTGGCCTACCTGCAGGAGCAGCAGGGCCAGCGCTGATGCGAGCATGGCGGACATGGCTACTCATGTGATCACCGGGGCCGGGTCCGGCATCGGCGCGGCCGTCGCCCGCCGTCTGCACGCGCGCGGGGACGAACTCGTCCTGCACGCGCGCGACGCGGGCCGCGCGAAGGAACTGGCGGCCGAGTTCCCCGGCGCCCGCACCCTGGCCGGCGACCTCGCGGACCCGGACAAGCTGTCCTGGGCGTTCTCCCACCAGACACTCCCGGACCGCGTGGACTCCCTGCTGCACATCGCCGGAGTCGTCGACCTGGGCGAGGTCGTCGACCTGACCCCCAAGTCCTGGCGCCACCAGCTCAACGTCAACCTGATCTCCCCCGCCGAGCTGACCCGGCACTTCCTGCCCCAGCTGCGCGCCGCCCGCGGCCATGTGATCTTCGTCAACTCCGGCGCCGGTCTCAGCGCCCACGCCGGCTGGTCCGCGTACGCCGCCTCCAAGCACGGCCTGAAGGCCCTCGCCGACTCCCTGCGCCAGGAGGAGCACGCGAACGGCGTCCGGGTCACCTCGGTCTACCCCGGCCGCACGGCCAGTCCCATGCAGGCCAAGGTCCACCAGCAGGAGGGCAAGGAGTACGACGCCTCGAAGTGGATCGACGCCGAGTCGGTCGCCACGACGATCCTCATGGCCCTGGACCTGCCGAGGGACGCGGAGGTCAACGACCTGACGGTGCGACCGGGACGCTGACCCCGGCCGAGGTGTTCCGTAGGCTTCCCTGGTGAGCGAAAACAGCCAGTTCAGGTTCGCGGGGGCCACCGGTGTCGGGTCCATGCCCGGTGACGACGCCCGCGAGGCCGCCAGGACCGTCACCGGCAGCTTCGAGGACTTTCCTTTCCTGCCCGAGCTGCCCGCGCGCGGGCCCGGCGCCGACATGATCGGCCGTACCGCGGGGATGCTCGTCGAGCTGTACGCGCGCGTGGAGCCCAGCGGCTGGCGGATCGGGGACCGGCCGGGCCGGGACACCAAGCGGGCGCGCTCCTGGCTGGTGGAGGACCTGGACGCCCTGGAGGAGTTCACCCAGGGCTACGAGGGCGACCTGAAGGTGCAGGCGGTCGGGCCGTGGACGCTCGCCGCCGCGCTGGAGCTGAGGAACGGCGAGGCCGCGCTCTCCGACGCCGGTGCCTGCCGTGACCTCGCCGCCTCGCTCGCCGAGGGGCTGCGCCTGCACCTCGCGGAGGTGCGGCGCCGCGTCCCCGGCGCCCGGCTGGTCCTCCAGCTCGACGAGCCCTCCCTCACCGCCGTCCTGCGCGGCCAGGTCCGCACCGCCAGCGGCTACCGCACGCACCGGGCCGTGGACCGGCAGGTCGTGGAGGCCACCCTGCGCGACGTCGTCGGGGTCCATGACGGCGGTCCCGTGGTCGTGCACTCCTGTGCCCCCGACGTGCCCTTCGCGCTGCTGCGGCGGGCCGGCGCGGCCGCGGTCTCCTTCGACTTCGCCCTGCTCACCGAACGTGACGACGACACGATCGGGGAAGCCGTCGAGGGCGGCACCCGGCTGTTCACCGGTGTCGTGAGCGGCACTCAAGGGCCATTGTCAGACCCTGCCGGTAGCGTCATGGGTGTCAGGACGCTGTGGCGCAGGCTGGGTCTGCACCCGGGGCTGCTCGCGGAGGCGGTCACCGTCACCCCGGCGTGCGGTCTGGCGGGAGCTTCCCCCGCCTACGCACGCCAGGCGCTCGCCCACTGCGTCCAGGCGGCGAGATCCCTCGCGGACAACCCAGAGTAACGGGAGGACGACACGGTGGCCGGCGACAAGCAGCAGGCGGAGACGGCAGTGCCCGCCGAGGCACGTGACAAGCACGCGCAGCTCGCTGAGCAGATCGAGGAGCACCGCTTCCGGTACTACGTGAAGGACGCTCCCGTCGTCAGCGACGCGGACTTCGACAAGCTCCTGAAGACTCTGGAAGCCCTGGAGGAGGAGTATCCGGAGCTGCGCACCCCGGACTCACCGACCCAGAAGGTCGCGGGGGCGTACGCCACGGAGTTCACCGCGGTCGAGCACCGCCAGCGGATGCTGTCCCTCGACAACACCTTCAACGACGACGAGCTGGCCGCCTGGGCCGAGCGCATCGCGCGCGAACTCGGCGACCAGGGCTACCACTTCCTGTGCGAGCTCAAGGTCGACGGTCTCGCGGTCAACCTCACCTACGAGAACGGCCGGCTCACCCGCGCGGCGACCCGCGGCGACGGCCGCACCGGCGAGGACATCACGCCGAACGTCCGCACGATCGCGGAGATCCCGGACCGCCTCGAGGGCGACGACATCCCGGACCTCGTGGAGATCCGCGGCGAGGTCTACTTCCCGATGGAGAGATTCCTCGAACTGAACGAACGCCTGGTCGCGGCCGGTGACAAGCCGTTCGCCAACCCTCGCAACGCCGCCGCCGGTTCCCTGCGCCAGAAGGACCCGCGGGTCACCGCCACCCGCCCGCTGCACATGGTCGTCCACGGCATCGGCGCCCTGGAGGGCTTCTCGGGCATGACCCGTCTCTCCCAGGCCTACGACCTGCTGAAGACCTGGGGCCTGCCCACCTCCCCGCACAACCGCGTGGTCGACGACCTCGACGGCGTCCGCGAGTTCATCGCCCACTACGGCGAGAACCGCCACTCCGTGGAGCACGAGATCGACGGTGTCGTCGTCAAGCTGGACGAGATCCGGCTCCAGGGCCGCCTCGGCTCCACCGCACGGGCGCCGCGCTGGGCGATCGCCTACAAGTACGCGCCGGAAGAGGTCAACACCAAGCTCGTCGACATCAAGGTGGGCGTCGGCCGCACCGGCCGCGTCACTCCGTACGCGCAGGTAGAGCCGGTCACGGTCGCCGGCAGCGAGGTGGAGTTCGCCACCCTGCACAACCAGGAGGTCGTCAAGGCCAAGGGCGTCCTCATCGGGGACACGGTCGTCCTGCGCAAGGCCGGTGACGTCATCCCGGAGATCCTCGGCCCGGTGGTCGACCTGCGGGACGGCAGCGAGCGGGAGTTCGTGATGCCGGGCGAGTGCCCCGAGTGCGGCACACCGCTCAGGCCCATGAAGGAGGGCGACATCGACCTCCGCTGCCCCAACGCCCGTACCTGCCCGGCCCAGTTGCGCGAGCGCGTGTCCTACCTCGCGGGCCGTGAGTGCCTGGACATCGAGCACTTCGGCGCGGTGGCCGCCGCCGCGCTCACCCGCCCGCTGGAGCCGGCCGAGCCGCCGCTGGTGGACGAGGGCGACCTGTTCGACCTGACGGTGGAGAAGCTGCTGCCCATCAAGGCCTATGTCCTGGACCCCGACAGCGGTCTGCCCAAGCGGGACCCCAAGACGGGCGAGGAGAAGGTCGTCACGGTCTTCGCCAACCAGAAGGGCGAGCCGAAGAAGAACACCCTCGCACTGCTGGAGAACATCGAGGCGGCCAAGTCCCGCCCGCTGGCCCGCTTCCTGAACGGCCTGTCCATCCGGCACGTCGGACCGGTCGCGGCCCAGGCCCTCGCCCGCGAGTTCCGTTCCGTCGAGCGCATCGAACAGGCCACCGAGGAGGAGCTGGCGACCACCGACGGCGTCGGCCCGACCATCGCCGCGGCGCTCAAGGAGTGGTTCGCCGAGGAGTGGCACCGCGAGATCGTCCGCAAGTGGAAGGCCGCCGGAGTCCCGCTGGAGGACGAGTCGACCGGTGAGGAGGAGGGGCCGCGCCCGCTGGAGGGGCTCACGGTCGTCGTCACCGGCACCCTGGAGAACTTCACCCGGGACGGCGCCAAGGAGGCGCTGCAGAGCCGGGGCGCCAAGGTGACCGGATCGGTGTCGAAGAAGACCTCGTTCGTCGTCGTGGGGGACAACCCGGGATCGAAGTACGACAAGGCCATGCAGCTGAAGGTTCCGGTTCTGAACGAGGACGGTTTCGGTGTCCTCTTGGAGCAGGGTCCGGACGCGGCGGCCGAAGTCGCGCTTCCGACCGGGGAGTAGCGGTTGAAGGCCACCCGTTCGGCGCATATCAGTTGCATACGGGTGGCCCGGGCGCATTCGGGCGACCGTCGACGACCGGTGCCCGTGGAAGCCTTCCGCGGCCTACTGTTGAGGTGTGCACCTGCCGTGCCCAGCTGCGGTTGGGGCATCCCCGTGCGTTCTGCGGGTGCGCGGAAGGTTTCTTCAACGCGGAGCCGCTGATGGGTGTCGGACACCGGGCCGCGTGGCGTGGGCACCGCCGGCTGTGAGAGGGACGGGAATGGAACCGACCGAGAGTGTCGCCCCCGACTCACGGCTGCGCCTGCGCCGTCGCGCGGGCGCCTGGCGGGGGACCCGGTGGACGGGGCGGGCCCACGGGCGTTCGGGCGGTCGGGCCCGCGCGGCCGGACCGGGCACCGCCACCGACGCCCACCCGCCCATACCCCTGGCCATCGAGCCCGCCTCCGGCCTGACCGACACCGACACCGACTCCGAACGGCACCTGTCCTGGCCCGCGCTGCCGGCGGCCGTCGTGGCCGCCGCCGCGTTCGTCCTCGGCGCCGGCTTCTACCGCGCCTTCAGCGGCCACCACGCCCTCTTCCCGTGCGGCACGGCCGGCTGGTCGCTGGCCCTGCTCACCGGCGTCATCGTCGGCCATCTCGTCATGCTGGGCCGCGCCCGCTGGTGGGGCGGCACCGGCTCCGGCGCTGCCCTCACCCTCGCCGTCCTGCTGCTCTACGGCTGGGTGCCCGCCGGCCTGGTCAGCCTCACCGTCGTCGTCCTGGTCGGCGTCGCCCGGTGCCACCGCTGGCGGCAGGGCGTCCTGCACGGCGCGGTGGACCTCCTCGGCATCGCCGCCGGCGCCCTGCTGCTCGGCGCGTTCGGCCGGGTCCCGAGTGTCGAGACGCCCTGGCGGCCGGACACCTGGAGCATCGCCACCGCCCCCGAGGTGGTCCTCGTCGCGGTCGCCTACCTCGCGGTCAGCCGCGGCCTGCAGTGGTACCTGTACGCCCCGCGCAGCGGCAAGGTGCCCACCGTGGCCCGCACCGCCCTGGTCAGACAGGGCCTGGTCGCCGTCGCACTGCTCGGCATCGCACCGCTGCTGTGCGTCGTCGCCGAAGCCCAGCCGATCCTGCTCCCGCTGTTCGCCATCCCCCTCATCGCCCTCGACTCCAGCCTGTGGATGGCCCGCGCGCGTGCCGAGGAGCAACTGCGCGACCCGCTGACCGGGCTGCCCAACCGGCAGTGGCTGCTGGAGCGGATCTGGACGGCTCTCGACGACGCCGAACGCATCGGCGCCCGTTCCGCCCTCATGCTGATCGACCTCGACCGGTTCCGATCGGTGAACGACACCCTGGGCCATCTCGCCGGCGACCGGCTGCTGCTGCAGATAGCCGACCGGCTGCGGCTCGCCCTGCCACGGGGAGCGGAGGCCGCGCGGCTCGGCGGTGACGAGTTCGCCGTGTTACTGCCCGTCGCCGACTCCACCACGTCGGCCACGCGCGTGGCCCGCGGCCTGGTCGCCGGGCTCAGCTCCCCGCTGGACCTCGACGGGCTCACCCTCGTCCTGGAGGCCAGCGCGGGCGTCGCCGTCTTCCCCGACCACGCCATGGACGCCGAAGGGCTGTTGCGGCGGGCGGACGTGGCGATGTACCAGGCGAAAAGGGACCGTACGGGTGTGGAGGTGTACGAGTCCAAGCGGGACTCCAACACCCCGGACCGGCTCGGTCTGCTGGGCGATCTGCGCCGGGCGCTGGACGCGCACGAGGTACAGCTGCACTACCAGCCCAAGGTCCGCTTCGACGGTCAGGTCGCCGGTCTGGAGGCGCTGGTCCGCTGGGTGCATCCGGAGCGGGGGAAGGTGCCGCCGGACGAGTTCATAGCGATCGCCGAGTCCTCCGGCCTGATGCCCCATCTGACGGAGTACGTCCTGGAGACCGCGCTCGGGCAGGTCGCCAAGTGGCGCGCGCAGGGGCTGCGGGTCCCGGTCGCCGTCAACGTCTCCCCGCGGGATGTCCACACGCCCGGTTTCGCGGGGTCGGTCGCGGCGCGGCTCGCCCGGCACGGGGTCCCTGCGGGGGCCTTGCAGCTGGAGATAACCGAGCACGTGCTGCTGGAGGACCCGCAGCGGGCCGCGGACACCCTCGCCGGGCTGACCGGGCACGGCGTGAAGATGTCGCTGGACGACTTCGGCACCGGGTATTCGTCGCTGGTGAATCTGCGGCGGCTGCCGGTGAGCGAGCTGAAGATCGACCGTTCGTTCGTGGCGCGGTTGGCGGTCGACACGGAGGACGCGGAGATCGTGCGGTGCACGGTGGATCTGGCGCACTCCCTGGGGTTGCTCGTCGTCGCCGAGGGGGTCGAGGACGACGAGACGTGGGAGCGGCTGCGGGATCTGGGGTGTGACGCGGTGCAGGGGTGGCTGGTCGCTGCGGCGATGCCGCCCGAGGAGACGACGGCGTGGTTGCGGGCGCGGGGGTCCCGCGGGTGGCAACGGCCCCGCGCCGCGTTGCCCGCGGCCGAGTAGTCTTCCCGCCTGACGGGGCGCTGATCCCGCCCTCGGCTTCACCCGTTGCGCTCAGCCGCCGCGAAGTGTCCGATCAGCAGGGCCAAGCGCCGACGGCACCTTCGGGCTGCTGGGCCTGGCCCTGCTGGCATTCGCCGGAGCGCGACGGCGGCACGAAGGCCGTCGCGTTCGGGATCCACTTCGCCACCGCGATCGTTGTACTGATCAGTGCCGGACTGCTCTTCGCGGTCTGACGACACTCACAGGGGGAGTTCCGCCATGTCGCTGTTCGTGCCGAAGTTCGACGACACCGTCCTCGTCCGGGACGCGGAGGCCGAGGTGGTCGGTCAGGCGCCCACCACCGTCAGGCTGCTCGCCGACAGCAGCGCCAGCGGGGGCGCGCTGTCCACCGTCCGGGTCACCCTCGCCGAGGGCGCGGACGGCGCCCGCCCGCACGTGCACCACAACTCCGCCGAGATGTTCTTCCTGCTCGACGGCGAGGCCGAGCTGCTGTCCGGTGACGACGTGGTCACGGCCCAGCGTGGTGACCTGGTCGTCGTCCCGCCGGACCGGCCGCATGCCTTCGCCGCCGCACCCGGCAGCCCGGCCGACATCCTGATCGTCATCGCCCCGGGCGTCGAGCGCTTCGAGTACTTCCGCCACCTGCAGCGGATCCGCCTCGGCGAGGTCTCCCCGGAGAGCCTCCTGGAGGTCCAGGAGCTGTACGACAACCACTTCCTCAAGAGCGACGCCTGGGACGGGCGGCACCGCTGACGGCGGGCCCACGGGAAACCGTTTCACGGCCACGGGGCGCCGCCCCATAGGATTGGCCCCAAACCACACACACTCACCCCAGAGGATCGCTGCATGCCTGGCATCACGCGCGAGGAGGTCGCCCACCTCGCCCGGCTGGCGCGTCTGGAGCTGAAGCCCGAAGAACTCGACCACTTCGCGGGACAGCTGGACGACATCATCGGCGCGGTCGCCCGCGTCAGCGAGGTCGCCGACCAAGACGTACCGCCGACCTCGCACCCGCTCCCGCTGACGAACGTCATGCGGCCGGACGAGGTCCGTCCCTCGCTCACCCCCGAGCAGGCGCTCTCCGGCGCCCCCGCCCAGGAGCAGCAGCGTTTCAAGGTGCCGCAGATCCTGGGGGAGGAGTGACCACCATGACGGACAGCAACATCATCAAGCTCACGGCCGCGCAGATCGCCGCGAAGATCGCCTCCGGCGAGCTCACGGCCGTCGAGGTCACCGAGGCCCACCTCGCCCGCATCGAGGCGGTCGACGAGAAGGTGCACGCCTTCCTGCACGTCGACCGCGAGGGCGCCCTCGCCCAGGCCCGTGCCGTGGACGAGAAGCGGGCCCGCGGCGAGAAGCTCGGCCCGCTGGCCGGCGTCCCGCTCGCACTCAAGGACATCTTCACCACCGAGGGCGTGCCCACGACCGTCGGTTCGAAGATCCTCGAGGGCTGGATCCCGCCGTACGACGCGACCCTGACCAAGAAGCTCAAGGCCGCCGACGTCGTCATCCTCGGCAAGACCAACATGGACGAGTTCGCCATGGGGTCGTCGACCGAGAACAGCGCCTACGGCCCGACCGGCAACCCCTGGGACCTCACCAAGATCCCCGGCGGCTCCGGCGGCGGTTCCTCCGCCGCGCTCGCCTCCTTCCAGGCCCCGCTCGCCATCGGCACCGACACCGGCGGCTCCATCCGCCAGCCGGCCGCCGTCACCGGCACGGTCGGCGTGAAGCCGACGTACGGCGCGGTCTCCCGCTTCGGCATGGTGGCGTTCTCGTCCTCCCTGGACCAGGGCGGCCCCTGCGCCCGTACGGTCCTGGACGCGGCCCTGCTGCACGAGGTCATCGCCGGACACGACCCGCTCGACTCCACCTCCATCGACGCCCCGGTCCCGCCGGTCGTCGAGGCCGCCCGCAACGGCAGCGTGGCGGGCATGCGCGTCGGCGTGGTCAAGCAGTTCCGCGGCGAGGGCTATCAGGCCGGTGTCATCCAGCGCTTCGACGAGTCGGTCGAGCTGCTGAAGGAACTGGGCGCCGAGATCGTCGAGCTGGACTGCCCGTCCTTCGACCTCGCGCTGTCGGCGTACTACCTGATCGCGCCGTCCGAGTGCTCCTCCAACCTCGCCCGCTTCGACGGCCTGCGCTACGGCCTGCGCACCGGCGACGACGGCGGCCACTCGGCGGAGGAGGTCACCTCCCTGACCCGCGAGGCCGGCTTCGGCCCCGAGGTCAAGCGCCGCATCATGCTGGGCACCTACGCGCTGAGCTCCGGCTACTACGACGCGTACTACGGCTCCGCGCAGAAGGTCCGCACGCTGATCAAGCAGGACTTCGACAAGGCCTTCGAGCAGGTCGACGTGATCGTCTCCCCGACCACCCCGACCACCGCCTTCGCGATCGGCGAGCGCGCCGACGACCCGATGGCGATGTACCTCGCGGACCTGTGCACCATCCCGACCAACCTGGCGGGCAACGCGGCCATGTCCCTGCCCTGCGGTCTCGCCCCGGAGGACAACCTCCCGGTCGGCCTGCAGATCATCGCCCCGGTGATGAAGGACGAGCGCCTGTACAAGGTGGGCGCCGCCGTCGAGGCCGCCTTCGTGGAAAAGTGGGGGCACCCGCTCCTGGAGGAGGCTCCGTCGCTGTGAGCAAGCTGTCCAAGGCCAAGGACTTCAAGAAGTCCAAGTCCGGTACGTACCTGTCGATGGCCACCACCGCGTTCGGCGCGCTCGGTGTCGCCAAGCAGATCAAGAAGGCCCGCGCCGAGCAGGACACGCTGCGGCTGATCGACGCCACCGTCTCCGCGGTCGCGATCGTCACCGGCCTCGCCATCCTGTACCGCGAGCTGAAGCGGCTGGGCGACGACGACGTCCTGCTGGGCTGAGAGGGAAGTTTCACCGTGACCACCACGACCGACCTGGTGTCGTACGAGGACGCACTCGCGTCGTACGACCCCGTCATGGGCCTCGAGGTCCATGTCGAACTCGGCACCAAGACCAAGATGTTCTGCGGCTGCTCGACCTCGCTCGGCGCCGACCCGAACAGCCAGACCTGCCCGGTCTGCCTCGGTCTGCCCGGCGCGCTCCCGGTCGTCAACGCGACCGGCGTCGAGTCAGCCATCAAGATCGGCCTCGCGCTGAACTGCGAGATCGCCGAATGGTGCCGGTTCGCCCGGAAGAACTACTTCTATCCGGACATGCCGAAGAACTTCCAGACCTCCCAGTACGACGAGCCGATCGCCTTCAACGGCTACCTCGATGTGCAGCTGGAGGACGGCGAGACCTTCCGCGTGGAGATCGAGCGCGCCCACATGGAGGAGGACACCGGCAAGTCGACCCACGTCGGCGGCGCCACCGGCCGTATCCACGGCGCGTCCCACTCCCTGCTGGACTACAACCGCGCGGGCATCCCGCTCATCGAGATCGTCACCAAGCCGATCGTCGGCGCCGGCGAGCGCGCCCCCGAGGTGGCGAAGGCGTACGTCCGCGAGCTGCGCGAGCTCATCCGTGCCCTCGGCGTGTCCGAGGCCCGCATGGAGATGGGCCAGATGCGCTGCGACGTGAACCTGTCGCTGATGCCCAAGGGCGCCGACAAGTTCGGCACGCGGAGCGAGACCAAGAACGTCAACTCGCTGCGGTCGGTGGAGCGTGCGGCCCGCTACGAGATCATGCGCCACGCGGCCGTGCTCTCCGGCGGCGGCACGATCGTCCAGGAGACCCGCCACTTCCACGAGGACACCGGGTCCACGACCTCGGGCCGCGTGAAGGAGGAGGCCGAGGACTACCGGTACTTCCCGGAGCCCGACCTGGTGCCCGTCGCGCCCTCGCGCGCGTGGGTCGAGGAGATCCGCGCGGCCCTGCCGGAGATGCCGCTGGCCCGCCGCACCCGGCTGCTCGCCGAGTGGGGCATCTCCGCCACCGACATGCAGGCGATCCTCAACGCCGGTGCGCTGGACCCGATCGTTGCCACGATCGACGCCGGTGCCGACGCGGCCTCCGCCCGCAAGTGGTGGATGGGCGAACTGGCGCGCAGCGCCAACGAGTCCGGCAAGGCGCTGGACGAGCTGGCGATCACTCCGCAGCAGGTGGCCCGGGTCACCGAGCTCGTCGCGAAGGGTGACCTGAACGACAAGCTGGCCCGCCAGGTCATCGAGGGCGTCCTCGCCGGAGAGGGCACCCCGGACGAGGTCGTCGACAAGCGCGGTCTGAAGGTCGTCTCCGACGAGGGGGCGCTGACCGCCGCCGTGGACGAGGCCATCGCCGGCAACCCGGGCATCGCGGACAAGATCCGCGGTGGCAAGGTGGCCGCGGCCGGTGCCCTGGTCGGCGCGGTCATGAAGGCGACCCGGGGTCAGGCCGACGCGGCCCGCGTCAAGGAACTGATCCTTCAGAAGCTGGGCGTGAGCGAGGGCTGAGCCCCGTCGCTCGGTACGGCCCCGGAAGGCATGCCCTCCGGGGCCGTACCCCTGGGTGGGCGCCCCACGACCCGTACGAATCCCAGCGCGCGCCCCTCGTCCGCGCGGAGCTTCTCCGCGCACCACTGCATCCGATTTCCCGAAGTGTTGCCCGGGGCGACAGAGTTCGCCGAAGTGTCGTGTGACGTCCCTCGCACTCTCGTGAACAAGCCCACGATCACGGCAAACGATCACTTTCGCCTGCAAGAGTGTCCTGCGATTGCTCACGCGTTCTTTGCGGGCTGTTCACCACATGGACGATCGTTCCCGGCCAAAGATCCACACATCGTCATCTGGGAGCACGTCCGTGGCAGACCTCGCCCGTTGGTGTGTCCGGCATCGGCTGGCCGCCGTGCTGCTGTGGCTCCTCGCCTTCGGCGGGGTCACCGCGGCCGCGGCCGTGACCGGTTCGGCGTACTCGAACGACTACGAGGTCCCCGGTACCGAGTCCGGCCGCGCGGCGCAGCTGATCGAGGACGGTTTCCCAGGGCTGGGCGGGGACAGCGACACCGTTGTCTGGCACACCGTCACCGGTACCGTCCGTGCCGCCGGCGTCGAGCAGACCATGACCCAGACCCTGGACCGGATCGCCTCGCTGCCCGGCATCGCCTCGGTGACCGGCCCGTACGGCGGCCAGGGCGCGCACCGGATCAGCGCCGACGGCCACACGGCCTACGCCACCGTCACCTTCACCGAGCCGGCCGACCACGTCGGCGCGTCCGAGGCGCGGGCCGTGGTGCGCACCGCCAAGGCCGCCCAGGGCGACGGACTCCAGGTGGAGCTGGGCGGCAGCGCGATCGGGCTCACCGCGTCCCCGCGCGAGCACACCGCCGAGGTGGTCGGCGTGCTCGTCGCGGCCGTCGTGCTGTTCCTCGCCTTCGGTTCGCTCGCCGCCTCGGCACTGCCCATCGCCACCGCGCTGGTCGGTGTCGGCACCGCCTACGCCGGCATCGGGCTGCTCGGACACGCCATGACGGTCGCCGACTTCGCGCCCATGCTCGGCATGCTGATCGGCCTCGGCGTCGGCATCGACTACGCGCTGTTCATCGTGACCCGGCAGCGGCGCGGACTGAAACGCGGTCTGAGCGTCACCGAGGCCGCCGTGAACGCCGTGGCCACCACCGGACGCGCCGTCGTCTTCGCGGGTGCGACGGTGTGCATAGCCCTGCTGGGGATGCTGACCCTGCGGCTGGGCTTCCTCGACGGGGTCGCCGTGGCCGCCTCGTTGACGGTGGTGCTCACCGTCGCGGCCTCGGTCACCCTGCTGCCCGCCCTGCTGTCGTACATCGGCCCCCGGGCCCTCAGCCGCCGCGAGCGGAGCCGGCTCGCCGAGCGCGGGCCCCGCCCGGAGCTGCCCACCGGTCTCGCCGCCCGCTGGTCCGCACTCGTCGAGCGCCGGCCCAAGCTGCTCGGCTCGCTGGCCGTCGCCGTCGTCGCGCTGCTCGCCCTGCCGACCCTCTCCCTCCACCTCGGCACCTCCGACCAGGGCAACGACCCCCGCACCTCCACCACCCGCAAGGCCTACGACCTGCTCGCCGACGGATTCGGACCCGGCGTGAACGGACCGCTCACCCTGGTGACCCGGGTGGACGGCGGCGCCGACAAGCTCGCCCTGGACAACCTCGACGAGTCCCTGCGCGCCACCCGGGGCGTCGCCTCCGTCACCCCGGTCACCTACGCCACCGGCGGCACCACCGCCTACCTCACCGTGGTCCCCGGCTCCGCCCCGCAGTCGCAGGACACCAGCGACCTCGTGGACCGGCTGCGCACCGAGGTGCTGCCCCGCGCGGAGACCGGCACCTCCCTCGACATCCAGGTCGGCGGGGTCACCGCAGGCTACGACGACTTCGCGGATGTGATCGTCGGCAGACTTCCGCTGTTCGTCGGCGCGGTCATCGGGCTCGGCTGTCTGCTGCTGCTCGTCGTGTTCCGTTCGCTCGGCATCCCGCTGAAGGCCGCCGTGATGAACATCGCCGCCGTGGCCGCCGCGTTCGGCATCGTCGTGGCCGTGTTCCAGTGGGGCTGGGGCAGCGAACTGCTCGGCCTCGGCCGCGCCGGGCCCATCGAGCCGTTCCTCCCCGTGATCATGGTGTCCGTCCTCTTCGGGCTCTCCATGGACTACCAGGTCTTCCTGGTCAGCCGGATGTACGAGGAGTGGCTGGAGACCGGCGACAACCGGCGCGCCGTCCGCGTCGGCCTCGCCGAGACCAGCCGGGTCATCAACTCGGCCGCCATCATCATGATCTCGGTCTTCCTCGCCTTCGTGCTCAGCGGCGACCGCGTGATCGCCATGTTCGGCATCGCGCTGGCCTCCGCCGTCGCCCTGGACGCCTTCGTGCTGCGCACCCTGCTCGTCCCCGCGCTGATGCATCTGCTCGGCGCCGCCAACTGGTGGCTGCCCGCCCGGCTGGAGCGCCTGCTGCCCCGCATCAGCATCGAACCGCCCGAGTGCCGTGCCGCACATGAGAGGCTCGGCAAGGTCCCGGTCGAAGAACTGCGGAAGGACGAGCGGCGCGATGTACGCGATATCCCTGGGTGACGACGGAGCCTCGCTGCGGCCCCTGGAGGTCTGGCACGCCGACGAGGTCCTCGCCAACATCGACCGGGGACGGGAGTTCATCGGCCGGCACATCGGGCTGCCGGACGCCGTGTCCGACCTGGACGGCGCCCGCGGCTGGCTGAAGTCGTACGCCGACAAGCGCGCCGTCGACGCCGGCAGCCTGCACGGCATCTGGCTGGACGGCAAGCTGGTCGGCGGCGTGCTGTTCCGCGTGTGGGACACCCCGAGCGGGGTGTGCGAGGCCGGCTGCTGGCTGGAGCCGGCGGCGGCCGGGCGCGGACTGGTCACGCGGAGCATGCGGGTGCTGCTGGACTGGGCCGTCGAGGAACGCGGCATGCACCGCGTGGAGTGGCATGTGTCCTCCGCCAACGAGCCCAGCATCAACGTCGCCCGGCGGCTCGGCATGACCCGCGAGGGCGTGCTCCGCGAGAACTACCCGCACCGGGGCGTGCGCGCCAGCACCGAGATCTGGTCGGTGCTGGCCCCCGAATGGCGTGCGGCACGCGCGTGTACCGCACACGACGATCATTAAGGGACCTCTCAGACAGGGTCCGTACGGTGCCGGGCATGGCTACGAAGACAGAGGAAGGCGCCGAGGCCGGCACCGAGGCGCAGGGCGACGACACGGCGGTGGAGGCCGCCACCACCGAGGAGGAAGCCGCTCAGGCGGAGGCTCTCGAGGAGGGGTCCGCTCAGGCGGACGCCGTCGAGGAGGAGACCGTCGAGGAGGAGACCGTCGAGGGGCGGGAACCCGCACCGGACAAGGCGCCCTCGGGGGTCGGCCAGGGCGCCGGGGCCGTCGTCTCCGCCGCGCTGGGCCTCGTCTCGCTCAGCGGCGGCTGGATCGGGACCGTCGCCGGCGCCCGCGAGCAGCTCATCGGCCAGCTGCGGACGTCCTCCACCGCGAGCGTCGCCACCCAGATCAAGGCGGTCTACGGCAACGCCTGGCACAGCACCGCCCTGTGGGCCGGCCTGTTCGCGCTGGCCGCGCTGCTCACCGGCGTGGCCGTGCTCGCCCGGCCCGCCTTCGGCGCCCCCGGCCGGCCGCAGGCCCCGTGGATCAGGTCGGTGGCCTGGGCGGGTGTCTCGCTCGGCGTCGTCGGCCTGCTGCTGGCGGTTCTGAAGTAC
Organism: Streptomyces sp. NPDC037288; assembly: GCF_055603265.1. Lineage (NCBI taxonomy): Bacteria > Bacillati > Actinomycetota > Actinomycetes > Kitasatosporales > Streptomycetaceae > Streptomyces > Streptomyces sp. NPDC037288. The sequence goes on from NZ_JBVJVY010000025.1 coordinate 89,377, forward strand.
ACCGACGCCCTGCTCGCCCTGCCCTCGACCGGCTGACAAAAGCGCAGCTCCCAGGGGCCTTAGGAAGTCCATGCGCACCTTATGGACTCCCTAAGGCCCCTTACGCGCGCGTGCCGGTCCGTACGCTGCCCGAAGATGCGGAACTCTCCCGATGTGGCGCACCCCCCTGGCAGACGAAGGTGGAGGCATCGCAGAACGCGACGCACGACACCGAATCTCCTCGAAGGACCCGCCGTGATCGAGTTCGAGTACCACAAGATGCGCTCCGCCCAGCTGATCCGCGAGGCCGAGCAGGAGCGCCTGGCCCGCAAGGTCGTCCGGATGCACCGCGCCGCCCGCCACGAGGACTCGGCCGGCCACGCCGGCGCCGCCACCGAGTCCCATAGCGACCGCCTCCGCCGGCCCCGGATCCCGCGCACCGCGTGAACACCGGACCGACGGACCGGGCCGGGACGGAGGGTGGCCGTACGGGGGTCGGCTGCCCTCCGGACCTTCCGGACCAGGGTCGTACGACTGCCCATCCCAGTCGTACGACCCTTCCGTCCGTTGCTACGACCCTCTCGACCACCGGTACGACGATCGCACCGGAACTGTGGAAAACCGGTGCCCGGCCGTCCACGCCTCGTGCGATGCTCGGGCCCGTGGAGACCAGGTCCGTCAGTCCCGTGTTCGTCGGCCGCACCGAAGAGCTGGACACCCTGAACGACGCGCTCGCCCGCGCCCGCGCCGGCGAGCCGCAGGCGCTGCTGCTCGGCGGCGAGGCGGGGGTCGGCAAGACCCGCCTCGTCGAGGAGTTCGGCACGGCCGCCGGCCGGCACGCGGTCGTCGCCGTCGGCGGCTGTGTGGAGATGGGCGCCGACGGGCTGCCGTTCGCCCCCTTCTCCACCGCGCTGCGCGCCCTGTGCGACGCCCTGCCCGAGGAGTTCACCGCCGCCGCGCGCGGCCAGGAGGAGGAACTGGCCCGCCTCCTGCCCGACCTGGGCGAGGCCGGCGCCGGCCGCCACGACGAGCAGGGCACGTCCCGCCTGTTCGAACTCACCGCCCGGCTGCTCGAACGGATCGCCGCCGCCCAGCCGGTCGTGCTCGTCCTGGAGGACCTGCACTGGGCCGACGCCTCCACCCGCCACCTCCTCGCCTACCTGTTCCGCACCCTGCGCGCCGGCCGGCTCCTGGTCCTCGCCAGCTACCGCTCCGACGACATCCACCGCCGCCACCCGCTCCGCCCCCTGCTCGCCGAACTCGACCGGCTGCGCACCGTCCGCCGCATCGAACTCGCCCGCTTCACCCGCGAGGAGGTCGGCCGCCAGATCGCCGGCATCCTCGCCGCCGAACCCGACGCCGCCCAGGTGGACGAGATCTTCGAACGCTCCGACGGCAACGCCTTCTTCGTCGAGGAACTCGCCGTCGCCGGCTGCGACGGCTGCGGCACCGGCCTCACCGACTCCCTGCGCGACCTGCTCCTGGTCCGGGTCGAGACACTGCCCGACAGCGCCCAGCGGGTCATCCGGGTCGTCGCCGAGGGCGGCTCCACCGTGGAGTACCGGCTGATCGCCGCCGTCGCCCAGCTCGGCGAGGACGACCTCATCGAGGCGTTGCGAGCCGCCGTCGGCGCCAACATCCTCACCGCCACGCGGACCGGCGACGGCTACCGCTTCCGGCACTCCCTGGTCCGCGAGGCCGTCGCCGACGATCTGCTGCCCGGCGAACGCTCCCGGCTCAACCGCCGCTACGCCGAGGCCCTGGAGGCCGACCCCACGCTCGTCCCGGCCGACGCGCGCGTGATGCGCCTGGCCAGCTACTGGTACCACGCCCACGACGCCGCCAAGGCCCTGCCCGCCGTCCTGGACGCGTCCGTCGTGGCCCGCCGCCGGCACGCCTACACCGAACAACTCGGGCTCCTGGAACGGGCGATGGAGCTGTGGGACAGCGCCCCCGAGGAAGTGCGCTCCGCCCTGCGCCCGGTCGACTACACCGAGGTCTACCCTCCGTGCGGCTGCGACCCCGCCACCACTCCACTGCGCTACCTCGACCTGATGGCCGAGGCCGCCGTCGCGGGCCACTTCGGCGGCGAACGCGAACGCGCCCTGAAGATCATCAAGCGGGCGCTGCGCCTCCTGGAGGACGAGCCGGACCCCCTGCGCGCCGCCTGGTTCTGGGTACAGCGCTCCCGGCTCGTCCAGTCCCAGGCCCGCGGCGACGGCTGGCAGGAACTGGCCACCGCCCAGGACCTGGTGCGCGGCCTGCCCCCGTCCGAGGTGCACGCCGAGGTGCTGGCCCTCGTCGCCAGCTGGTCCATGGCGCACCGGCCCGGGCCCGAGGCCTTCGCCGCCGCCGAGCGCGCCGTGGAGTACGCGCGCATGGTCGGCGCCCGCGACATCGAACTGCACGCCCGTCTCACCCTCGGCGGCCTCAAGGTGGACGCGGGCGATCCCGAGACCGGCCTGGCGGAGATGCGGCAGGTGCTGCGGGACACCCTCGCGGAGGGAGTGCACTATGTCACCGGCCGCGCCTATGTGAACCTGCCGTGCGAGCTGCAGAGCCTCGGCCGCGAGCGGGAGGCCGCCGCACTCCAGCGCGAAGGCATCGACTTCGCCCGTCGTTACGGCCTGCTGGACTCCGAGGCCTGGATATGGGGCAACCTGTCCGAGGCGCTGTACTCGCTCGGCCAGTGGGCGGAGGCCGCCGAGGCCGCCGCACACGCGACCCGCGGCGTCCCCGGCGGCAAACCCCGCGGCGCTCACGGCGCCAAACCCCGCGGCGCCGGCGCCCTGCGCCTGGCGGACCTCGCCCTGGCCCGTGGCGACCTCTCCGAGGCGGGCCGGCAACTCGCCGCCGCCCGCGCCCACTACGGCACCCACGACCCCATGCCCCAGCACCTCCTGCCCCTGGCCCGGGTCTCCCTCGTCGTCGCCGCCGAGGAGGGCCGCCTCGCCGACGCCCGCGCCGAACTGCTCCAGGCCGTCGACGCCGGGTTCCCGCCCGGCTGCCACCATTACGGCTGGATGCTGCTGCGGGCCGCCGCCACCGCGGAGGCCGAAGCCCGCACCCTGCCCGCCGCCCAGCCCGGCCGCGCCGAGATCCTCGACCGCCTCCACGAAGCCGTACGCACACTCACCGCCGGTGCCCCGCTCTGGCAGGCCTACGAACAGTGGACCCGCGCCGAACTGCGCCGGGCCCAGGGCGCCGACACCGCCGACGACTGGTCGCCAGTGGTCACCGCCTTCGAGTGCCTGGACCGCCCCTACGAACTCGCCCGGGTCCGCCTCCGCCTCGCCGGAGCCCTTCTCGCCGACGGCGGCGACGACGAACGCGACCGCGCGGGCGAACTGCTCCGGCTGGCCGGGGCGGTCGCCGCCCACCTCGACGCCCGGTCGCTCGCCGACGCCGTCACCCGGCTCGCCCAGCGCGCCCGCCTCACCCTGACCCGCACCCCGCGGCAGGCCCTCGGCCCCGCCGACCCGGCCGCGGCCCTCGGACTCACCAGCCGGGAGCGGGACGTCCTCCGGCTGGTCTCGGCCGGCCGTACCAACCGCCAGATCGCCGAGGAGCTGTTCATCTCCCCGAAGACCGCGAGCGTCCACGTCTCCAACATCCTGAGCAAGCTCGGCGTCTCCGGCCGGGGAGAGGCTGCCGCGGTGGCACATCGGCTGCGCTTGTTCCCGGCGGAGACGCTCACTGCCGGACCGCCGGGCTGAGACCTAGGCTGGAGAAAAGCCGTGATGGGGAGAAAGCGGGGGAGAAGCCGTGTTCAACGCCTTCGAGGAACTGTTCGCGCCGGGCCGCAAACACACCCGGGACGAACAGAACCGGCTCGAGCTGACCCGCGAGGACGTCGGCGACAACGATCCCGGCCGAGGCCCCATCGACCTGGCGTCGGGGAAGGCCGTCATACGACTGCCGGACCCGCCGCCGGCCGCGGCGGGACCGGAGGGGAGGCCGGAGGCGGGATGCCGACCGGAAGCGGGACCCGAAGCCGAGCCCGAAGACGGACCGGAACAGGGGCGCGAAGAGGCGTGAGCGGTCCGGCGGGCGCCGAGCGCTATCTCACCTGAGCCTCCAGCACCCGGTCGTCCCCCTTCTTCGGCCGTCCGCGGCCGTCCGTGTTGCTCGTCACCAGCCACACCTTGTCGCCGCCCGCCGCGACCACCGTCCGCAGCCGGCCGTACGTCCCGGTGAGGAAGGCCTGCGGTGCCGCCGAGGCCTCCGTACCCCGCAGCGGGATGCGCCACAGGCGCTGCCCCTTCAGACCGGCCATCCAGATCACGCCCCGCACATGGGCGATGCCGCTGGGGGAGGCGTCGTCGGTGTGCCACTGGGCTGTCGGGTTCTGGAGCGCGGCATCGGAGGATCTGCCCTCGGCCTTCGGCCAGCCGTAGTTCCCGCCCGGCTTGATCGCGTTCAGCTCGTCCCAGGTGTCCTGGCCGAACTCCGAGGCGAACAGGCGCTGTTTGGCGTCCCAGGCCAGGCCCTGGACGTTGCGGTGGCCGTACGAGTACACCGGGGAGCCGGGGAACGGGTTGCCCGGAGCCGGTTCGCCCTCCGGGGTCAGGCGCAGGATCTTGCCGCCCAGGGACTTCTTGTCCTGGGCCAGACCCCGCTCGCCGCTCTCACCGGTGCCCGCGTACAGCATGCCGTCCGGGCCGAAGGCGATCCGGCCGCCGTTGTGGATGTAGCCCTTGGGGATGCCCTTGAACACCGTGTCCGGAGCGCCCAGTTGCTCACCGGCCGGCTTTCGCTCGTCGTACAGCATGCGGACGATGCGGTTGTCCGAGGCGGAGGTGAAGTAGGCGTAGATCATGTGGTCCGAGGAGTAGCCCGGGGAGAGGGCGATGCCGAGCAGACCGCCCTCGCCGGCCGGGGAGACACCGGAGACCTTGCCCAGTTCGGTCTTGCGGCCCGTCTTCTCGTCGATCCGGATGAGCGTCCCGTCGTCGCGGGAGGAGACCAGCAGACCGCCGTCGGGCAACGGGGCCAGCCCCCATGGCGACTTCAGTCCCTCGGCCACGGTGCGCAGTACCTTCACCGAGCCCTTGGCCGGCGGGGCCGGCTCGGTGGCCCGGCCGGAGGGGAGTGTGCCCGAGGCCGTACCCGTGGACGTCCGTCCGGCGCCGCTCGGTGATCCCCCTCCGTCGGAGGAGCAGCCGGCCGTCAGCAGGAGGGCGGCTACGGCCAACACGGCCGGAACAGCTCTACGTTGCACGATCATGGTCCCTTCGACGCGGTGACCCGGCAGCAGGTGCTACCTCTCACACACCGCCCACCCCGCCAGGGTTCCCCATCCCGGCACCGAACGCGACCGGCATCCCCGGATCCGATCAGCTGCCACCCGGGTCCGAGCAGCCGCCGCCCCGCCTCCCCGCCGCCACCGTCCCCCTCAGTCCCACGACCCCCGGGCCGCCGGCAGGCGGGACACCTCCGTCAGGTCCTGCTCGGTCAGGTGCAGGTCGGACGCCGCCGCGTTCTGCGTGGCCCAGCGTTCCTGCTTCGTGCCCGGCAGGGCGATCACGTGGCGGCCCTGGGCCAGGACCCAGGCCAGGGCGACCTGGGCCGGGGTGACGTGCTCACCGTGGCGGTGGGCGATGCGGCGCAGGCCCGCGACGATCGGCTGGTTGGCCGCCATCATCTCCGCCGTGAAACGGGGGTGGCGAGCGCGCAGGTCGTCCGGTTCGAAGCCCTCGCCCGGCCTCAGCGTGCCGGTCAGGAAGCCGTTGCCCAGCGGCATCGCCGCGAGGAAACCCACACCCCGCGCCTCGCACCACGGCAGCAGCGCCCGCAGCGCCTCCGGCGACCACACCGACAGCTCCGCCTCCACCGCGGTCACCGGGAAGACCTGCTGCACCCGCTGCAGCTGGCGCAGCGTGACGTCGTACAGCCCGGCCCCCGAGCGGCGGCCACCGCGCGCGCCCACCGCGCACAGACCCAGTGCCCGCACCTTGCCCGCCCGGACGAGGTCCGCCATCGCACCCCAGGTCTCCTCGACGGGGACCTCTGGGTCGGCGCGGTGCAACTGGTAGAGGTCGATCACGTCCGTCTGCAGGCGCCGCAGCGAGGCGTCGCAGGCCCGCTTCACGTACCCGGGGCGGCCGTTGGCCACGATGTGCTGCTCGCCCACCAGCAGCCCCGCCTTCGTGGACACGAAGGCGTCCGCGCGCCTCTCCTTGAGTACCCGGCCCAGCAGCAGCTCATTGGTGAACGGGCCGTACATGTCAGCTGTGTCGAGGAGGTTCGAGCCCAGGTCCAGTGCCCGGTGCACGGTTCGGAGCGACGCGTCGCCCCGCTGCCGCGACCCGCTGTACGCCCAGCTCATCGGCATGCACCCGAGTCCGACGGCCCCCACCCCGAGCGCCCCCGCGCCGATCGTCCTGCGCTCCACCTGCTCGCGAACCTCCCTCTGCCCGGCCCCCAACCTAACCTCTGCACGCGCGCGTGCCTGACATAGCCTCCTTGGCATGACTGCTGACGTGTGGCTTCCCCTGGCGCCGGAGGAGATCGAGGGGCTTCCCGAGGGGCTCCGGTACCTGTTCTGGGACGGGGGCGAGGACGGTGACCAGCCCTTTCCCGGCGACCCGGCGGACTGTGTCCTGTACGTGGTGCCCTACATGAAGCCGTGGCCGGTCAAGGTGCGTCCGCTGGAGCTTCTGACCAACGTGCAGGTCATCCAGACACTGACGGCCGGCGTCGACGACGTCACCGCGCGGCTGCCGGTCATCCGGCCGGGCGTGCGGCTGTGCAACGCGCGCGGCGTGCACGAGGCGAGCACCGCCGAGCTCGCGCTCACCCTGACCCTCGCCTCCCTGCGCGGCATCCCCGGCTTCGTCCGCGCCCAGCAGCAGGAGCGCTGGCAGAGCGCGTTCCACCCGGCGCTCGCCGACAAGTCCGTCCTGATCGTCGGCTACGGCGCCATCGGCGCCGCCATCGAGGACCGGCTCGCGCCCTTCGAGCTCGCGCGGGTGGCGCGCGTGGCGCGCTCCCCGCGCACCACGGCGCGCGGTCCGGTGCACCCGCTCACCGAATTGCCGCAACTGCTCCCACACGCCGATGTCGTGATCCTCTCCACGCCCTTGACGGAGGAGACACGGGGGCTGGTCAACGCCCAGTTCCTGGCGGGGATGAAGGACGGGGCGCTGCTCGTGAACGTCGCCCGGGGTCCCGTCGTCGACACCAAGGCGCTGCTCGCGGAGCTGGAGAGCGGCCGTATCACCGCCGCCCTGGATGTCACCGATCCCGAGCCGCTGCCGCCCGGGCACCCGCTCTGGCAGGCCCCCGGCGTGCTCATCAGCCCGCACGTGGGCGGCCCCTCCTCGGCCTTCCTGCCACGCGCGAAGCGGCTGCTCAGCGACCAGCTGACCCGGTTCGTGAACCACGAGCCGCTGCGCAACGTGATCCTTACGACGGGGTCGTAGCACCGCTTCCGGCACCCTCCGCAACCCTTCGGACGCGGCCCGTACCGGCATCCCCGCTGGTCGTCACGGAGCGTAGAGAAGCTATGTCCCTGAGTGACGATCCTGGTGTATCGTCCCGACAGGGGCTGCGCCGCCGACCGTTCGGCGCCGGGGATGGACAGTTCAGATTCGTGAGGGGGGCGACGGGCGATGCACGGCCTATGGACGAACGATCCGACGCGGCGGAGCCGCCGACGGCGAGCCTGGCGCACGGCCACGCGCAGACGCGGCCACCACACCAGCCACCACAGCCATCAGCGCAGGCACACCGGGCGCCGGAGGCATGCGCACCCGCACCGGAACCGTCGGGACGCGGGAGCTGCGCGGACCGGGAGGCCCCGGTGAGTGCGCCGCCCTCCGTGACGACCGCCCTGGACGCAGCGGTGCGCGCCCCCCAACCGCGGCAGGCGCCGCCGGGCCGCCGGCCGGCCGTCGGCGAGGGCACGCGCGCGATGGAGCAGCTCGTCCTGGCCCTGGTGTGCGCGGCCTACGCCCTCGGGGCCGCGTTCGACTGGGGCACGGACGAAGTCGCGCTGGTCATGGGCGACTTCGGGCTGAGCGCGGCGGCGGGCGCCGCCGCCGTCTCGTGCTTCCTGTACGCCCGCAGTCCGCGTGTCCGCTTCCGTTCGGCCTGGCTGCTGTTCTCGCTCTCCTCGACGATGGCGGCCCTCGGCAACGCGGTCTGGGGGTGGTACGAGGTCGTCCTCGGACAGCCTGTGCCCAGCCCCAGCTACGCCGACCTGTTCTTCCTGTGCTTCGCGCCGCCCGCCATCGTGGGCCTGCTGGTGCTCGCCAAACGGCCGGTGACCAAGGCCGGCTGGATCTGTCTGGCGCTGGACGCCTGGTTGATCGGTGGCTCGCTGCTCACGCTGTCATGGAGCCTCGCGCTCGCCCAGGCGGCCCGGTTCGACGGACCGAGCGTGGCGCACACCGCGCTGTCGCTGGCGTACCCGCTGCTCGACATCGCGCTCGTCAGCATGGTGCTCGCGCTGCACTTCCGCCGCACCCCGGGCAACCGCACCGCCGTGAACACGGCGATCGGCGCGCTCGCGGTGACCGTGATGTGCGACGCGCTGTTCACCTCACCGCTGCTGCACAGCAGCTACCGCTCCGGGCAGCTGCTGGACGCCGGCTGGTTCGCCGGTTCGCTGCTGCTCGCCTACGCCCCCTGGGCCGCGCCCCGCCGCAAGGGCGCTCAGGAGACGCAGGTACCGGACGGGCACACGCGCGTGGTCCACGAGCACCTGCCCGGACAGCGCGGCACGGTCCCCCACCCCCTGCCCGCGCCCACCCCGGGAGGTGAGCACAGCCGGTATCCGGCAGGCCGGCCGCTGACCGGTTCCCTCGCCGCCCTCACCCCGTACCTCGCCGCCGCCGTGTGCACCCTGGGCATCCTGTACAACGTCCTCAACGGGCGCCGACCCGACCACGTGGTGCTGATCACCGCGGGTGCCGTCGTGCTCGCGCTGGTCATCCGGCAGGGCATCATGCTGCTGGACAACATCACCCTCACCCAGGAGCTGGCCCAGAAGGAGAACCACTTCCGCTCCCTGGTGCAGGGCTCCAGCGACGTCATCATGATCGCCGCGCCCAGCGGCGTCCTGCGGTACGTCTCCCCGGCCGCCGCCGGGGTCTACGGCCGGCCCGCCGAGGAACTGGTGGGCAGCGAGCTGGCCGGTCTCATCCACCCGGAGGACCTGGGCTGCGTGGTGCACGAGGTGCGCCGCTTCCTCGCCGCGAGCCCGCTGGAGGAACCCACCACCCGCATCGAGTGCCGCTTCAGGTCCGGCGACGGCGGCTGGCTCAACGTGGAGTCGACGGTCAACCGGCACCACGGCGGGCTGATCTTCAACAGCCGGGACGTGACCGAAAGAGTGCGCCTGCAGGCCCAGTTGCAGCACAACGCCGAGCACGACCCGCTGACCGACCTGCCCAACCGCGCACTGTTCACCCGGCGCGTGCAGCAGGCCCTGTCCGGCCGCCGTGCCACCGACCGGGGTGCCGCCCTGCGCAACACGGCCGTGCTCTTCATCGACCTCGACGGCTTCAAGGCCGTCAACGACACCATCGGGCACCAGGCCGGGGACGAACTGCTCGTCCAGGCCGCCCGCCGGCTCCAGGACGCGGTCCGGCAGGGGGACACCGCGTCCCGGCTGGGCGGCGACGAGTTCGCGGCCCTGATCGTCGGGGACGGCACCCGTGACCGCGCCGCCCGGGAGCGGAACATCCTGGAGCTCGCCGACCGCCTCAGGGTGACCCTCTCCCAGCCGTACGCGATCGACGGCCAGGACGTGCGGGTCAACGCCTCCATCGGCGTCGCCTTCGCCGAACCGGGCCTCGGTGCGGGCGAACTGCTGCGCAACGCCGACCTCGCGATGTACCGCGCGAAAGCGGCCGGAAAGGGCCGGGTCGAGCTGTACAAGCCGCAGATGCAGCAGGACGTCGTACGCAAGGCGGAGCTGGCCACCCGGCTGCGGGCCGCCCTGCACGACGGCGAGTTCGCACTGCTGCACCAGCCGGTGGTGTGCCTGGAGGGCGGCCGGATCACGGCGGTCTCCGCGCAGGCGCGCTGGCGCTCCTCGCAGGGGGTGCTGTTCACCCCGGCCGAGTTCCTGCGGGTGGCCGAGGACGGCGACAAGACCGCCGAGCTGGACCGCTGGATCCTGCAGGAGGCCGTCGAGCAGGCCGCCGAGCGGGCCGCGACCGGGCTCGTCGTACCGGTGGCCGTCCGGATGAGCGCGCTGCGGCTGCTGGACCGCTCGATGCCGCTCGGCTCCGTGGAGGCGCTGCTGACCCGGCACGGACTGCCGCCCGGCGCGCTGGTGCTGGAGTTGTCCGACACCGATCCGCGTATCTGCCTGGACGAGCTGGAGCGCCGGCTGACCGCCCTCAGCCGTCTCGGGGTGCGGATCGCGCTGGACGGCTTCGGCAGCGGCCACGCGGCCATCACGGCGCTCAGAAGGCTCCCCGTGGACGTGCTGAAACTCGACCGCAGTCTGGTCGAGGGCGTCGTGGAGTCCGCGCGGCTGCACAAGATCACCAGCGGTCTGCTGCGGATCGCCGGCGATCTCGGGCTGCAGTCCGTGGCCGAGGGTGTGGACCTGCCGGAGCAGGTCGTGGCGCTCCGCGCGATGGGCTGTACGCACGGGCAGGGTATGGCGTTCGCGGGGCCGCTGGACGAGTACCGGCTGCGCCGGGCGCTCGGATCCGGCCACTATCCGGTGCCCCACGCACCGGCCGAGCCGGCGTTCGCGGGCGGCCTGCGAGAGCCGCAGGGGCGTGTCGGTGACGGGGCAGCGGTCGCGCGCAGGCCCGATGGGCTGAGCGCGGTCGTGGCCTCGACGCCGACCGGTGCCCCCCGTGGGTGAACGGGCCACGGAGAAGGGCGCGGGGGTGTACACAGGGAGTGTGCCCGCCGTCCTGGGAGGTGGCCGTGCCTGTCGCTCACATAATGAGACGCCCATCCCACCCACTTGACACGTGGTGCGTGCCGGGGGGAGGGTCAGTGCCATGCGCACCCGAATTCTCGTACTTGGACAGCGCGTCGGCTGAGCTGGGACCCACCGGAGGACGATCCGGAATGCCCAGCGACCTCACCGGCGCGCTCCCCTCGCTTGCCTTGCGGCACGAGGGGTTTTTTGTTGCACGAGTGCCGCTCGTGCACCGCGTGAACTCCGTACAAACCTCGCAAAAACCCTCAGCATCGAGAAGAGAATGCCGATGACCGAGCAGGCCACCGGGGCCCATCCGCAGCCGCGGCCCCGATCCGGAGGACAGCAGTCCGCCCCCGTCGAGCACGTCACGGGTGCGCAGTCCCTCATCCGCTCCCTCGAGGAGGTCGGCGCGGACACGGTATTCGGCATTCCCGGCGGTGCGATCCTCCCGGCGTACGACCCCCTGATGGACTCCACCCGGGTCCGTCACGTGCTGGTCCGCCACGAGCAGGGCGCCGGCCACGCGGCCACCGGCTACGCGCAGGCCACCGGCAAGGTCGGCGTCTGCATGGCGACGAGCGGCCCCGGTGCCACCAACCTGGTCACGCCGATCGCCGACGCGCACATGGACTCCGTCCCGCTGGTCGCGATCACCGGCCAGGTCGCCTCGAAGTCGATCGGCACGGACGCCTTCCAGGAGGCGGACATCGTCGGCATCACCATGCCGATCACCAAGCACAACTTCCTCGTCACCAAGGCCGAGGACATCCCGCGGATCATCGCGCAGGCCTTCCACATCGCCTCCACCGGCCGCCCGGGCCCCGTCCTGGTCGACATCGCCAAGGACGCCCTGCAGGCGAAGACGACCTTCTCGTGGCCGCCCACCATGGACCTGCCCGGCTACCGCCCGGTGACCAAGCCGCACGCCAAGCAGATCCGCGAGGCCGCCAAGCTGATCACCTCCGCCAAGCGGCCCGTCCTCTACGTCGGCGGCGGTGTCCTCAAGGCGCAGGCCACGGCCGAGCTGAAGGTCCTCGCCGAACTCACCGGAGCGCCCGTCACCACCACCCTGATGGCGCTCGGCGCGTTCCCCGACAGCCACCCGCTGCACGTGGGAATGCCGGGCATGCACGGTGCGGTCGCCGCCGTCACCGCGCTGCAGAAGGCCGACCTGATCGTCGCCCTCGGCGCCCGCTTCGACGACCGCGTCACCGGCAAGCTGGACAGCTTCGCTCCCTACGCCAAGATCGTCCACGCCGACATCGACCCGGCGGAGATCGGCAAGAACCGCGCCGCGGACGTGCCGATCGTCGGGGATGCCCGCGAGGTCATCGCCGACCTGGTCCAGGCGGTGCAGAAGGAGCACAGCGAGGGCCACAAGGGCGACTACACCGCCTGGTGGAGCGACCTGAACCGCTGGCGTGAGACCTACCCGCTCGGTTACGACCAGCCCGAGGACGGCTCGCTGTCCCCGCAGCAGGTCATCGAGCGGATCGGGCAGCTCGCCCCGGAGGGCACGATCTTCGCGGCGGGCGTCGGCCAGCACCAGATGTGGTCCGCGCACTTCATCCAGTACGAGAAGCCGGCCACCTGGCTCAACTCCGGCGGCGCCGGAACGATGGGCTACGCGGTCCCGGCGGCCATGGGCGCCAAGGCCGGACAGCCGCAGCAGACCGTCTGGGCGATCGACGGTGACGGCTGCTTCCAGATGACCAACCAGGAACTGACCACCTGCGCGCTGAACAACATCCCGATCAAGGTCGCCATCATCAACAACGGCGCCCTGGGCATGGTCCGCCAGTGGCAGACCCTCTTCTACAACCAGCGCTACTCCAACACGGTGCTGCACAGCGGTCCCGACGACGTCAACCCGGAGGCCAAGGGCACGCGCGTGCCGGACTTCGTGAAGCTGTCCGAGGCGATGGGCTGCGTCGGCCTGCGCTGCGAGCGCCCGGAGGACCTGGACAAGGTCATCGAAGAGGCGAACTCCATCAACGACCGCCCGGTCGTCGTCGACTTCATCGTCCACGAGGACGCGATGGTGTGGCCGATGGTCGCCGCCGGCACCTCCAACGACGAGATCATGGCCGCCCGGGACGTCCGCCCCGACTTCGGCGACAACGAAGACGACTGAGCGAGAGAGACGTAAAAGACCATGTCCAAGCACACGCTCTCCGTCCTGGTGGAGAACACTCCGGGCATCCTGGCCCGCATCGCCGCCCTGTTCTCGCGGCGCGGCTTCAACATCGACTCGCTCGCGGTCGGCGTCACCGAGCACCCCGACATCTCCCGCATCACCATCGTGGTGAACGTCGAGGACCTGCCGCTGGAGCAGGTGACCAAGCAGCTCAACAAGCTCGTCAACGTGCTGAAGATCGTGGAGCTGGAGCCCGGACAGGCCGTCCAGCGGGAACTCGTCCTCGTGAAGGTGCGCGCCGACAACGAGACCCGCTCGCAGATCGTGGAGATCGTCCAGCTGTTCCGCGCCAAGACCGTCGACGTCTCCCCGGAGGCCGTCACGATCGAGGCCACCGGGTCGGGTGACAAGCTGTCCGCCATGCTCAAGATGCTCGAGCCGTTCGGCATCAAGGAGCTGGTGCAGTCCGGCACCATCGCGATCGGCCGAGGCGCCCGTTCGATCACCGACCGCTCGCTTCGCGCGCTCGACCGAACCGCGTAAAGCTGAACCCGAGCGCACCGCGCGAGGCTGAAACCGGGCGGTCGGCGACGACCCGTCCGCCCGGATGCCGAGATTGAGAAACTTCCCCTCCCCTCACCGGCATACGGTGGGACGCACAACCTGCACACCAAGGAGAGAACCCAAAGTGGCCGAGCTGTTCTACGACGCTGACGCCGACCTGTCCATCATCCAGGGCCGCAAGGTCGCGGTCATCGGCTACGGCAGCCAGGGTCACGCCCACGCGCTGTCGCTGCGTGACTCCGGTGTCGACGTGCGTGTCGGTCTGCACGAGGGCTCGAAGTCCAAGGCCAAGGCCGAGGAGCAGGGGCTGCGCGTGGTGACCCCCGCGGAGGCCGCCGCGGAGGCCGACGTCATCATGATCCTGGTCCCGGACCCGATCCAGGCCCAGGTCTACGAGGAGTCCATCGCCCCGAACCTGAAGGACGGCGACGCGCTGTTCTTCGGCCACGGCTTCAACATCCGCTTCGGCTTCATCAAGCCCCCGGCCGGCGTGGACGTCTGCATGGTCGCCCCGAAGGGCCCGGGCCACCTGGTCCGCCGTCAGTACGAGGAGGGCCGCGGCGTTCCGTGCATCGCCGCCGTCGAGCAGGACGCCTCCGGAGCCGCCTTCGCGCTGGCCCTGTCGTACGCGAAGGGCATCGGCGGCACCCGCGCCGGCGTCATCAAGACGACCTTCACCGAGGAGACCGAGACCGACCTGTTCGGCGAGCAGGCCGTCCTCTGCGGTGGTACGGCCGCGCTGGTCAAGGCGGGCTTCGAGACCCTGACCGAGGCCGGCTACCAGCCGGAGATCGCCTACTTCGAGTGCCTGCACGAGCTGAAGCTGATCGTGGACCTCATGTACGAGGGCGGCCTGGAGAAGATGCGCTGGTCCATCTCCGAGACCGCCGAGTGGGGCGACTACGTCACCGGCCCGCGCATCATCACCGACGCCACCAAGGCCGAGATGAAGAAGGTCCTCGCCGAGATCCAGGACGGCACCTTCGCCACCAACTGGATGGACGAGTACCACGGCGGCCTGAAGAAGTACAACGAGTACAAGCAGCAGGACTCCGAGCACCTGCTGGAGACCACCGGCAAGCAGCTGCGCAAGCTGATGAGCTGGGTGAACGAGGAGGCGTAAGCCTCATGTCAGGGGGTCGGGGCACACTGCTCCGGCCCCCTGCTCCACAACCGCCGGCAGCGCTACAAAATGTAGTTTCTCGTCCGGGTGATACTTCCGCGGTGGCGCAAAACGACGACCTCGGCGCCACTAGACTGCTGAACAACATACGCGTCAGGCCCACAGCGTCGTGCGTCTTCCGCGGCTAGCCCCTCCTCCGCCTGCGGCCGTCGGGACGGCCGTCCGCATGCTCTGGACTTGTGAGGACCTCACGTGAGCTCGAAACCTGTCGTACTCATCGCTGAAGAGCTGTCGCCCGCGACCGTGGACGCACTCGGCCCGGACTTCGAGATCCGGCACACCAACGGAGCCGACCGAGCCGAACTGCTCCCCGCCATCGCCGATGTCGACGCGATCCTGATCCGTTCCGCCACCAAGGTCGACGCCGAGGCCATCGCCGCGGCGAAGAAGCTCAAGGTCGTCGCCCGCGCCGGCGTCGGCCTGGACAACGTCGACGTCTCCGCCGCCACCAAGGCCGGCGTGATGGTCGTCAACGCCCCGACCTCCAACATCGTGACCGCCGCCGAGCTGGCCTGCGGTCTGATCCTCGCCAGCGCCCGCAACATCCCGCAGGCCAACGCCGCGCTGAAGAACGGCGAGTGGAAGCGCAGCAAGTACACCGGTGTCGAGCTGGCCGAGAAGACCCTCGGCGTCGTCGGCCTCGGCCGCATCGGCGCCCTGGTCGCCCAGCGCATGTCCGCCTTCGGCATGAAGGTCGTCGCCTACGACCCCTACGTGCAGCCCGCCCGGGCCGCGCAGATGGGCGTGAAGGTGCTGTCCCTGGACGAGCTGCTGGAGGTCTCCGACTTCATCACCGTCCACCTGCCCAAGACCCCCGAGACCCTCGGCCTCATCGGCGACGAGGCGCTGCGCAAGGTCAAGCCGAGCGTGCGCATCGTCAACGCCGCGCGCGGCGGCATCGTCGACGAGGCGGCGCTGTACGCGGCGCTGAAGGAGGGCCGGGTCGCCGGCGCCGGCCTCGACGTGTACGCCAAGGAGCCGTGCACCGACTCGCCGCTGTTCGAGCTGGACCAGGTCGTGTGCACCCCGCACCTCGGCGCCTCCACCGACGAGGCCCAGGAGAAGGCGGGTATCGCGGTCGCCAAGTCCGTCCGTCTCGCCCTCGCCGGTGAGCTGGTGCCCGACGCGGTGAACGTCCAGGGCGGTGTCATCGCCGAGGACGTCAAGCCCGGCCTGCCGCTCGCCGAGCGCCTCGGCCGTATCTTCACCGCGCTCGCCGGCGAGGTCGCGCACCGCCTCGACGTCGAGGTCTACGGCGAGATCACCCAGCACGACGTGAAGGTGCTGGAGCTGTCCGCG
This sequence comes from Streptomyces sp. NPDC037288, assembly GCF_055603265.1. NCBI lineage: Bacteria > Bacillati > Actinomycetota > Actinomycetes > Kitasatosporales > Streptomycetaceae > Streptomyces > Streptomyces sp. NPDC037288. Next base: position 105,436 of record NZ_JBVJVY010000025.1, read on the forward strand.
CTCAAGGGTGTCTTCGAGGACGTCGTCGACGAGACGGTGTCGTACGTCAACGCGCCGCTGTTCGCGCAGGAGCGTGGCGTCGAGGTCCGGCTGACCACCAGCTCCGAGTCGGCCGAGCACCGCAACGTGGTCACCGTGCGCGGTACGCTCGCGGACGGCGAGGAGGTGTCGGTCTCCGGCACGCTGGCCGGCCCGAAGCACATCCAGAAGATCGTCGCGGTCGGCGACTACGACGTCGACCTCGCGCTCGCCGACCACATGGTCGTCCTGCGCTACGAGGACCGTCCTGGTGTCGTCGGCACCGTCGGCCGCATCCTCGGCGAGGCGGGCATCAACATCGCCGGCATGCAGGTCGCTCGTGCGGCGGTGGGCGGCGAGGCACTGGCGGTGCTCACCGTCGACGACACGGTGACCGCCGGCGTGCTGGCCGAGGTGGCTTCCGAGATCGGTGCGACGTCCGCCCGCTCGGTGAACCTCGTCTGACGCATCATCGAAACGCCGGGCGGGCTGACTTTCGTCAGCCCGCCCGGCGTTTTTCCGTGCCCTACTCCTCGTCCCTGGTCTCGATCGTCCGCAGGCTCACCGCCGCTCCCACCGCCGCCAGTGCCACCACGACCGCGCCGGCGATCGCCGCGCCCTGGAATCCGCTGGTGAACGCCTCCCGAGCCGTGGTGAGGAGGGACTCGGCGGCCGGGCCGGGCAGGTGGGCGGCCGTGGCGAGGGCGTCGCCCAGGGTCTCCCGGGCCCCGGCCGGAGCGGTGGACGGCATCTCGCGGCGGTAGATCGCCGTACCGATGGAGCCGAGGACCGCCATGCCGAGCGCGCCGCCGAACTCGGTGCCGGTCTCCAGCAGGGAGGAGGCCGTGCCCGCCCGCTCCACCGGCGCGCTGCTCATGGCCAGGTCGACCAGCTGGGACGTGATCGCGACCATCCCGCAGGCGAGGACGCCGGCCCCGGCCAGCACCAGCCACAGTGAGTCGATGCCGATGAGGGCCAGCATCGAGTATCCGGCCGCCATGGCCGCGAAGCCGCCGGCGACCACGTACCCCCGGTTGACGCCGCGCTGGACGAGCTGTGCGGTGACCGGGCCGGCGAAGCCGATGAACACCGAGGGCAGCAGGCTCCACAGGGCCGCCGCCAGGGGGCTCTTGCCGAGGACCGCCTGCAGGTACTGCGTGGTGAAGATGGCCGAGCCCATCATGGCGAGGGCGGCGACGAGGTTCAGGACCAGCGCCGGGGCGAAGCCGCGGCCCTTCAGCAGGGCCGGCGGGATCAGCGGCGAGGCGGCCGTGCGCTGCCGGTGGACGAACAGGGCCGCGAAGAGCAGGCCGACGGTGAGGGAGACGACGTACAGCGGGTGCCAGCCCTCGGAGGGGATCTCCTTCAGGCCGTAGATCACCGGGAGCACGGCGGCCATCGACAGCGGGACGCTCGGCCAGTCGAAACGGCCCGGGTTCGGGTCCTTCGACTCCGGCAGCAGCACCGGGCCGAGGAGCAGGAGCAGGAGCATCGCGGGCAGGTTGACCAGGAAGACCGAGCCCCACCAGAAGTGCTCGACCAGGATGCCGCTCATCACCGAGCCGAGCGCGATACCGCCGGTCATCACGCCGGACCACAGGCCGACCGCCTTCGCCCGCTGGCCGGGGTCGGTGAACATCGTGCGCACCAGCGCCATCGTGGACGGCATCAGGGTCGCGCCGCCGATGCCGAGGATCGCGCGGGCCGCGATCAGCGTCTCGGCGCTGTTCGCGTAGGCCGCCAGGAGCGAGGCGGTGCCGAAGGCGGCGGCGCCCATGAGGAGGAGCTTGCGGCGGCCGATGCGGTCGCCGAGGGAGCCCATCGTCATCAGCAGGCCGGCCAGGACGAAGCCGTAGACGTCGAAGATCCACAGCTGCTGGGTGCCGCTCGGGTGCAGGTCGGCACTGATGGCGGGGGTCGCGAAGTACAGGACCGAGACGTCCATCGAGACCAGCAGGAGCGGCAGCATCAGCACGGAGAGAGCGGTCCACTCGCGTCGTCCGGCGCGGGCGGGGGCGGCGCTGTCGGCGCGGCCGGAGGGGGTGGTGCTCGTCGGGTTCGTCGTCATGGCAGTGACTGTACGGGCGTCTTAAACGCTTGTCTAGAACGAATGTATAAGTCATGTGTCTAGGACGGCTGTATGGATCGGGGTAGTGTGGTGCGCATGGGACACCGTGAGGATCTGCTCGAAGGCGCCAAGCGCTGCCTGCTGGAGAAGGGGTTCCTGCGCACGACCGCGCGGGACGTCGTCAGGGAGTCGGGCACCAACCTGGCGTCGATCGGCTACCACTACGGCTCGAAGGACGCGCTGCTGGTGCAGGCCTACATCTCGCTGATCGAAGGAGTGGGGGAGCGGTTCGACCCGGGGCTCGGCGGGACGGTGACGCAGCCTGCGGGGTCACTGGAGCGCTTCCAGGAGGTGTGGACGAGCATCATCCGCACCGTGCCCGAATCGCGGGCGATCTGGCTGCTCAGCTTTGAGTTGATGTTCCAGGACGAGCGGCTGGAGGAGGTGCGCAAGCTCCTGGCCGAGGCGCAGAAGGAGGGCCGCGCGGGGCTCGCCGCCATGTTCAACGGTGTCCCGGAGGCGGACCTCGACCCGGAGGTGGTCGAGACCGAGGGCCGCCTCTACCAGACGCTGCTCAACGGCCTCATGGTCCAGTGGCTCTTCGACCCGGACTCGGCGACCACCGCCGAGCAGTTGACGCAGGGGCTGCGGCGGGTGATCAACGGACTCGACGAGGGCTGATCCGCCCGTCCCGCACCCGCCGGTCGTGTGCCGGCGGTCCCGGAGTGCCCGGATTGCGGTCGCTCGACGGGTACCGGAGATTGGCCCCATGTGCCGGATCCCGCTCGCGGAACCCGGCTCGGCACGGCCGTAGCCGAGGCCGAGGAGACCGTGCTGATCGTCGGCGGGGGTCCCGTCGGCCTCACCGCCCGGGCGCTGCTGGAAAGGTGGGGTGTGCGGGCCCTGCTGGTCGAGAAACACGGGGGGCTGCCGCCCTTCCCACCTGTCCCAGGAGCCGGCCAGGGTCTGCGGCCTGGGCCCGCGCGGCGCCCTGCTCGTCCGCCCGGACGGTCACATCGCCGCCCGCTGGTCCGACGGCCCGCCCACCGCGACCACCCTCTCCGAGGCCCTCGCCGCCCTCAACAGCCGCCCGTGACACCCCGGCCGGCTACAGCCGGGCCCGTTTCAGCGCCATGTGCAGCAGCAGCCGGTCCTCGCCGTCGTCCAGGTCGAGGCCGGTCAGCTGTTCCACCCGGGAGAGGCGGTAGTACAGGGTCTGGCGGTGGATGCCCAGCTCCGCGGCGGTGCGGCCCGCCTGGCCCGCGCAGTCGAGGTAGACCTCGGCGGTGCGGGCCAGTTCCCGGTGGGCGGGGACGAGGAGCGGGCCGACCACGGGATCGTGCGCGGCCTGCGGCGGCAGGGATGTCAGCAGCCGGTACGGCCCGATGTGCGCCCACTGGGCGACCGGCCCGAACCGTGGCTCGGCCAGCGCGGCGCGCGCCGCCGCGGCGGCCTCCTGCCACACCGTCCCCAGATCACCGAGACCGACGCGGGGTTCGCCGACCCCGGCGGCGCACCCGGCGCCCGCGACGGCCCGGGCCGGGCCGGTCGACCCCGCGACGGCCCGGGCGGGCCCGGACAACCCCTCGGCGGCAGCTCCGGCCGCCCTGGTTCCGGCTCCGGCCGTTCCGGCCCCAGTCCCAGTCCCAGTCCAAGCCCCGGCCCCGCGCCCCGTGCCTCCCGGCGCCCGCCGAGCCCCTTCGGCCTCCTTCAGCACCCTCGCGGCAGCCGCCAGCGCGGGCGTGCTCGTCTCCGGGGTCCGCAGCCGGATCAGCAACGCGAGACTCTGCCCGGACGCCCCCCACGGCAGCGTGCACAGCGCCGTCGCGTGCGGGATCGTACGGGCGGCCGGGGCGTCGTCCGGGTCGGCCGACGGCCAGGGCGCCACGCACACCAGGGTGACGGGGCCGTCCGCGCGGGCGCCGAGCGCCGTGCGCAGCTCCGCCACCGCCATGTCCCGTTGCCACCCGCCTTCCGCGGTGAGCACCGCCCGCAGCTCCCGGCTCAGCCCGGCCCCGGCCTCCGCCTCGTCCGCGAGCAGCGCGCCGATCCGGCCGGCCACCTGCATCGCGGCGGCCAGCTGCGCGTCCGTCGGTCCCGGGTCGCTCTCCAGCAGCCACACATAACCGAGGACGACACCCCGATGGCGAACGGGGAGGCAGATCCGGCCGCGGTACACCCCGGCCTCCGGGCTCGCCGGGATCCGCACCGGGCCGGTCGCGCGGGTGATGCCGAAGCCCTCGAACCACGTCCGGACCGTGGCCGTGGAGCGCCGGGTCAGGATCGAGCGGGTCCGCACGGGGTCCAGCGCGGAGGGATCCAGGTCGCCCTCGCTGTCGTACGCGCCGAAGACGATCAGCTCGAAGTCGCGGTTCTCCAGGGTCGCCGGGACGCCCAGCAGCTCCGAGATCTCGTCCACCAGCTCCTGGTAGTCACCCTTGAAAGCCTTGAAATCCGCCGCCACTCGGGCATTCTCCCTCATTCTCCGGCTGCCTTCATACATCTGTCTGAGATCCGGTGGACGGATGCGTGACAGCTGTCGATGGCTCACGATCGGAGAGATCCTTAGGTTTCACGGTGGTTCTCCGCGCCGTACCCGAATCGTCGGGTGACGGCCGTATTCGGTGCTTGTCTGTGGAGGTGCCCCGTGCTGGGTCCCGTGATTCTCGCCGCGTCGCGCAGCGACCGGATGCGACGCCTGGTCTCTGCGGCCCCGGTGACCAAGCAGGTCGTCGACCGCTTCATCCCCGGCGAGACCGTGGCCGACATCGTGCCGATCATCAAGGACCTGACGGCCAAGGGCCTGGAGCTGACGATGGACGTCGTCGGCGAGGACATCACCACCCCCGAGCAGGCCACCGCCGCCCGGGACGCCTACCTGGCGCTGATCGACCACCTCAAGGAGCTGGAGCTCGGCGAGAAGGTCGAGATGTCCGTCAAGCTGTCCATGTTCGGCCAGGCGCTCGAAAACGGCCATGAGCTGGCCCTCGCCAACGTCCGCCCGGTCGTCGTGGCCGCCGCCGCCATCGGTACGACCGTGACGCTGGACGCCGAGGACCACACCACCCTCGACTCGATGTTCGCCATCCACGAGGAGCTGCGGAAGGACTTCCCGCAGACCGGATGCGTCATCCAGGCCTACCTCTTCCGCACCGAGGCCGACGCCCGCCGCCTCGCCGCCGCCGGCAGCCGCGTCCGCCTGGTCAAGGGCGCCTACAAGGAGCCCGCCGAGGTCGCCTACCAGCAGAAGCACGAGATCGACAAGGCGTACGTCCGTATCCTGAAGACGCTGATGGAGGGCGAGGGGTACCCGATGATCGGGTCGCACGACCCGCGTCTGATCGCCATCGCCCAGGAGCTGGCCCACAAGGCCGGCCGCAAGCTCGACGAGTACGAGTTCCAGATGCTGTACGGCATCCGCAGCGACGAGCACCTGCGGCTGGCCGCCGAGGGCCACCGCATGCGCGTCTACACCGCCTACGGCACCGACTGGTACGGCTACTTCATGCGCCGTCTCGCGGAGAAGCCCGCCAACCTGCGGTTCTTCCTCCGCTCGATGGTCAGCAAGGGCTGAGCCCGCCAACGCCCCAACACCCGCTCACGTACAAGGAGTTCGGATCTCATGGACGCTGTGACCCAGGTCCCCACCCCCGTCAACGAGCCGGTGCACGGCTACGCCCCCGGCTCGCCCGAGCGCGCCCGTCTGGAGGCCAACCTCAAGGAGCTGGCCGAGAACCCGATCGATCTGCCGATGACCATCGGCGGCGAGAAGCGGATGGGCGGCGGCGAGCCGTTCCAGGTGGTGCAGCCGCACAACCACAAGGCCGTCATCGGGACCCTGCGCCACGCCACCCGGCAGGACGCGCAGGACGCCATCGACGCGGCCCTCGCCGCCGCGCCGGCCTGGCGCGCGATGTCCTTCGACGACCGCGCCGCGATCATCCTGCGCGCCGCCGAGCTGCTGGCCGGCCCGTGGCGCGAGACGATCGCCGCCTCCACCATGCTGGGCCAGTCGAAGACGGCCCAGCAGGCGGAGATCGACACGCCCTGTGAGCTGGTCGACTTCTGGCGGTTCAACGTCCACTACGCCCGCCAGATCCTCGCCGAGCAGCCCCCGGCGAACTCCCCGGGCGTGTGGAACCGCCTGGACCACCGCCCGCTGGAGGGCTTCGTCTACGCGATCACGCCGTTCAACTTCAGCGCCATCGCGGGCAACCTGCCGACCGCCCCCGCGCTGATGGGCAACGTGGTGGTCTGGAAGCCGTCCCCGACCCAGACCCACGCCGCCGTCCTCCTGATGCAGCTGCTGGAGGAGGCCGGTCTGCCCAAGGGCGTCATCAACCTCGTCACCGGTGACGGCATCGAGGTCTCCGAGGTCGCTCTGGCCCACCGCGACCTCGCCGGCATCCACTTCACCGGCTCGACCAGGACCTTCCAGTACCTGTGGAAGACGGTCGGTGCCAACATCGAGAAGTACCGCTCGTACCCGCGTCTGGTCGGCGAGACCGGCGGCAAGGACTTCCTGGTCGCCCACCCGTCGGCCGACCGCGCGGTGCTGAAGACCGCCCTGACCCGCGGTGCCTTCGAGTACCAGGGCCAGAAGTGCAGCGCCACCTCCCGCGCCTACATTCCGGCCTCCATCTGGAACTCGGGCTTCAAGGAGGAGTTCGCGGCCGAGGTCGACTACCTGACCATGGGTGACGTCACCGACCTGTCGAACTTCATCGGTGCCGTGATCGACGACCGCGCCTTCGCCAAGAACAAGGCCGCGATCGACCGCGCGAAGTCCGACCCGACCTGCGAGATCATCGCGGGCGGCAGCTACGACGACTCGGTCGGCTACTTCGTCCGCCCGACGGTGATCGTCTCCACCGACCCGGAGAACGAGGTCTTCCGCACGGAGTACTTCGGCCCGGTCCTCGGCGTCCATGTCTACGAGGACGACAAGTACGACGAGATGCTGGAGCAGATGGAGTCGGTGTCGGACTACGCCCTGACCGGCTCCGTGATCTCCAACGACCGCGCCGCCGCTGCCTACACGATGGAGAAGCTCCGCTTCGCCGCGGGCAACTTCTACATCAACGACAAGTCGACCGGCGCCGTCGTCGGCCAGCAGCCCTTCGGCGGTGGCCGTGCCTCCGGCACCAACGACAAGGCCGGTGCCCCGCAGAACCTCCTGCGCTGGACCCTGACCCGCGCCATCAAGGAGACCCTGGTCGCGCCGACCGACTACACCTACCCGCACATGGGCTGACCCCCAGCCCCCTGAACACGGGCCGGGAGGCCTGCCACCGAGCAGGCCTCCCGGCCCGTCTCCATTCCTCCCCTCCCGTCGGCCACACCGGACCCCGGTCGTCCGGTGTGGTCAGCGGGGATGCGGGCGCTCGGAGCCCTGCGACGGGCCCTGGACGAGTGAGCGGTTCGTGGCCGGTCCGGACGCCGTGCGGCGGCACTTCGGGCTGGAGCGGATGTCCCTGCTCGGCCATTCCTGGGGCGCCCAGCTCGCGTTGAGCCATGCGCTGGCGGATCCGGAGCGGGTGAGCGGACTGATCTACGTCTCCGGTACCGGCATCGGCCCGGACACCGACCGGCACCCCGCCTACGAGGCGAACCTTCTCGACCGGCTCGGCGATCACCCGAACGCCTCACCCGCTGGCGGGAGCTGACCGGGCGGACGGCACACACGGGGGACGAGGAGCGGGAGCGGGCCGTCCTGCAGTGGTCCGTCGAGTTCCCTCGACACACCCGTCCTGATCATCGACGGTGCTCGCGACATCCGCCCCCGCACCGCCGTCGACTCCCTCGCCGAGGCCCTGCCCCGCGTTTGCCGGGTGAGCCTGCCGGCCGCCGGGCACCTGCCGTGGGCGGAGGGCCCGGACGGCTTCCGGGAGGCGATCGCGGGGTGGGGCGGGCGATAGTAGGACCCATGACCGTCCGACTGCGTCTCGCCCACACCGCCGACCTCGAACCCGCCGAACTCGCCGCCGCCCGCACCCTGTTGGACGAGGCGTTCGACGGGGACTTCTCCGACGACGACTGGGATCACGGGTGCGGCGGCCTGCATGTCCTGGTCCACGACGACACCGGGCTCGCCGCGCACGGATCCGTCGTGATGCGGCGCATCCGGCATCGGGGACGCTGGCTGCGCACGGGGTACGTCGAAGCCGTCGCCGTACGGGCCGACGTACGGCGCACCGGGCTCGGCGGCCGGGTGACGGGCGAGCTGGAGCGGGTGATCGGCCGGGCGTACGACCTCGGCGCGCTCGCCGCGAGCGACGAGGGAGCCTCGCTGTACGCGGCGCGGGGCTGGCAGCAGTGGGGCGGGCAGGTGCACGCCCTCTCGCCGGACGGGATCGTGCGGCTGCCGGAGGAGGAAGGGGGCGTCTACCTGTGGCCCGGGCTCGCCGGGCCGATCGGGTCCGGTGCCGAGCTGGTCTTCGACTGGCGTGAGGGGGACGTGACCTGACCTACCGTCATGCGGCGCGGACCAGGATCTTGCCCGTGTTGCCACCGCGCAGCATGCTGATCGTGCCGACCGGGACCACCCGGCCCCGTTCGCGCAGCGCGCCCAGGTGGCCGCCGCCCACGTTGTCAGGTCGGAGACCGGTGCCGTGCGGTAGGCCTGATCCAGACCCTGCGGTCCCTCGGCCCGGCGTCACCCGAACGCACGAAAGCCCAGCTCAGGGCGGTGTGACGGCGTCCACCGTCTCAGATAGTAGGAAGTCCGAGTAATTGTGCAGACAGGAGTGGGCCGCTCCCTTAGTTTTGTAGGAGCCGAACATCTCGCTCGATCAAGCGAATGGCGGTCGTGAGCCGGGCCCCGAGCAGGCAACCCCTGTGGCCCTTCGGCTCGCCGCCCCGGCGTCTCGTAACCCCTCATCGCCGCACTCCATGTGCCGAAGGAGTCGATTCCCATGGCCGAGACGACCGTCCGCCGCCGAGTCCGCCACGTGTCCCGCGCGAGCGAGTCCGACCGCAAGAACGCCGCCGCCGCCCTCCAGCGCGCCCTCGACCGCCGCGACAACGGCGGCGAGACCGGCCACTGAGCGCCGCCCGCCGGATCCACCCGCGGAGCACAGCCGTCCGGTTGTCCGCATCGTGGAAGGGTCATGTCAGTACCTGGGACGAGGAGTAGGGTGCCCGCATGTCTCGCAGCATCAATCTCGCAGTGATCCCGGGTGACGGCATCGGCCAGGAGGTCGTGTCCGAAGGTCTCAAGGTCCTCTCCGCCGTCCTGCCGCAGGATGTGAAGCTGGAGACCAAGGAGTACGACTTCGGCGCCCAGCGCTACCACGCCACGGGTGAGACCCTCACCGACGCCGACCTCGACGCGCTGAAGCGGCACGACGCCATCCTGCTCGGCGCCATCGGCGACCCGTCGGTGCCGTCCGGCGTCCTGGAGCGCGGCTTCCTGCTCAAGCTCCGCTTCGCCTTCGACCACCACGTCAACCTGCGGCCGAGCAAGCTGCTGCCCGGTGTCGCGACCCCGCTCGCCGGCCAGCCGGAGATCGACTTCGTCGTCGTCCGCGAGGGCACCGAGGGCCCGTACACCGGCAACGGCGGCACCATCCGCAAGGGCACCGAGCACGAGGTCGCCACCGAGGTGTCCGTCAACACGGCCTTCGGTGTCGAGCGGGTGGTCCGCGACGCCTTCGCCCGTGCCCAGGCCCGCCCGCGCAAGAAGCTCACGCTGGTCCACAAGAACAACGTGCTGACCTTCGCCGGGCACCTGTGGACGAACATCTTCAACCAGGTGGCCCAGGAGTTCCCCGAGGTCACCACCGACTACATCCACGTCGACGCGGCCACGATCTACCTGGTCACCGACCCGGGCCGGTTCGACGTCATCGTCACCGACAACCTCTTCGGCGACATCATCACCGACCTCGCCGCGGCCGTCTCCGGCGGCATCGGCGTCGCCGCGAGCGGGAACATCAACCCGTCCGGTGAGTTCCCCTCGATGTTCGAGCCCGTGCACGGCTCGGCCCCGGACATCGCGGGCCAGGGCAAGGCCGACCCCACCGCCACGGTGCTGTCCGTCGCCCTGCTGCTGCGCCACCTCGGCTACGACTCGGAGGCGGACCGCATCGACACGGCCGTCACCGCCGACCTCACCGAGCGCGCCGGGCTGGGTGCCCGCAGCACCTCGCAGATCGGCGACGCGCTCGCCGTACGAGTAGCCGGCTGACCCCGCGCCACTCCTCGAGCCGCCGGGTCGCATCCGCACCCGGCGGCTTTTCCTGTGCCTCGCCGGGTGCCACCATCAACCCCTGGGTCGCTTTCACCCCCGTTCCGTCGGCCGCGGCCACCGCGCGATAATCGAACGCGGAGCCGCGGTATGAGGGAATGCTCGGACGTCCTATCACCGGCCACCGGCCGTGTGCGGGATGTATAAGCGGCCTGTCACTACAACCGGTGAAGGACAACACATGACGACGCCCACGATCGAGCTCAAGCCCTCCGCCAGCCCCCTCGCCGCCGCCGAGCGCGAGGCGATCCTGGCCGACCCCGGGTTCGGCCGCCACTTCACCGACCACATGGTGACGATCAAGTGGACCGAGGGCCGCGGCTGGCACGACGCCCAGCTCGTCCCGTACGGCCCGATCTCCCTCGACCCCTCCACCCACGTCCTGCACTACGGCCAGGAGATCTTCGAGGGGCTGAAGGCCTACCGCCAGCCCGACGGCTCGATCGCGCTGTTCCGCCCCGAGGCGAACGCCCGCCGCTTCCGCAACTCCGCCCGCCGCATGGCCATGGCCGAGCTGCCCGAGGAGCTCTTCATCGCCGCGCTGGACGCGCTGCTCACCCAGGACGTCGACTGGGTCCCGCCGCACGGCGGCGAGCAGTCGCTGTACCTGCGCCCGTTCATGTTCGCCACGGAGGCGGCGCTCGGCGTGCACCCGGCGAACGAGTACCTGTTCATGCTCATCGCCTCGCCGTCCGGCGCCTACTTCGCCGGTGGCGTCAAGCCGGTCACCATCTGGGTCTCCGAGGACCACGTCCGTGCCGTCCCCGGCGGCACCGGTGACGCCAAGACCGGCGGCAACTACGCCGCCTCCCTGCTCCCGCAGGCCGAGGCCGCCGCGCACGGCTGCGACCAGGTCGTCTACCTGGACGCGGTCACCCGCACCAAGGTCGAGGAGAGCGGCAGCATGAACGTCGCCTTCGTCTACGGCGACCGGATCGTCACCCCGGAGCTGACCGGCTCGATCCTGGAGGGGATCACCCGCGACTCCCTGCTCCAGGTCGCCCGCGATCTCGGCTACACCGCCGAGGAGGGCGTGGTCACCCTCCAGCAGTGGCGCGAGGACGCGGCCTCCGGCGCGCTCACCGAGGTCTTCGCCTGCGGCACCGCCGCCGTGGTCACGCCCATCGGTCACGTCAAGACCAAGACGGACGCCTGGACCCACGGTGACGGCACCCCCGGCGAGGTCACCGTCCGCCTGCGCCAGGCCCTCCTCGACCTCCAGCGCGGGACGGCCGAGGACAAGCACGGCTGGATGCACAAGATCGGCTAGCCGTTGCCGGACACGCTCAGGGCCGCCTCGGGTTCCCCGCCGGGTTCCAGGGCGGCCCTCGTCCGTTCCGTGCGCAACGTCAGCAGCAGGTACACCACCCCGCCGACCGCGCCCGACAGCAGGAAGCTGCAGTCCACCCCGCCGGTCAGGCGCAGCAGCGGTCCCTGGTACGTCGGCAGGGACACCGCCAGCAGGCCGACCCCGGCACCCAGCGCCCAGGACACGGTCGCCCGTACGTTCCACCCCGCCCGGTACCAGTAGACACCGCCCTGCGAACGGCGGTTGAAGACCTGCAGGGCGTCGGCGTCGTACACACCCCGGCAGCGGGCGAAGCCGATGAGGGTGATGACGGCCCACGGGGTGCCGATGGCGGTGAGCAGCAGCACGAAGGACGTCATCGCGGACTGCGCGTTCCAGGCGTAGTGGCCGACGAAGACGCAGACCGTGGCGACGACGGCGACCGTGTAGGTGGCCCGGGCGCGGGAGGCCTTCGGCAGGATCGCGTCCAGGTCCAGGCCCATGGAGTACAGCATCAGGCCGGCGTTGCCGACCGAGCCGGCGGACGCGGACAGCAGCAGCGGGACCAGGTACCAGGTGGGGGAGGCCACCACCAGCGGGCCCGCGTAGTCGGTGGCCGAGTGGGCGGCGTACGCCGTGAAGGTGCCGAACAGCTGCGGCACCAGCAGGCCGAGGATCAGCCCGAGCCAGGTGGCGTGCAGCACCCGGCGGCTGGAGTGCCGGGACGGCGAGATGTAGCGGGTGTAGTCGCCGAGCAGGGTGATGAAGGCGATGGGACCGGACAGGCCCGCGGCGACCGCCGCCAGGAACCACGTCGGCCAGAACGAGCCGAGCAGATAGCCGCCCGCGTCGGGTAGCGCCGCGGTGGTGAAGTGCGGGGCGTAGGCGACGATCCCGAGGACCAGCAGGGCCGTCATGCCGATGGCGAGGACGCGGGACATGGCGAGCAGCACCCGGTAGCCGTACACCGCGCCCGCGACGGTCGCCGCCGCGAGCACCGCGTAGACGAGGGCGTACGACACCCCGTCCGCCGGCACCCCGAAGAGCCGGCCGAGCACGCTCAGCATCACGTCGCCGCCGATCCACACGGTCAGCGCCGTGTAGCCGAGGGCGAGCAGCAGACCGACCACCGAGCCGACCAGCCGGCCCCGGACGCCGAACTGGGCGCCGGAGGAGGTGGACAGGTTGGTCGCGGTGCGCAGGGAGATGAGGGCGAGCGGGGCCGTGACGGCCGTACCGACCACCGTGCCTGCCACGACCGCGCTCACCGACGCCCACCAGCCGAGCCCGAAGGACGGCGGCAGCCACCCGAAGATGATCACTCCGAGGCAGAGGTTGGAGCCGAGCAGGATCGAGACGAGGTCGCGCGGACCGCTGGTCCGCTCCTCGTCCGGGATGGTGTCGACTCCGCGCTGTTCTATCGGCATGGCTGGTCTCCTTCGACTACCGCCAGAGAGTTAGAGCGACGTTCAATGTCCGCGAAGCCTCGCCCTGCAGTCAATGCTTCTGTTTCAAGAATTCTGTGTTTAGAGTGGTGCTCTAATCGAGTGATGGCAAGGAGGTGCCGCGACGTGAGACTCACCCCCACGGAACGTGACCGGCTGCTGCTCTTCGGAGCCGCCGAGCTGGCCCGGGCCCGCCGGGCGCGCGGCCTCAGGCTGAACGTCCCGGAGGCGACCGCGCTGATCGCGGACACCGTGTGCGAGGCGGCCCGGGACGGCAGGCGGCTCGCCGAGGCCATCGACGCGGCCCGGTCCGTGCTCGGCCCCGAGGACGTACTGCCGGGCGTCGCCGACGTCGTCACCGAGGTGATGGTCGAGGCGGTCTTCGACGACGGCTCCCGGCTCGCGGTGGTCTCCGACCCCATCGGCGGCGGCCTCGGCGAGCGGGCACCGGGCGCGCTGCTGCCCGGGCCCCAGCACACCGACCCCGCTCCGGTCGTCCGGCTGCCGGTCACCAACACCGCGACCGTGCCGGTCTCCGTCACCTCCCACTTCCACTTCTTCGAGGCCAACCCGCGCCTGGACTTCGAGCGCCACAAGGCCTACGGCATGCGGCTCGCCGTACCCGCCGGATCCTCGGTCCGGTTCGGGCCGGGCGAGAACGAGGAGGTCGGGCTGGTGCCGATCGGCGGCGAGCGGATCGCCGTCGGCTTCGCCGGACTGGTCGACGGGCCGCTGGACGCGCCCGGCGCGAAGGACGAGGCCCTGCGCAGGGCCGCCGCTTGCGGATACCTGGGAGCGACGACGGACGGAGGCGAAAGGCGATGAGCCGCTCGAAGGGACGCGAGGTGAGCCGGGCGATCCACATCGACCCGCACGCCTACGCAGCCACCCACGGCCCCCGCGCCGGCGACCGCGTCCGCCTCGGCGACTCGGGCCTGACCATCCGCGTCGAGTCCGACTCCCAGCGCTACGGCGACGAGTTCCTGGCCGGCTTCGGCAAGACCGCCCGTGACGGACTGCACCTCAAGGCCGCCGCCGTCCGCGAGACCTGCGACGTCGTGATCAGCAACGTCGTCGTGATCGACGCGGCGCAGGGCATCCGCAAGGTGTCCGTCGGCATCCGGGAAGGCCGGATCTGCGCCATCGGACGCGCCGGCAACCCCGACACCCTCGACGGCGTCGACGTGGTCGTCGGCACCGGCACCTCCATCGTGTCCGGCGAGGGGCTCATCGCCACCGCCGGGGCCGTCGACACCCACGTCCATCTGCTGTCGCCGCGCATCATGGAGGCCTCCCTCGCCTCCGGGGTGACCACGATCATCGGGCAGGAGTTCGGCCCGGTGTGGGGCGTCGGCGTCAACTCGCCCTGGGCACTGCGCCACGCCTTCAACGCCTTCGACGCCTGGCCGGTCAACATCGGCTTCCTGGGCCGGGGTTCGTCGTCGCACGACGCGCCCCTGATCGAGGCGCTGGCCGAGGGAGGGGCCTCCGGCTTCAAGGTGCACGAGGACATGGGCGCCCACACCCGCGCCCTGGACACCGCGCTGCGGGTCGCCGAGGAGCACGACGTCCAGGTCGCCCTGCACAGCGACGGCCTGAACGAGTGCCTGTCGGTCGAGGACACCCTGAAGGTGCTGGAGGGCCGCACCATCCACGCCTTCCACATCGAGGGCTGCGGCGGTGGACACGTGCCGAACGTGCTGAAGATGGCCGGTGTCCCCAACGTGATCGGCTCCTCCACCAACCCGACCCTGCCCTTCGGCCGGGACGCGGTCGCCGAGCACTACGGCATGATCGTCTCCGTCCACGACCTCAAGCCGGACCTGCCCGGCGACGCCGCGATGGCCCGCGACCGCATCCGGGCCGGCACGATGGGCGCCGAGGACGTGCTGCACGACCTGGGCGCGATCGGCATCACCTCCTCCGACGCCCAGGGCATGGGCCGCGCCGGTGAGACGGTCCGCCGTACGTTCGCCATGGCCGGGAAGATGAAGGCCGAGCTGGGCCCCCTGGAGGGCGACGGCGAGGGCGACGACAACGCCCGCGTCCTGCGCTACATGGCCAAGCTGACGATCAACCCGGCCATCGCCCACGGCCTCGCGCACGAGATCGGCTCGATCGAGGTCGGCAAGCTCGCGGACATCGTGCTGTGGCGCCCGGAGTACTTCGGCGCCAAGCCGCAGCTGGTGCTGAAGTCCGGCTTCCCGGCGTACGGCGTGGTCGGCGACCCCAACGCGGCCACCGACACCTGCGAACCCCTCGTCCTGGGCCCGCAGTTCGGCTCGTACGGCGCCACGGCCGCCGACATCTCCGTCGCGTTCGTCGCCCAGGCGGCCGTCGACCAGGGCAACGACACGATGCCCACCCGGCGGCGCCGGGTCGCCGTGCGCGGCACCCGGGGCATCGGCCCCGCCGACCTGCGGCTGAACGCCCGTATCGGAGCCGTCGACGTCGACCGGCGCACCGGTCTGGTCACCCTCGACGGCGATCCGCTCAGCTCCGAGCCCGCCGACTCCGTCTCCCTCAACCGCCTGTACTTCCTCTAACCATCAGGGATCTCACATGACCACCCCCGCCGCCGACGGCTTCCGCATGCCCGCCGAGTGGACCCCGCACGAGCGCACCTGGATGGCGTGGCCGGGCCCCAACCCCACCTTCGACGACCCGGACGACCTCGCCGCCTCCCGCGCCGCCTGGGCCTCGGTGGCCCGTGCGATCCGCCGCTTCGAGCCCGTGACCGTGGTCTGCGGCCCCGGCCAGTCGGCCGAGGCGCAGGCGCTGCTCGGCCCGGACGTCGACACCGTCGAGCGGGACCTGGACGACGCCTGGATGCGGGACATCGGGCCCACCTTCCTCACCAACGGTAGGGGTGAACTGGCCGCCGTGGACTGGACGTTCAACGGCTGGGGCGCGCAGGACTGGGCCCGCTGGGAGCACGACTCCAAGATCGCCGCGTATGTCTCCGACCTCGCGGGCGCCAGGACGTACGCCTCGAAGCTGGTCAACGAGGGCGGCGCGATCCACGTCGACGGCGCGGGCACGGTGCTGCTCACCGAGACGGTCCAGCTGGGCCCCGAGCGCAATCCGCACTGGTCGAAGGAGCAGGTCGAGGCCGAGATCCACGCCCACCTCGGCACGGAGAAGGCGATCTGGCTGCCGCGCGGTCTGACCGGCGACTACCCTCCCTACGGCTTCGGCACCCTCGGCCACGTCGACATCGTCGCCGCCTTCGCACGGCCGGGTGTCGTCGTGGCGCACTCCCAGCCGGACCCCGCCCACCCCGACCACGAGGTCACCAAGGAGGTCATCGGCATCCTGAAGGCGGCGACCGACGCGCGTGGCCGCCGCCTGGAGGTCGTGGAGGTCCCCGCCCCGGCCGCCCTGGAGGCCGACGGACACTGGGCCGACTACTCCTACATCAACCACTACCTCTGCAACGGCGGCGTCGTCCTGTGCGGCTTCGACGACCCGCGCGACGAGATCGCCGCCGGTATCTTCCGCCGCCTGTTCCCCGAGCGGACGGTCACCCTGGTGGACGCGCGTACGATCTTTGCGGGTGGGGGCGGCATCCACTGCATCACCCAGCAGCAGCCGAAGGCATGAACGTGTAGGAGTCAGGGATGGCCGGTGCGGCCCGGGCGCGGAAGAACGCGCCGCCGCGCGAGGAGGTTCTCGCCGCCGCCATGGACATGATCGCCGAACGCGGTCTGGAGAAGCTCACCATGGCGGCGCTCGGCCGCCAGGTCGGCATGAGCAGCGGCCATCTCCTGTACTACTTCCGCTCCAAGGACGAACTGCTGCTGCAGACCCTGGAGTGGAGCGAGGGGCGGCTGGGCGGGGAGCGGGGCCGGCTGCTCACCGGCTCCGGGACCGCGAGCGAGCGCCTTTCCGCCTACGTCGACCTGTACGTGCCCGACGGCCACCGCGATCCGCACTGGACGCTGTGGCTGGAGGTCTGGAACCGCTCGCAGAACGCGGACGAGCAAGCCCGCCTCCGGCAGGCGGCGATCGAGGGGGCGTGGCACCGGGACCTGGTCGCGCTGATCGCAGAGGGCGTTTCGAGGGGTGAGTTCCGCCGGGTGGACGCGGATCGCTTCGCCTCCCGGCTGCGTGCGCTGCTCGACGGTTTCTCCATCCACGTCGCGATCGGGCTGCGCGGGACTGACCGCGGGCACGTGCTGGCGCACGTACGGGAGTTCATCGAGGATGCGCTCCTCGCGCCGTAACCGCGGCGCCGTCGTGGTTGCCTGCGCGGTTTCCACGCTCCCGCGGGGCGCGGGTAAAGGAATCGTTTCCTCCCGGGCCGGGCAAGTAACGGCCCATGGGACAACACTGGAAGAAGATCTGGGTCGGTTCGGCGGGCAACATGGTCGAGTGGTTCGACTGGTTCGTGTACGCGAGCTTCGCCACCTACTTCGCCGGCGCGTTCTTCCCGAGCGGCAATCCCACCGCCCAACTCATGAACACCGCGGGCATCTTCGCCGTCGGGTTCTTCATGCGGCCCGTGGGCGGCTGGCTGCTCGGCAGGGTCGGTGACCGCAAGGGCCGCAAGGCGGCGCTGACGCTGACCGTCACACTGATGTCGGCGTCGGCGGTCCTCATCGCGGTCGCCCCCACCTACGCGGTCGCCGGCTACGGCGGCGCGCTGGTGCTGCTCGTCGCCCGCCTGCTGCAAGGCCTGTCCGTGGGCGGCGAGTACGCGGCCAGCGCCACCTACCTGACCGAGGCCTCGGACCCGAAGAGGCGCGGCTTCGCCTCCAGCTTCCAGTACGTCTCCATGACCGCCGGCCAGATCGTCGGCCTCGGCCTGCAGATCATCCTGCAGCGGACCATGTCCGACAGCGCCCTGCACAGCTACGGCTGGCGCATCCCGTTCGTCGTGGGCGCGCTCGGCGCCGCCGTCATCTTCTACCTGCGGCGCAACATGCTGGAGAGCGAGGTGTACGAGGAGGACGACTCGCACGCCGAGGAGCGCGGCACCCTGCGCGCGCTGTGGGCGCACAAGCGGGAGGCGTTCCTGGTCATCGCCCTCACCATGGGCGGCACGGTCGCGTACTACACCTACACCACCTATCTGACCAAGTACCTGTCCAACTCGGCCGGCCTGTCCAAGCAGACGGCGACGCTCGTGTCCTTCACCGCCCTGATCGTCTTCGCCGCGCTCCAGCCCCTCGCGGGCGCCCTCTCCGACCGGATCGGCCGGCGCCCGCTGCTGATCACCTTCGCGGTCGGCTCCACCCTCCTCACGGTGCCCGTCATGACCCTGCTCAAGCACGTGGACGGCTACTGGCCGGCCCTCGGGCTCGCCCTGCTCGCGCTGGTCGTCGTCACCGGCTACACCTCGATCAACGCCTGCGTGAAGGCCGAGCTGTTCCCGACCGGGGTCCGCGCGCTCGGCGTGGCCCTGCCGTACGCCCTCGCCAACGCCCTCTTCGGCGGTACCGCGGAATACATCGCCCTGTGGTTCAAGAAGGCCGGGACCGAGTCCGGCTTCTACTGGTACGTGGCGGGCTGTGCCGCCGTGTCCCTCGTGGTGTACGTCACCATGCGGGAGACGCGGGACCTGGATCTGACCCGCGTGAAGGCCGGCCAGGAAGCCGGAGCGGGCTCCGGGGAGTCCAGTCTGACGCCCGCATCCTGAGACGGGCGGCGAGCCGGGGGCGGGGTTGTGCCAAACTGCCCCCGTGCTCTCGTTCGCCATGATTATGGGCAGCAGGCGCGCCGGTCCGCAGTGACCACCTCGTACGAACAGGTGCGGGTGGCCACCGTCGTCCTCGACCCGCGCGCAGACCTCTCGCACCCGCGAGGGGTTTTTTCGTTTTCCGGCCCACCTTCAGCCGGGAGCGCAGCGCGAGGGACCATTGGGGGGACGGTGGAGCCGGTCATTCCGGTAAGACCGAAGATTCACAACAGGAGCCTTGAGACCATGACCGAGACGGCAACCAGCGAGCTCGACGACTCGTTCCACGTCTTCGACACGACGCTGCGCGACGGCGCGCAGCGCGAGGGAATCAACCTCACCGTCGCGGACAAGCTCGCCATCGCACGGCACCTGGACGACTTCGGCGTGGGCTTCATCGAGGGCGGCTGGCCCGGCGCGAACCCGCGCGACACCGAATTCTTCGCCCGCGCGCAGGCGGAGATCGACTTCAAGCACGCCCAGCTGGTCGCCTTCGGCGCCACCCGCCGCGCCGGCGCCAAAGCCGCCGAGGACCCGCAGGTCAAGGCCCTGCTGCAGTCCGGTGCCCCGGTGATCACCCTGGTCGCCAAGTCGCACGACCGGCATGTGGAGCTGGCCCTGCGCACCACCCTGGACGAGAACCTGGAGATGGTCCGCGACACCGTGTCGTACCTGAAGGACCAGGGCCGCCGGGTGTTCGTGGACTGCGAGCACTTCTTCGACGGCTACCGCGCCAACCCCGAGTACGCCAAGGCGGTCGTCCGTACGGCGGCGGAGGCCGGCGCCGACGTCGTCATCCTCTGCGACACCAACGGCGGCATGCTCCCCGCCCAGGTCCACGCCGTCGTCTCCACCGTCCTCGCCGACACCGGCGCCCGGCTCGGCGTCCACGCCCAGGACGACACCGGCTGCGCGGTCGCCAACACACTCGCCGCCGTCGACGCGGGCGCCACCCATGTGCAGTGCACGGCCAACGGCTACGGCGAGCGCGTCGGCAACGCCAACCTCTTCCCGGTCGTCGCCGCACTGGAGCTGAAGTACGGCAAGAAGGTGCTGCCCGACGGCAAGCTCCGCGAGACGACCCGGATCTCGCACGCCATCGCCGAGGTCGTCAACCTCACCCCGTCCACCCACCAGCCCTACGTCGGGGTCTCCGCCTTCGCGCACAAGGCCGGCCTGCACGCCTCCGCGATCAAGGTGGACCCGGACCTGTACCAGCACATCGACCCCGAGCTGGTCGGCAACACCATGCGCATGCTCGTCTCCGACATGGCCGGCCGCGCCTCGATCGAGCTGAAGGGCAAGGAGCTCGGCATCGACCTCGGCGGCGACCGGGAGCTGATCGGCCGGGTGGTCGAGCGCGTGAAGGAGCGGGAGCTCAACGGCTACACGTACGAGGCCGCCGACGCCTCCTTCGAACTCCTGCTGCGCACCGAGGTGGAGGGCCGCCCGCTGAAGTACTTCGACGTGGAGTCCTGGCGGGCGATCGTCGAAGACCGCCCCGACGGCACCCACGCCAACGAGGCCACCGTCAAGCTGTGGGCCAAGAGGGAGCGGATCGTCGCCACCGCGGAGGGCAACGGCCCGGTCAACGCCCTCGACCGCGCCCTGCGCGTCGCGCTGGAGAAGATCTACCCGCAGCTGGCCAAGCTCGACCTGGTCGACTACAAGGTCCGCATCCTGGAGGGCAAGCACGGCACCTCCTCCACCACCCGGGTCCTGATCTCCACCTCGGACGGCTCCGGCGAGTGGTCCACGGTCGGCGTGGCCGAAAACGTCATCGCCGCCTCCTGGCAGGCCCTGGAGGACGCGTACACGTACGGCCTGCTGCGGGCGGGCGTGGAGCCGGCGGAGTAGTCACAGTGGAGGCATGACCACAGACAACGCCGATCTGCTGTCCCGGGCCCGCGTGGCCACCCGGCTGCCCGCCGGGGACCTGGAGCGGGCCCGGCGCTTCTACGCCGACAAGCTCGGCCTCGAACCCGTCGACGAACGCCCCGGCGGGCTGCTGTACCGGTGCGGCGGGATCGACTTCGTGGTGTTCCGCTCCACCGGGGCCTCGCCCGGCACCTTCACCCAGATGGGCTTCGAGGTCGACGACCTGGACGCGGTCGTCGCGGAGCTGAGGCGGCGCGGGGTGGTGTTCGAGGACGTGGACGCGCCCGGCTTCCGCACCCGGGACGGCATCGCCGAGATCGAGGGCAACTACCCGAGCAAGGGCGCCCGCGGGGAGCGGGCCGCCTGGTTCCGGGACAGCGAGGGCAACCTGATGGGCATCGGCCAGCTGGTCTTCTGACGGTCAGGGCGCCCGCCAGATGTTGTCGAAGGCCACGTTCTCGATGCGCCGCCGCTCACGCACGGCCTCCAGCTCGGTCACCGCGTCGCCGACCGCCACCAGGACGGTGACGACCGCCTCGTCGCCGGGCCTCTCCTCGGACGGCCGCTCGCCCTGGATGCCCAGGGTGGCGCCGAGCCCGGTGAGCACCGGCTCACGGGACCACCAGCGGTCGGCGGCATGCCGCCGGGCCGGGGTGTCGGCCGCCGTCTTGTCGGCGCGGCGGGGCCAGCGCTGCCGCTTCCCCGAGAGCTGTCCCTCGGCGTCCAGCGCGTCGCGATAGGCCACGGCCAGCCCCTCCCCCCGGCGCCACAGCCAGTCCTCGACCGTCTCGTAGGGCTCCTTCCGCACCAGCGCCGCCCCGGCCTCGTCCAGCATCCGGTCACCCGTGGTCAGCACCGGGCCGGGCACGATGCGCTCACCGTCCAGGACGAGGGCCCGCGCGCCGAGCAGATCGATCAGCTCGGCCCCCGCGAGCGCCAGCGACAGATCACCCTGCTCGACGGGATGATCGCCGGGCACGTCGAGGCAGACGAGGAAAAGATCCTGCGGTGTGGTCATAGCCCTACCATGGGCCGCGAAGCCGGGAAGCGCAGCATGGCGACCGTCGTTTCCATGAATCGCGCTGTCCGCTCGTCTGCTGGAGCCGCGGGGGAATGGCTGACCTGACGTCTTGACGGGTCTGTGGGCCGTTAGTTAACTCACGGCGTGATCTAAGCCATGAGTGAACCGCGAGAGCCGAGGGAAGGTCTATGCCGCGAACCGCCCTGCTCGTCTCCGGGGCCCTGATCGCCGCCCTGTTGCCCCTGTCCGCCGCCCACGCCGCAGGCGACCCGTCACCCGTCCCCGTCGACCGCTTCGAGGGCGAGGTCCCCTTCGCCTCCCAGCCCGCCGACGGCATCTTCACCTGGGGGAGCGACGCCGACGACCCGCCCGCCCTCCACCTCGCCGACCGCGCCGACGCCCCCGAGGGCGCCAAGGTCCTCACCGGCACCTACGACATCAGCGGCTACGGCGGCTTCACCCATGACTTCGCCGCCGACCGGCCCGCCCACGACTGGTCCGCCCACCAGGGCGTCCGCTTCTGGTGGGACGGCCGGGACAACGGCAGGAAGATCGCCTTCGAGATCAAGGACGGCGGCGCGAACGGCGAGGCCTCGGAACTCTGGACGACCTCCTTCACCGACGACTTCACCGGCTGGAAGCGCATCGAGATCCCCTTCACCGACTTCCAGTACCGCACCGACTACCAGCCCGTCGGCGGCATCGACCACATCCTCGGTCTCACACGGACGTGGGGGTACGCCGTCACCCTCCCGCCCGGCACCAAGGGCGACTTCGCCATGGACGACGTCGAGCTGTACGGCGGGGCCGACCAGTCGCTGCGCGCCTCCGTCAGCACCGACGCGCCCGTCTACCCGGTCCGGCAGGGCGGCACCGCCAAGGTGAAGGTCACCCTGGCCACGACCGGCGACCGGCCCGTCGACGACCCCGTGACGGTCACGTACACCACCCAGGGCGGCACCGCCACCGCCGGCCAGGACTACCCGCCCGTCTCCGGCACCCTCACCTTCCCGGCCGGCACCGCCTCGGGCGCGGCGCGGACCATCGAGGTGCCCACCCGCAAGGACAAGGCCGCCGAACCGGCCGAGACCATCCCGCTCAAGCTCACGGTCACCGGCGCCAAGGCCCCCGACGAGAACCCGCAGATCGTCGTCGACGCCCATGGACTGCCCTACCTGAACGCCGAGTTGCCCGTGCGCGAGCGCGTCGCCGACCTGCTCTCCCGGATGTCCCCGCAGGAGAAGGCCGGGCAGATGACGCAGGCCGAGCGCGGGGCCGTCGGCAGCGGTGGTGACGTCGCGACGTACGCACTCGGTTCGCTGCTGTCCGGCGGCGGCTCCACGCCCACGCCCAACACCCCAGAGGCCTGGGCCGAGATGATCGACGGCTTCCAGCTCCGGGCGCGGGCGACCCGCTTCCAGGTCCCGCTGGTCTACGGCGTCGACGCGGTCCACGGCCACAACAACCTGACCGGCGCCACGATCATGCCGCACAACATCGGCCTCGGCGCCACCCGGGACCCCCAACTCGCCGAGAAGACGGGCGAGGTGACGGCCGCCGAGGTCCGCGCCACCGGCATCCCCTGGGACTTCGCACCCTGCCTGTGCGTGAGCCGTGACGAACGCTGGGGCCGCGCCTACGAGTCCTTCGGTGAGGACCCGGCCCTCGTGCGGTCCATGGAAACCGTCATCCAGGGCCTCCAGGGCCGGGCCGACGGACGGGACCTGAGCCGCAACGACAAGGTGCTCGCCACCGCCAAGCACTTCGTCGGCGACGGCGGCACCGCCTACGGCTCCTCCACCACCGGCACCTACACCATCGACCAGGGCGTCACCACGGTCACCCGGCAGCAACTGGAGGACCTCCACCTGGCGCCGTACCGGACCGCCGTCGAGCGGGGCATCGGCACGGTCATGCCGTCGTACTCCTCCCTCGACATCGCCGGCGACGGCCGGGGCGCGGTGAGGATGCACGCCCGCGGCGACATGATCAACGGCGTGCTCAAGGGCCGGATGGGCTTCGCCGGCTTCGTCATCAGCGACTGGAACGCCATCGACCAGCTCCCCGGCGACTACGCCGCCCACGTCCGCACGGCGGTGAACGCGGGCGTCGACATGATGATGGTGCCGTACGGGTACAAGGACTTCGGCACCACCCTCGTCGACGAGGTGAGGGCGGGCCGGATCAGCGAGCGGCGGATCGACGACGCCGTCTCCCGCATCCTCACCCAGAAGTTCAGGCTCGGCCTCTTCGAGCACCCCTACGCCGACACCAGCGGCGCCGCCGCCATCGGCTCCCCGGCCCACCGCGCGGTCGCCCGCCGGGCAGCCGCCGAGTCGCAGGTCCTGCTGAAGAACAGCGGCAACGTCCTGCCGCTGAAGAAGAGCGAGAAGGTGTACGTCGCCGGGTCGAACGCCGACGACCTCGGCAACCAGACCGGCGGCTGGACCGTCACCTGGCAGGGCGCGTCCGGCACCCACACCCGGGGCACGACCATCCTGCGGGGCATGCGCGAGGCCGGCGGGGACGTCACGTACTCCAAGGACGCCTCGGCACCTCTGGGGGGTTACGACGTCGGCGTGGTCGTCGTCGGTGAGACCCCGTACGCCGAGGGCGTCGGCGACGTCGGCAACGGCCACGGCCTGCAGCTGTCCGCCGCCGACCGGGCGGCCGTGGACAGGGTGTGCGCGGCCATGAAGTGCGCGGTGCTGATCGTCTCCGGCCGCCCGCAGCTGGTCGGCGACCGGCTCGGCACGATCGACGCGCTGGTGGCCTCCTGGCTGCCCGGCACCGAGGGTGAGGGCGTCGCCGACGTCCTCTACGGCAAGCGGCCCTTCACCGGACAGCTGCCGGTCACCTGGCCGAAGTCCGAGTCGCAACTGCCGATCAACGTGGGCGACACGTCGTACGACCCCCAGTTCCCGTACGGCTGGGGCCTGACCACGCGCACCGGTGTCCCGCGCGGCGGTACGGCCGCCCTGAAGGCGCTGGCTGCGGCGGCGACGGCGGCCGAACGGGCGGGCGCCGACCGGGCCGGCCGCGCGCTGGTGACCAAGGCGCGGCTGATCGTCCAGAACCGGGTGGGGGAGCGGATGACACCGGCGGTGGCGAAACCCTTCGCCGACGCCGACCACCTGCTGACGACCGGGCGGTACGGAAGGGCGGTGGAGAGGCTGACGGAGGCGTACCGGGCCGTGTAACCGAGGCCGTTCGCCCGATGACGGGAGGCTTCGGGTAGCTTCGAAGCATGAAGGCCGTCCTGCGGACCCGAAGCCTCCCAGCACTGCTGCTGGCCGCCCTCGCCCTGACCATGGCGACCCTGTTCGCGCCCGCGGCGAGCGCGCAGACCGGCGTCTCCACGATCGCCCAGGCCCTGAGCAAGGGCCCGGTCTACGTCGACCCGGCCGCCTCGGCCCAGCTGTCGAAGGCGGACGCCGACGCGCTCGCCAAACGCATCAAGGACGCGGACAAACCACTGTTCATCGCGGTGCTCCCCGCCGACTACCCGACGGCGAACCTGTTCTCCCGGCTCCGCGCGGCCACCGGCATCACCGGCCTGTACGGCATCCGTCTCGGCGACCGCTTCGACGCCCGCGCCGACGCCTCCGTCATGTCGGCGACGGCCCGGCGCAACCTGGTGACGAGCGTCCAGGGCGAGCCGGCCAAGGCCCAGCTCACCGACTTCACCGACCGAGCCCTGGCCAACATGGGCGGCCACGCCCCGAAGAGCTGGGGCGGCGGAGGCGGCGGCGTGTCGGGTGCGGCCCTGATCGCGGTCGGTGCGGTGGTGGTCGCGGGCGGCGTGGGAGCGTACGCGCTGGTCCGCCGCAACCGCCGCCGCCGCGAGGAAGAACAGCGGGCCGCCCTCGACCGTCTCCGGGTGGTCGTGGACGAGGACATCACCGCCTTCGGCGAGGAACTGGACCGCCTCGACTTCCAGCCGGCCGGGCCCGGCGCCGACGACGCGATGCGCGCCGACTACGAGCACGCCCTCGACGCCTACGACACCGCCAAACAGCGCATGGCGCAGGCGAGCCGCCCGGAGGACGTGCGCACGGTCACCGAGGCCCTGGAGGGCGGCCGCTTCTGCCTGGCCCGGCTGGCCGCCCGCCGCGACGGCCGCCCCCTGCCCGAGCGCCGCCCGCCCTGCTTCTTCGACCCGCGTCACGGCCCCTCGGTGACCGACGCCGGCTGGACCCCGCCCGGCGGCGCCGAGCGTCAGGTCCCCGTCTGCGCGGCCGACGCCACTCGGCTGGCCGACGGCCGCGACCCGGTGATCCGCGAGGTCGACACGGACTACGGCCGCCGCCCGTACTGGGACGCGGGTCCCGCCTACGGCCCCTGGGCGGGCGGCTACTTCGGCGGCGGCATCCTGCCCGGCCTGCTCGTCGGCACCCTGCTCGGCAGCGTCATGGCCACGCCGTCGTACGCCGCAGACTACGGCACGGGCTACGGCGACTTCGGCTCCGGGTACGGCGGTGACTTCGGGGGCGATCACACGGGCGGCGACGTGTCCGGCACGGACTTCGACCCCGGGGACTTCGGGGGCGGGTTCGGGGACGGCGGCGACTTCGGCGGAGGGGACAGCGGGGGCGGGGGCGACTTCGGCGGCGGATTCTGAAGCCGACCCGCGCGGTCCTCGTCCCCCCTCCGCCTCCGTGGTTCTCACGCGTTCTTGACGGCCGAGATGCCGAAGTTCAGCTTGATCTTGTCGGAGACGAGGACGCCGCCGGTCTCCAGTGCCGCGTTCCAGGTCAGGCCCCACTCCGAGCGGAGGATCTCGGCCCGGCCCTCGAAGCCGACGCGCTCGTTGCCGAACGGGTCCTTCGCGGCGCCGTGGAACTCCAGGTCGATGGTGATCGGCTTGGTCACGCCGAGCAGGGAGAGGTCGCCGGTGACGCGGTAGTCGTCGCCGCCCAGGGCCTGCGCCTTGGTGGAGCGGAAGGTCATGACCGGGAACTCGTCGGTCTTGAAGAAGTCGGACGACTTCAGGTGCCCGTCCCGGTCGGCGTTGCCGGTGTCGATGCTGTCCATCTTGATGTCGAGCGTGGCGGTGGACCTGCTGGGGTCCGCCCCGTCCAGGTGCAGCGTGCCGGTGACGTCGTGGAAGCCGCCCCTGACGTTGGTGACCATGGCGTGCCGGGCGACGAAACCGATCGTGGTGTGCGCCGGGTCGATCGTGTAGTCGCCGGTCAGCGTGGTGAGGTCGGGGCCCGTGGCGGTCGCCGTGGCGGTGGTCGCGGGGGTGCTGTCCTTGCGGCTGAAGAAGCCCATGTCGTGCTCCAAGGAGTGTTCGAGCGATCTGTTGAAGGTTAAACAACCTGCTTCGACGGTAACTCCATTTAGTTCGAGTTTCAACAGCACCCGCCGGGCGTGTGTGCCCCCGGGACCGCCGCCCGAGGGTCCGTGTCACTCTGGGGATGGCATCCGTGCCGTGCGAATGTGGGGTGGCTCTCGGATGACGTCTTTGTGTCCTCCCCACAACGCTGATGCCCTGTGAGCAGTCGGAAGGGCTGCATGTCGCCATGGTTCTGTTCACTGGCACCAGGAAACCGGGCCGGAGACTGTACGGAATCGACGGCTCGCTTTCCTTGGCATCCTTCGTAAGGTCGCTACATGACCGTTTTGGAAGAGACGACGGGTGAGCCGACCGGCGAGCCGACGGACGCGCGCGGACGGGTCGCCGAGCTGCACGAGATTCGTGCCCAGGCCGTGGCGGGCCCGAGCGAGAAGGCGACCGAGGCGCAGCACGCCAAGGGCAAGCTGACCGCGCGGGAGCGGATCGAGCTGCTCCTGGACCCGGGGTCGTTCCAGGAGGTCGAGCAGCTGCGCCGGCACCGGGCGACCGGTTTCGGCCTGGAGGCGAAGAAGCCGTACACCGACGGGGTGATCACCGGCTGGGG